>NZ_FYBH01000117.1 GCF_900185595.1 Calothrix rhizosoleniae SC01
TAATGTGCGATAACTACGGACTAAATCAGTTTCATTTACACCCAAACCTTGCCACCAACCACACAAAGATGCAGTATTAGGAGTTTCAGCAGGTCCATAACAACCATAACAACCACGGTTATATGCGGGACAAATTGCCCCACAACCAGCTTGGGTTACAGGGCCTAAGCATGGTGTACCCTGGGCAACCATAACGCAGACAGTACCCCGCCGCTTGCACTCCATACAGACACTGTATTGGGGAATATTGGGTTTGCGGTGATGCAAAAAAGCGTTAATTACCTCCAACAACTGGTACTTATTAATTGGACAACCCCGTAACTCAAAGTCAACAAAAATATGGTCAGCGATCGCAGTAGACTTATTTAAGGTTTCAATATATTCTGGGGATGGGTAAACAATGGCAGTAAACTCTTTAACATCTTTAAAATTACGTAATGCTTGAATACCCCCTGCTGTTGCACATGCGCCAATAGTCACCAGGTATTTTGATACTCGTCGTACTTTATGAATGCGTTCTTCGTCGTGTGGTGTAGTAATTGAACCTTCTACTAAAGATAAATCATAAGGTCCTTTGACAACGGCGCTGGAAGCTTCTGAGAAATTGGCAATTTCCACTTCCCCTGCCAATGCCAATAATTCATCTTCGCAGTCGAGTAAACTTAACTGACAACCATCACAGGAAGCAAATTTCCATACTGCTAGCTTGGGTTTTTTGTTCATCTGTCTTCCCTCCTGGGGACTCCCGGTACATCGGTACTCCGATTAGCGGTGGGTTGTTGACATTCAATCTTGATGCTGCATCTGCATTATTTATAGAACAAGAATATGAGGAATTTGTGATGGAGATTGCCTATTGTCAAAACTTCCTTTGTTCAAACCAAAACTTCATTTTGTCATACCGAAAAACAGGGCCATCTTTGCAAATAAAAGTAGGTCCTAGTTGACAATGACCACAAAAACCAATAGCACATTTCATATTCCGTTCCATTGAAATATAAATACTCTCTGAACTCACACCGCGTTGCAATAATTCTGCAATTGTAAACTGCATCATTACTTCTGGTCCGCACATGATTGCTGTAGTATTGATTTGGTCAAAAGGCGCTCTACGGATAAGATTTGTCACAACACCTACGTTTCCCTGCCAACCAGCTTGGGCACGGTCAACTGTAACCAATACTTCCATATCAAAGCGAGATTTCCACCGCTTTAATTCACGGTGAAAGATTATATCTTCAGGGGTACGAGTCCCAAAAAGCAAGACGACTTGACCGTATTTTTGCCGATTTGCAAGTATATGATATATCGCTGGTCGTAACGGTGCTAAACCAATTCCCCCAGCTACTAATATCACATCATTACCCTCAGCTACCTGTAAGGGCCAGCAACTACCAAAGGGACCACGTATTCCCATTGTGTCACCAGGTTTAAGTTTACTGAGGGCAGTGGTAACAGTTCCCACGATCCGAGTTGTATGTTGTAATTTATGGGTTTCTTCTGGATTACCACTGATAGAAATAGCACATTCTCCGGTACCGAAAGCGTAGAGCATATTAAATTGACCGGGTGCAAAGATAAATGGTTCTTGATCTTGTGCGGGCTCTAAATCTAAGGTAAAAATATCATGAGTTTCTTTATGTGTCCGTTTTACCCGGTAAATTTTCGGTACCATTGGGTTAACGGCTGTGGGAGAGAGGGGAATAAATTCTCCCTTGTTCTCTTGATTAATAGAAGTGGTCATCAAAACTCCTTAAGAAGGTAAACCGTAGAGGTCTAACAGTTGTAATCTGGTGGCTTGTAAACTTTCCAACATAATGAAGGAAAAGCGTTTCATCATTTCGTAACCTAGTTCTGGATCGTTGTCACATTTACGACGCAAACAGCTACCATCTAGTGCGATCGCTCGCGTTATTTCTAGGGCTCGTGCATCAAATTGCCATTCGTAGGGCGGGTACAACCAAGACCATCCCAGTACATCATGATCTGTGAGGGTTTTAATGACTATTGCCTGCTTTCCAGGTGCAGTAATTTCTACAGAGACTCTACCATTTCTAATGAGGTAAAATTGATTGGCTTGCTGACCACGCTGGAAAATCATTTGTCCTGCGTCAAACCGGGTGTTTGATGCACATTCAACCAAAAGCTGGATATACTCTGGTTTTAGTCCTTGAAAGAAGCCATGTTCTTTTAATAGTGGTTCTAAAGTTGATAGTGTCATTTCAGTTATCAGTTATCAGTTATCAGTTATCAGTTACCTCATCGATAAATTGAGGGGCTTGAAACTCAGAAAAAATTTTTGACTCTCCACGGATAAATCCGGAGAGCAGCGCGGTATTGGGGAGCCAGCGCCGCAGACGACTGGCGTTGGTTTCCCCCATGAGCGACTGCGGGGGGCTTGTATCCAGTCTATTTTTTGGTCATTTTAGTTACTAGTAATCCAATTACTTATTACTTTCTTGAATTGCCTTCACCTCTTGGGTAATATCGATCGCTACGGGACACCAAGTAATACAACGCCCACAACCAACACATCCTGATGTGCCAAATTGGTCAATCCAACTGGCTAATTTGTGGGTCATCCATTGACGGTAGCGGGATTTAACGCTATTTCTGACGCTTCCCCCATGTAAATAGGAAAACTCCACGCTGAAGCAAGAGTCCCACTGTCGCCATCTTTCTGCATGGTCGCCAGTTAAATCAGTCGCATCTTCTACGTTGGAGCAAAAGCAGGTGGGGCAGACTAAGGTACAGTTACCACAGGTCAGACACCTGGAGGCGACATCATCCCACTGGGGATGTTCTAGATTGTCGTAAAGCAGCTCTTTGATACCTTCTGTATCTAGTTTACGTCCCATGTTTTCAGCCGTTTGGGCAATGATTGCATCTGCTGTTACCTGCTCTTGTTCTGTGGCTGGTGTGTGGCATACTTGACTCAGTACTTGTGCCCCTGCTTCACTACCAACTTCAACGACAAAATAGTGGCGTTCGGCTGATAAAACCTCTGTTAAAGCTAAATCGAATCCTTGTTTTGCCTTGGGGCCTGTTTGCATTGATACACAAAAACAAGTCCCTCCAGCTTGAGCGCAATTAACAGCAACAATAAAAATATTATTTCGACTGGCTTGGTAATGGGGGTCAACTGCAACCCCTTCCAGAAATACTTGATCTTGAATTGCGATCGCATTTAACTCACAGGCGCGGACTCCAATCAAAGCTCTTTTGGTGGAGTCGGGAGTTTCTGGGGTAATTTGAATCTCTTGATCTTGGCGTTTCGCTGACCATAAACGCACCCGAGGGGGAAATAAATATTTTTTCCAAGCATGGGGTCCTACAGAATAACCAAAAACAGCTTGATCATCCCGTGGTTTTAAGCGGTAAGTTCCACCATCTTGCTCATCAGTCCAGCCGATGGGAAAGTCTTCTACCTGAGATATTTCATCATAGACAATTGCACCTTCTGCAATAGTTGGACCAATTAGCTGATATTCTTGTTGAGTCAGTACATCTAGTAATTGCTGTAAATCTTGTCTATTAATAATAACTTGATTATGAATTTTTAGGGAGTTTGTCATAACAATTTTGGATTTTAGATTTTGGATTTTGGATTGACCCCATATCTAAGGTTCTATCCCTTACCTATAAGTCTTATAAGTCTTGTAGGTAAGGGAGTATGGGAGATGTAGAGAGATGGTCATATTAGAATAAAGCCTAAATTTTTTCATGCCGAAATATGCTGGGTATTGCCAACATAAATACCCAAAGATTGGGCTGTTCCTATCAAAAAGTTATCAGGTTTTACCAGGGATGGACTATTGTCTGTAATTGTTTGTAAAGGGACCCCGACTACTTGTCCATTTTGCCAAGCTACCATCTTTCCAGTTTCTCCCTGAGCCAATAAATCTACCGCAGCTTTACCAAAAGCACTTGC
Organism: Calothrix rhizosoleniae SC01; assembly: GCF_900185595.1. Lineage (GTDB taxonomy): Bacteria > Cyanobacteriota > Cyanobacteriia > Cyanobacteriales > Nostocaceae > Calothrix_A > Calothrix_A rhizosoleniae. Next base: position 3,932 of record NZ_FYBH01000117.1, read on the forward strand.
TAGCAATCTATCCCCTGCGGAAGGAATACCCCCCCGTTGAATATGTCCCAATACCGAAACTCTAATATCTAATTGATTATGAGAACAGTTGCGAACTTCATCTGCAATATATTTTCCCATGCCCTGTGATGATTTTTCTTTTGTCAATTCAGTCGGACAACAACTATCTTCAGCAACTTCAGCGCCTTCCGCCACAACTACAATCCCAAATCTACGACCCCAGCAATCCCGTAATTCTCGCAGGTGAGAACAAGCACCTTTAATTGAGTAGGGGATCTCCGGAATTAAAATACAGTCAGCTCCCCCAGCGATTCCAGACTGAAGGGCGAGATGTCCCGCACTCCGCCCCATGACTTCAACAATCATTACGCGATCGTGACTTGCAGCAGTAAAAGTTAAGCGATTTAAAGCATCAACTACTGTATTCAAAGCGGTATCAAAACCGATTACTTTCTCAGTAAATGCTACATCATTATCAATTGTTTTGGGAATAGCAATAAACTGCCAATTACCTTTTTTTTGCAATACATCAAGAATCGTTAAACTACCATCTCCCCCAATGCCAATTAGAGCATCTAATTCTAATGCATTGTAACCGGCAATTATGTCATCAATATGAGCCAGAGTATCACCTTTATTGATGCTACCAAGAATAGTACCACCCATATTTAATAAAGGGTTCATACCTCGTAAATCCATACAATGTACAGTCAGAGGAATTGCCTTTTGTTCTAATAGCCCCTTTGTCGCATAGGGAATACCAAAAACTTGCCAATCATAAGTTATACTTGCATGGCTAACCACCGCTCTAATGGCGGCATTAAGTCCGGGACAATCACCACCACTTGTTAGGATACCAAGACGCTTTTGAGTCTTCATTGCAGTTTACCTAAAATACTTGCATTTCAACGGTTAACAATATCCTTTAACTGGCTCAAATTCCCCAACCCATATTGCCAGAAAATCATCGGTAATAAAATAATAAATTGTAAAAATTTGAGAATTTTTGCAAGTTTAATGGTAAGCATTATTATTTTGAACCCTTACAATGGCTAAATTTTTAGACATTGCATAATTGCGGGATAATTTTGTCAGATGAGGATAAACCATAATCACTGTGTCTCCGTGTCTTTCTGTTCCCCTTCGGGTTGCGCCAGTTGCTTTATGCCGAGAAACCCATCCACCGCAGTGGCTTACCGTGTCAGCCTCAATCATCCCTGTATTCAGCAACGCCAATTTTTAGATTAGGGAGAAAATTTGAGAAACTTGTGAGGATTGTTTTTGATTGCATAAAAATCTGAAAACTGTTCTATCACATATTCCCTCACCCAAGGTTATAGACTCAAACCTGCGGTATGGCTTTCAATTAAACAACGCCATGTTAGAGATTCTAAAGCTGACAATAATTGTACTGGTGCGATTTATTCACTCTCCATATCTGCTTCTAACTGTGCTGAGGAAAGAGAATTTTGGTGAAGTGATAGTGACTGTCAACCATTACATAATTTAGTAGAAACTATCCTGAAAGTTTGTTCCCACGCTCGTGCTATGCGGAATGCGACACGGAGAAGTTTAGCAACAGTATTAAATAAATTGTTGACTATCCACCTCGTCAGAAACCTGCTTCTTTTAGTATCAATCAGATAGTCGATGGGGTAGTAACACAAATAAAAATAGACAGGCTAAAAGAAGAGTTTCCTGTACTTACAGAGCTAAGGACGACACATATTGGTTTTCGCTTGGTCAAATCGTTTAACCAGCCCCTTGGTTGATACTGTAAAATTGGCGGGTTTGTTAGTTAATTACTACTTTAGCGATCATCAATTGCTACGATCAACTGCACCATTTTCTCTTGGCAAATCCAATCCCATTTCGTTTGTATTAGAAAAACCAAGACTAGGGTAAACAAGTTTCCCTGAAGGGGAAGCATGAAGTATTGCTCTAGTACAACCTATGGTCTTTAGATACTTCATACTCATACCCATAAGTTGCTTGGCAATTCCTTGATTTCTATGGGGTGGTTCCACATACACGCCCCAGATGTAGCCATATTTACGATAATTATCAGTCAAAATGTGGGGGTATAAACCTGCAAATAATTGACACCCAGCAGAAGCAATCACTTCACCTGACAACTCAGCTACAAATCCTTGGTAGGATAATTCCTGGCGAACGCGATTGATAAATTGCAAACTAACTTCCAACCATTCAGCAATAATACCCTCAGCAGGAATTTCATTATCTCGCCACAAATAATAAAAATGTTCTGCTATTAGTGAATCTTCATCAACTCTTGCTGGGCGATAATTTACACTTTTTGATGTATCCATGATGCAACAGTTAATTTTTCCTGATAATAACGATTAGTTTTTCCTTGATAATTGTTGATTTTCCCAAAATTATGTTTTTCGGGATCACTTACAGGGGCTGGTTTAGAGCATAATTTTCTTCATGATGTCTGATATGCGCACACAGCCCTCTTTTATTGCCAGAATATACCTGGGGGTAGAAATAAAACGTAACCTTTCTGATACTCTGAAATAATCGGAAAGAAGAAGTGCCATAAGTAAAAGAAATGGTACTAGGGGTATTCAGAAGATGGTGGAAAATTTGAGAAGTCAAGTAGTGACCCAAGGGGTACAGCGATCGCCTAATCGTGCAATGTTGCGTGCTGTTGGTTTTCAAGATGAAGATTTTACTAAACCAATAGTTGGGATTGCCAATGGTTATAGTACCATTACTCCCTGCAATATGGGTATTAATGAACTAGCAAAAAGGGCAGAGGTTGGTATTAAACAGGCTGGGGCAATGCCACAGATGTTTGGTACTATTACCATTAGTGATGGCATTTCTATGGGTACTGAAGGGATGAAATATTCCTTGGTGTCCCGAGAAGTGATTGCAGATTCCATTGAAACAGCCTGTAATGGGCAAAGTATGGATGGGGTGCTAGCAATTGGTGGTTGTGATAAAAATATGCCTGGGGCGATGATTGCGATCGCTCGCATGAATGTACCTGCTATTTTCGTCTATGGTGGTACCATTAAACCGGGGAACTACGGTGGATGTGATCTCACCGTTGTCAGTGCCTTTGAAGCTGTAGGAGAATACAGTGCTGGTAAAATTGACGAAGAGAAACTATTTGCCGTTGAACGCAACGCTTGTCCCGGTCCTGGTTCCTGTGGAGGTATGTTTACAGCCAACACCATGTCTTCCGCCTTTGAAGCTATGGGTATGAGTTTGCCCTATTCTTCTACTATGGCAGCAGAAGATGCCGAAAAAGCTGACAGTGCGGAAAAGTCAGCTGTTGTTTTAGTAGAAGCAATTCGCAAACAACTCTTACCCAGGCAAATTATCACCCGTAAGTCCATTGAAAACGCTATTTCCGTAATTATGGCAGTGGGTGGTTCCACTAACGCTGTGTTACATTTTCTAGCGATCGCCCGGGCTACTGGGGTAGAATTATCCTTGGATGATTTTGAAACTATCCGCGCCCGCGTTCCTGTGTTATGTGATTTAAAACCCAGTGGCAGATACGTAGCTACGGATTTACACAAAGCTGGAGGCATTCCCCAAGTCATGAAAATGCTATTGGCACATGACCTGTTACATGGTGATTGTATGACTATTACGGGACAAACCATCGCCGAAGTTTTGGTTGATATACCCACAGAACCATCAACAGACCAAGATGTCATCCGCCCTTGGCATAATCCTATGTATGCCCAAGGACACTTGGCAATTCTTAAAGGAAATCTGGCTTCAGAAGGAGCAGTCGCTAAAATTACAGGAGTTAAACAACCAAAAATCACTGGACCAGCTAGAGTATTTGAATCAGAGGAAGAATGTTTACAAGCAATTCTGGCTGGAAAAATTCAAGCAGGTGATATTATCATTGTTCGCTATGAAGGGCCCAAAGGAGGACCAGGAATGCGAGAAATGTTGGCTCCCACCTCAGCTATTATTGGCGCTGGTTTAGGAGATTCCGTGGGACTAATTACCGATGGTAGATTTTCCGGTGGTACTTACGGCTTGGTAGTCGGTCATGTCGCCCCAGAAGCAGCCGTTGGAGGAGCGATCGCTCTGGTAGAAGAAGGTGATACCATCACTATTGATGCCCCTGCTCGCTTATTGCAATTACATGTCGAAGATGCAGAGTTAGCCCAAAGACGCGCCAATTGGAAACCTCACAAACCTCGTTACACCAATGGCGTACTCGGAAAATATGCCAAATTAGTCTCCTCCAGTAGCCTTGGTGCAGTCACAGATTTGGATTTGTTTGATACCTAATCAATGTAGATAGTTAATATTTTGCAGTCTTTTTCAGCATACATAAAATTAGCCGTGGTAGATATACTTCCACGGCTATAGTCTCTTGTATCTTCATACAAGCAAGCAGAGAAAGGGAAAAGATTTCCCTAACCCCATAATTGTAAATTTCCTTTTCCTATCCTACGCCAGTAGTAATCATTTAGAATATGCATATTGGATTTCTCAACCCCCAAGGAAACTTTGACTCCCAGGACTGTCATTGGACAGAACATCCAGATTTTGGAGGACAATTAGTATATGTCAAGCAACTTGCCCTAGCAATGGCAGCACAAGGACATAAAGTAGATATCCTCACCCGCCAGATTATCGATCCCGAATGGCCAGCATTTGCCGATAAATTTGATGCCTATTCTCATCAACCCAATATCCGCATTATCCGCTTACCTGCTGGTCCTGAGCATTTTCTCCGTAAAGAATTACTCTGGCCCCATATAGTTGAAGATTGGGTTCCCAATATCATTGAATTTTACCAAGAAGAAGGGCAGTTTCCAGATGCTATGACAGCTCATTTCGGAGATGGTGGTTTGAGTGCAGTTTTAATTCAAGCTCAAACAGGTATTCCTTTTACCTTTACCGCTCATTCTCTAGGAGCATTAAAAATGGATCGGCTCCATGTCACCCCTGAAAATATAGCCGAGATGAATAGCTATTTCTATTTTGGCTATCGTCTATTTGCCGAACGCTTGAGCATGAACCACTCAGGGATGAATATCACTAGTACTAGGGAACAAGAACGTTTTCAGCAATATGCTCATCCTGCCTATCAAGGGTCCGTGGATATTAATGACGACAATCGTTTTGCTACTATTCCCCCAGGAGTAAATCCTGATGTTTTTGGGGCTGAAGTCCGTTTAGAAAACGAAGAGGCAATTTACCAAAAAATTCAAGACAAATTAGTGCGGGATATTTTCCCCAATAGAAGAACCCTCCCCGCTATTATTGCCTCTAGTCGCTTGGAACCCAAAAAAAATAACCTAGGTTTAGTCAAAGCATTTGCCTCTAGCCCAACCCTCCAAGAGCAAGCCAATCTCGTGATTTTCACCAAGGGAGAAGACGATCCCTTACGCAATATTGTCAGTGATGAAATCAGCGAAAAACAAGTTCTAGCTCCTATCAGGAAAATTATCGATGATCAAAATCTATGGGGTAAAATTAGTGCCTTTTCTATTCCTAGTCAATCAGCACTAGCTGCAGCTTACCGCTTTTTTGTTCAATACCGTTCTGTATTTAGCTTAGTATCCTTACATGAACCTTTTGGATTAGCTCCCTTAGAAGCTGCTGTGGCTGGTTTACCAATTGTAGCTACCCAAGATGGAGGTCCCAGAGAAAGTTTACAAAAAGGGGACGAAAAGTTTTGTATCCTGGTCGATCCAACCTCTTCTACAGAAATTGCCCAAGGTTTAGAAACAGTTATATCCCAACCTGAAGTGTGGGATGATTTACAAAAACGAGGTTGTGAGCATGTTTTGCGATGCTATACCTGGAACCGCACAGCCCAAGAATACCTGAAGATATTGGAGAAAATTGTGGCGACTCCCAAACCCAGTCCTGATAATTTACTACCTATTCATCCCTATTTTCTCGATCCCACACCAGATAATGATGTTTCATTGTCTGAGTTAAGTCAGCTTTATCTTACCTCTGATGTGTGACCAAGCTGCGTTGGGGCAGGGTGTGGGGTTTTGGGAAACAGACAACCCTCTCACAAGGGTAGGTTTTTAACATTTCGGTTGAGATTAGACCTGGGAGATTAGAAGACAGGCAGACAAGGAAGATTGTTCAAGGTCAAAATATGCTTTTGAACCAGTTTCTATTTTGGGCAACCGTACAATATTTGGTTCGGGTTTTCTCCCTTATCTACTTTCCCTATCCCTCTTTGGGGATTATAGGGGGTTTGTCATCCAAGTCTTACCAACACCCAATTGTAAAAAGCCTACACCTGTGAGCTGCTCACTGCCCCTACCCCCTTGCAGCCCTCATCAGAAGTATTTAACCGGACATGATATTACAGCTCAAGATAGATTTTCATCACCTTGAAATACCTATCATGCTGTGACGCATCACAAATTTATGGAATTTAGAAAATTTTCAACATTCGTATTTATACTAGTACGTCGCGGCGGAAATAAAGAAACCATTTATAAAATTTTAAAGCTAGACAGTAAAATACTTTTGATTTTCGCCTACCAGTACTAGTTAAATTTCACTAAAATCATTTATTGTCAATTGTTTAAAGTTTGGCTGAAGCAATATTAAAGATTTTGATTATATTATTTGCTTGATATTTGCTTTCATCAAAAATTAAGAATAACATCACACACTCTTTGAATAAATGGGTTTTAACAAGTTTAAATAAAAGTTATACTCAAAACAATAAATACAAGACTTGTAATTTCACATATTGGATTTTGTATATATGAAAACATCTGAAATTTATATTCAATATACAATACAATTTATGTATTTATTAAACCAACAGTTAAATTTAACAATTTTTCTTACTTAATCATTAGGGATAAAATACAGAAGTTATCTGTTCTAGGTTCTATTTAAAATATTCATACTTATTTGTCCACTAAGTTCCTAATAAAACAGATGATTTTTTACTTGTATTAAGGAAGGAGTAAATTAAATTCATTAGAGTATAATTTTTTGCATTAAAACGTATTTTTGGTTCAGAATTTGCACCAAGTAAATTTATCATTATGACCGCAATGCAATAAAAAATTAATCTTCCAGATTTTGACGATTAGGCAGATTTTGTCTAAGTCCAATAGAGATGAATCAACTCTTTAACAATTTTGTATTAGTTTCTTTTAAATATCAACACGGAGACAATTATGACAATGACAAATAAAAAATGGGCTGTAAAGCGTATTACTGTTAATTTAGCTGCACAAGAAGCGGAAAAATTAGAAAAATATTGTGAAGAAACAGGTAGACCCGCAACAGATATAATTAGAGAGTTAATTCGCGGATTACCAGTAGGTAATCAGACAAAATCTCTCAACCCAACTAATAATACAGGTAATCATACAAGTAATCATACAAGTGAATTTTTGAATTAAGTAATTTCTCCTAAAAATGAGGAAATGAAATAATTACAGCAAAATATCTCCCCCTAGATAAATTTCATTGACAAATTCCGACCCCTACGCAGTTACAATTTGTAAAGAAAGCTTACAGGGAAGGATGGAATGCGCGTTGCAATTGTAGGAGCGGGACTCGCTGGGTTAGTCACAGCAGTAGATTTAGTTGATGCTGGTTGTGAAGTCCAAATTTTTGAATCCCGCCCCTTTGTTGGTGGTAAGGTTAGCAGTTGGGTGGATGGTAACGGCAACCATATTGAAATGGGATTGCACGTATTTTTTGGTTGCTACTACCAGCTGTTTGCATTAATGAAAAAGGTGGGGGCATTAGATAATTTACGCTTGAAAGAGCATACCCACACCTTTATTAATAAGCATGGACGCACTGGTAATTTAGATTTTCGCTTCTTTACCGGCGCTCCTTTCAATGGGTTAAAAGCCTTTTTTACCACCTCCCAACTCTCTTTACCAGATAAAATCCAAAATGCTCTGGCATTGGCTACTAGTCCTGTAGTACGTGGGTTAGTAGACTTTAATGGAGCCATGAAATCCATCCGTAATTTAGATAAAATTAGTTTTGCAGATTGGTTTCGCAGTCATGGTGGTAATAACAGCAGCATCAAACGCATGTGGAATCCCATTGCTTATGCTTTGGGTTTTATTGATTGTGAAAATATTTCTGCCCGTTGTATGTTGACAATTTTCCAACTTTTTGCATCTAGAACAGAAGCTTCTGTATTGCGGATGCTGGAAGGTTCTCCCTATGAATATTTACATAAACCCATCTTGAACTATCTGGAAGCAAGAGGAACCAAAATTTACACCCGTCGCCAAGTTCGAGAAATCCAGTTTCATCAGTCAGGGGAACAGGCTGAGGTGACAGGAATTATTGTGGCAAATGGTAATGGAGAAGAGACTATTACTGCTGATGCTTATGTTGCTGCTTGTGACCTTCCCGGTATTCATCGTCTATTACCTCAGGAATGGAGACAGTGGTCAGAGTTTGATAATATTTATAAATTAGAAGCAGTACCGGTGGCAACAGTGCAGTTACGTTTTGATGGCTGGGTAACAGAACTACAAGATGCACAGCAACGCCAACAGTTAAATCATGCGGCGGGAATTGATAATTTGCTGTATACCCCCGATGCAGATTTTTCTTGTTTTGCAGATTTGGCTTTAACTAGTCCTGCTGATTATTATCGCCAAGGTGAAGGATCTTTATTACAGCTGGTTTTGACACCTGGGGATCCATTTATTAAAAAAAGTAACGAAGAAATTTCCCAACATGTTCTCAAGCAAGTGCATGAGTTATTTCCTTCATCACAGGAGTTGAATATGACTTGGTATAGTGTGGTTAAATTAGCTCAATCTCTATATCGAGAAGCGCCAGGGATGGATGTTTATCGTCCCAGTCAAAAAACACCTGTGGCAAATTTCTTTTTAGCAGGGAGTTACACCCAACAAGACTATATAGATAGCATGGAAGGTGCGACTATTTCTGGTAAGCGGGCTGCAAAAGTCATTTTGGAGAATATGAAACAATCGTAGTTGGTTAGTAAATTCCATAAATCTAAAATCTACAATCTAAAATATAAAATACAAATGTCTGATTGGTTAGAACACAGCGTGCAAGTAAAAGTCGAAGTTCCCATAGATTTTGTTTGGAATCTCTGGTCTGACTTAGAACAAATGCCTCGGTGGATGAAGTGGATTGATGCAGTCAAAATTCCTAAAGATGATCCCGATATTTCCATTTGGACTCTCAAGAGTGGGATCTGGGAATTTAGCTGGAAATCCCAGGTTCTCAAGGTGATACCCAACCAAATTATTGAATGGGAATCCATTGATGGATTACCTAATAGGGGGGCAATTCGCTTTTATGATCGCCACGGTAGTAGTATCGTTAAGCTGACTATTGCTTATGCCATTCCTGGTGTGCTAGGGAAAATTATGGATAATTTATTCTTGGGCAAACTCGTAGAATCTACCATTCAAGCTGATATGGATAGGTTTCGAGACTATGCCTTAAAGTCACAATTCTCACAATAATTTTCAAGTATTACCACGTAGGATCGCTAAAGAGATTGATTGTCAATTCTTTCTTCCCTGGCGGTATTGCGGTAATACAAGCACGGATAATATTTGCGCCTTCTAGTTCTACGCTACAAGCGTGACAAGATCCCATGAGGCATCCAGTAGGAATAAATACCCCAGCTCGTTCGGCAACATCTAGCAGTGGTTCTCCTACTTCAGCCTCAATGGTGACATCATCTGGTAAAAAGCGGATAGTAACATTCATTTGAAAATCAGGAGTGGGGAATCGGGAGTGGGGAATCAGGAGTGAGGAATCGGGACTACCTTCTTTTATAACAATGGAGTTAAGTCTAAATGGTGCTCGACTTCGCTGGCAATAGAGTCCAAAACTTGTTCTCGCTGTTCCCGGTAGTTAGCAACACCTGTTGGTAAAGATTTTAAACCCCGTTGTTGACGCAGACGATTTAACCAAGCCCGTCGCCAAGGCCCATTATCAAAAATACCATGAAGGTAAGTACCCCAAACAGATTGACAACGATCTACTAAACCTAAATTAGCATCATCAAACAAGGGTTGGTATTCTTGAGAGTCCGTACCTAAGGCTGGTATTTCTATTCGTGATCTTCCTTGGTGAATTTCAAAGCCGTGGACTGGTAATCCCATTTGAGGATGATTGGATGTGACTTGACGTTGACGGGCGATTTTTTGTCCTGTAATTACGGTTTTGATGGGCAATAATCCCAATCCTTGATACCTGCCAGCATGTCCTTCCACTCCTTCAGGATCGGCAATCATTTGACCTAAAATTTGATACCCACCACAGATACCTAATACTGTACCACCGGCAGCTGCATAGTTTTGAATTGCTTCCGCCATGCCTGTTTTTTGTAGCAGTAGCAAATCGGGAATAGAGGTTTTTGTCCCTGGTATAATTACCGCATCGGGACGACCTAAATCCTGTTTGGGACTCAAATATTTAATGGAAACACTGGATTCTGATTCTAAGGGATCGAAATCAGTAAAATTGGAAATTCTGGGTAGACGAATAACACTAATATTAATTTCCTGTTGAGCTTTGACAGGTTTGCGTTCCAATAGATCTAAGGAGTCTTCTGATGGAAATAAATGGTCTAAATAGGGAATGACACCTACAACAGGAATGCCGATACGTTGTTCTAACCATTTTATACCTGGCTCTAGTATCGATCGCTGCCCCCGGAATTTATTAATCACAATCCCTTTAATTAAAGCTCGTTCCTCTGGTTCCAGTAATTCTAAGGTTCCTACTACATGGGCAAATGCTCCACCTCTATCAATATCTACTACCAAGAGAGTATTTGCATTTAAGTGTTTTGCTACTCGCATATTAGTGAGGTCACGGTGTTTGAGGTTAATTTCCGCAGGACTACCAGCTCCCTCACAGACCAACAAATCATATTCTGAACCCAAATGGTGGAGGGATTCTTCAATTGCCCGCCATCCCATTTCAAAATATTGCTCATAATAATCTACCGCGCTGACTTTTCCTACAGGCTTACCTTTTATGATTACCTGGGAAGTCATATCTCCTTGGGGTTTAAGTAAAATGGGGTTCATTTCCACCCACGGCATAATTCCTGCCGCCCAGGCTTGAACTGCTTGGGCATAGCCTATTTCACCGCCAGTAGATGTCACATAAGCATTTAAAGCCATGTTTTGACCTTTAAAGGGAGCCACCCGCCAACCACGTCGTGATAAAATCCGACAAATAGCTGCACTCATAAGTGATTTCCCTGCATGGGATGTGGTTCCCACTACCATAATTGCTTTCATATTTAAATATTAGTTTCTCTAGAGTTTGTTTTAATTTTGGTATAGTAAGCTAATTAGGAGAATATAAGATATATTAGCAAATTGTAGCTAGATGTATATTTTGTCACTTATCTACAATATTTGCACCTCAAATAATGATCTCACAACTTCACTCAGAGCCGAGAATAGCCACATTCCTGAGTTTTTACTGAGGCAAGTGGCATGTATAGCGCTATGGGCAAGTAATTAAGTAATAAGTTTACTGCTCATAGGTGTGGGTCTTCAATAATGTCCTAACATAATTGCGTAGTACGATCTATCGTCAAGACTTTATAAAGGAGCGAAAAGCTCCCTTATTTATTGTTCCCTAGAAAAACCAATCCCTAACTTCAAACAATTGTGGATTATGGATTGTGGATTTTAGAAAGGTAGTCGGAACCAACGTATAAAAGTATCTTTGATGCGATCGCTCCATGAAGCATTAAGATGGGGTTGGTTCTGGAGTTTTTCTACTACTTGACGACCAAGGGGAGTTAAGCGAAAACCATCTGTAATTCCCTGTCCATCTACTTCTCGCCGTAATAAGCCCACATCAATTAACCACACTAAAGCATCATCCACCGCAAGTTCTGATAAAGAGCGCTTGGTATAGCCATTTGTAATCCCACCATCCAGAGCAATGTGATTCATTGGTACACTTTGACAAGCCATATTTGTAAATAAACTCAAATGAAAGGGAGAACATAAAAGCGATCGCTCGGCTCTTTTGATGATTTGATGAGAGTAGGAAAATGATTGGGAAGTTGGTTGGGAATCCACGTCAGGCATTGGCTTTTCCAGAATTACTCTGATAGCTGAATTATTGGGCAAGATAGCTACTGAACATTTTCAACAGCTATTCATGAATTTATTGTAAATTATTGTAAAATTGCAAGTGCATCAAAATTTCACATAAGTATATATATAGGAAGGGTAAATTATGCCTTTAACAGTTGGCGACAATGCACCTGGGTTTACCGTCAAGGATACCAACGGCAACACAGTTTCATTATCCGATTTCCAAGGTAAAACTGTAGTTTTATATTTTTACCCCAAAGATGACACTCCAGGTTGCACCAAACAAGCTTGTAGTTTCCGCGATGCCACACCAGAGTATAAAAATAAAGATGTGGTGGTATTGGGAGTAAGTGCAGATGATGAAGCATCACACCAGGCATTCACCCAAAAATATAATCTCACTTTCCCCCTTTTGGCTGATACAGAAAAAGCCCTCATTAATTCTTATGATGTTGATGGCGGTGGTTATGCCAAGCGTGTTACCTACGTAATTGATGGTGCAGGTAAAATTATTCACGTTGATGCTAGTGTAAATACATCTAGCCATGCAAGTGATGTTTTATCTGTATTGGGTCTGTAAATATACTTAATCATCTATCCGATCTACGGAATTATTACCTCACCCTAGCTTTTTAGTGGATAAAAATCTTTCCCTCTCCTTATTAAGGAGAGGGATGTCCGTAAGGACAGGGTGAGGTTTTCCAATTATTGGGAATTCCATAACTTGTATGATAGGGATGTCCGTTACCATCGAAATGTCCGATGTGAATCACATTAATATTTTATTTGCGATCGCGGTTAATTTAATGTGGGAGGCGGAAGCGCGACGGGTGGAGATTCCCCAATCAACGAAAGATCCTTTGTATAAGTGGTTTGCGACTCGCACTCGCACGGAGTCAACTGATTTACAAGGGGAAGCTTCCACGGGATTTGATTTTTTTAAATTAATTACTACTAAGTTAAAAATTGATTCCACCATTCGTTATGAACTCAAGCAGGAGTTTGAGCGCAAAATCTCTGATTTGGTGGCGAGAATTAATGAAATTGCGGCTTTGATTCAACTGGCTGAAAAACAAGATGTGTTGGTGATTATTGATGATTTAGATAAGTTCGATTTGGGTAGGGTTAATGACATTTATCGGGATAATATTAAAGCCCTTTGTTTACCTAATTCCGAAAGACCCCAAAGATCCAGAATTTTTGGGTTTGTTGCATGGGTTGTCGGTGCTAGAATATCGCAATCGGCAAAACTGGTATGATGTTCACCCTATTGTGGTGGAATTATTGATGGAACAGGGGAGTAGGGAGTGAAAGCAGGGGAGCAGGGAGCAGGGAGCAGGGGGAGGGAAAGCCATTTTGGTGACAAAAATTGGATAATTTATTTTTTGGAGTTTCCTAAATGGAGAATGGTGAGGTAAATAATGTTCCTCCTAATAGAAGAAGATCCTAATCAAGATGCCTATGATGATTTGATTGTCACCATTGAAGGGAAGGCGGGAAAATTAGAAATTATCATTGCAGTGTGTGATGATTTGCATTTTCGAGATAGTATCATTGATAAATATGAGGCGGAATTGCAACCCCACTTCCATACTTATCGGGTGAAGTTGGCAAGAGGGGAGCCAAGTTTAAAAGCAGCTATTAATCAATTGGTAAAACAAGAAGAATATCTCCGTCAACATCAACCTGCGGTGATTACTGTGACAGGTACGGAACAACTTTATTTTTTAAAGTTTGGCAGATAC
>NZ_FYBH01000440.1 GCF_900185595.1 Calothrix rhizosoleniae SC01
TTGGAATTGATGGTGAGTCCTTACCAGGAAAATCGAAGGAAAACAAACATGAAGATGGTGTGCCCATAGAAGGCTTATATTATGAATAATTAGTGCTCAAAATCCTAAGACCAATTATTTTTCTTGATTTTGAGTAATTTGTGGCTGGTATAAATCCACTTTTATTACTTAAATATTTGTCAATTTTGTCTTCTGCGGTATCTCATTATGAGATAAATTAGTATTCAATTTTTCCATATTATATATGTGTATATTCAAGATAAATTGATTTACAATAAGATGGAAGACAGAAAAATTGAAACCAAAAAATTAGCAGTAGAAAAATTAAGCAGTTATCAAAAATAATATGGTCTATTTGTGGTTAACACTAGCAAGTATTTTCGGGTGGTTCGTTAGTACCCTAGCAGGTGGTGGTAGTTCATTTCTCTTAATGCCAATAGTTGGTATATTTTTAGGAGCTGTAGCAATCCCACCAATTATTACAACTGGAGCAATTCTTGGTAATGCTGAACGTGCTTTTGCTTATCGAGAAAAAATTAATTGGACAGTCATTGCTTGGGAACTACCGGGCGCTATTGTTGGTGCTTGTTTAGGCGCTTTTATGTTGACCCAAATCCCTGTAAGATGGCTGAGTTTTTTAGTTGGATTATTTTTAGTTATCTCTGGTATAAATTTAATTATCAAGAATCAAAAACAGTCTTTTTTGGTTCGTGAATGGTATTTTCTCCCAGCAGGTTTTATTTATTCATTTTTGTCAGGGATTATTGGTAGCATGGGGCCTTTACTTGCACCTTTTTATCTCAATTATGGTTTGGAAAAAGAGGAATTATTAGGTACTCAAGCATTTAATCGGGTAGTGGTTCATATTATTAAGTTAATCGCCTACGCAATTTTTGGTACTTTAACTCTGCCTTATTTCAGATACGGGATTCTCATAGGCATAGCTGCTTTTCCGGGTAATTGGTTGGGGCATTTGGTCTTAGAACAAATTAGTCCTCAATTATTCCGTAGATTAGTAATTGCTTTTGTGCTTTTTAGTGGTGTTTTTATTCTCTGGGAGCAAAGGAGTCTATTAATACTTTAAATAATTGTCCTCACTCCTTAACTTTTTCATTCTTCCACTTCATTGTCAGTTCTTGAGGACTAATAAGTTCGTATGGTTCAAAAGGTTGATGAATCCAAGGATTGTCAGGTAGATAATCAACATGGTAATCGGGGGTAAAAACCGAGCAAGCTTTATACCAGATAACAGCAGTACGAATTTCTTGGATGGGAATATGACTATATTCATGTAGCCAAGGAATTGTTTTTTGGAGTGTTACCCCAGAATCAACCAAATCATCTACAAGCAGAATTTGCGAGCCTAAATGCTCTCTTGTCATAGTTAAGTGATGGGCAAATGTTAACTCACCCCTTTCTTGCTTGCCCGCACCACTGTAAGATGATGTTGCCAAAATTGCTAAGGGTTGGTTATATATACGTGAAAGCATGTCTCCGACTCTTAGTCCACCCCTAGCAAGGCAAACAATTTGGTTGAATTCCCAGCCAGATTCATAAATCTGAACTGCCAGTTGTTCAATTTTTTGGTGATAATCTGACCAAGAAATATCAAGGTCTAGCATAAGGGACATAATCTATAGCTAAGACAGGATGGCAGGCTTTTTATTTTAATATGACGGGCGCAAAAAATTATGAGTGGTGCTGCCTCTGATGGCAATTTTCAAGACTTGGGTACAAAGAAGAAACTCAATCTCAACACCAAATTAGCTTATGGTGCAGGGGATTTAGGTCCAGCAATTACTGCCAATATATCTATATTTTTTACGTTGGTATTCCTTACCAATGTGGCTGGAATTTCGGCAGGTTTAGCAGGTAGTATCTTGCTAATTGGGAAAATTTGGGACGCGGTGAATGACCCCTTTGTGGGGGTACTAACTGATAAAACCAAATCCCGGTGGGGTCGCCGTCTTCCTTGGATATTTTGTGGTGCATTCCCTTTTGGTATTTTCTTTTTTTGCTATGGTTAGTACCCCCAGGCCTAAATACTTGGGGATTATTTTGGTATTACGTGGCAATTGGGACTATTTCTCAGGTATTTTACACTGTGGTCAATTTGCCATATACGGCGATGACCCCAGAACTGACTCAAGATTATGACGAACGTACTCAACTCAATAGTTTTCGCTTTGCTTTTTCCATTGGTGGGAGTATTTTATCCCTAATTTTGGCGAAATTTATTTTTGATAGTATTGCTGATCGTCAAGACCAATATTTTGTTTTAGCAGGTATTTGTGGAATCATAGCAGTAATATCCTTATATTGGTGTATTTGGGGAGTGCGCGATCGCATTTTAGCTTTTGAAGCTACACGTTCTCAAGTTGAAGAATCAGAATCCATACCCATCCCAGAACAGCTAAAAATTGCCTTTTCTAATCGACCATTTTTATTTGTCATTGGTGTTTATCTTTTTTCTTGGTTAGCCGTACAAATAACAGCAAGTATTATTCCTTACTATGTTGTTAACTGTATGCAAATGAAAGAATCAGATGTACCCACGGTATTAATTTGTGTCCAAGGCACAGCTTTATTAATGCTGTTTGTCTGGAGTCATTTGAGTCAACGGTTGGGGAAAAAAGCCGTATATTTTATGGGTATGAGTTTATGGATTATTGCCCAAATAGGGTTATTTTTCTTACAGCCTAATCAAATGACTTTGATGTATATCATGACAATAATGGCTGGTTGTGGAGTTTCTGTAGCTTATCTGGTGCCATGGTCCATGATACCCGATGTGATTGAATTAGACGAGTTGCAAACTGGACAACGTCGGGAGGGAATTTTTTATGGTTTTATGGTGTTGCTACAAAAATTTGGTCTAGCCTTGGGGTTATTTTTAGTAGGACTAGCATTAGAGGCTTCTGGTTTTCGGGAAGCGATACAAGGGCAAGCCACACTACCAGTACAACCAGAATCAGCAATTTTGGCAATTAGACTGGCGATCGCACCTTTACCGACAATTTGCTTAATTACTGGTTTGTTTTTAACCTATTTTTACCCCATTACTAGGGAAATGCACGCAGAAATTTTGCTGAAGTTGAAGCAGAGGAGTGAAGGAGTGAGTGAGTGAAAGAGGGAAAGAGGGAAGGAAGGTAGTCCCGATGAAAAAATTTCACCACCAATTATCTAAGTAGGTT
>NZ_FYBH01000116.1 GCF_900185595.1 Calothrix rhizosoleniae SC01
CTTACTAAAAGATTATGGATGTTCCCTACCCATCTGTCCCATTCTTTTTTCAAAATGGTATAAGTATCTTGTCGCCCTGTGAGGATTATGAGTATTTTCCTGTCAAAGAAGTGCATGAGTATAGGTTATGAAGGCTCAAAACCCTTGCACTTTTTTGGAAAATCACCAGGTAAACATCAAGAATGTGGAAAAGATGCCAACATATCCACTAAAATCTCCTTTGCAGAACGAGGATTCCAACCCAATTCCTCACGGGCTTTGTTCCCTTCCACCCGTACACAGCGATCATAAAGATAATGAACCCTTTCTTTAGCAATGGGAGGATTCCAATTTAAGACTCTACCTATGGGGTCAAGTATATTCCCTACCACCCTTACCACAGGTTCCGGTACTTCCACGGGTACGGGTACACCAGTTTCTTGACTAATAATGGCAAACATTTCTTTGGTAGGGAGTTCATCGGCAGAGATAATGTAGTGTTCTCCAATTTTTCCCTTCTCTGTCGCTAAAATCATTGCCTCAACCAAGTCATCAACATGAACAATCCCAGTCATGCGATCGCCACCTACCCACAATTTCAACCAACCTTTGAGAAATAATCTCAGTGCGGGGGCAAAATGAGGGTCGTCTGCACCAAATATACCGGAAGGCATAACACTAACTACGGGTAATCCGGCTGCGGCAAATTCATCTACAATTTGTTGAGCTTGGTATTTGGTGCGATCGTAGGCTGAGGAAAATTCTGTTTGGGTTCTCTGAAAGGTTTCATTTATTACTTGCCCTTGGGTATCACCGTACACCCCAATGGTGCTGCAATAAACTATTTTGGATATAGCTGTCTCTTTGGCTATCTCTAGAACTGCTTCCGTCCCTTCCACATTCACCCGTTCCATTTCTCGGTCATTCACCAACCCTAATTCTACGTAGGCAGCTGTATGGAATACCGTATCCACATCTGCCATAGCTTGCCTTAAAGCTTCTTGGTCGGTAATATCTCCATAGAACAATTCCACGGGAATATCTGCAATTCGTGCCAAATTACTCCCAGAGCGCACCAAACCTACCACCGTATCACCACGTTGATGTAGGGTTTTAACTAAATGAGAGCCGGTGAAACCATTAGCACCCGTAATTAAAGTTTTCATAGGGGAGTGGGGGAGTGAGGGAGTGAAAGAGTGGGGGAGTGAGGGAGTGTGAAACTATTAGTACCCATAATTACAGCTTTCATAGTACTTTCTCGTAAATGCGATAAGTCTTATAAATTTTGCCACCAGCAGTTTCAATCAGCTTGCGGGAGGGATAATTATCTTCCCATACCCAAGATAATTCAGCTCGTTTGTAAGGCTTACCCTTTTTAATTCCCCCTTGCATACCCAGATAAATCAAAGCTAAGGGTACCATTTTCCGCCGATATTCTGGTAAGGAGGCGATCGCAATTACCCTGCCTTGGTCTATTTGACGACGATACCAAAGAAACTTCAGCATACCCAACCAATTGAGTTTACCACTAACATGTTTCAGGGCAATATTGTAGTCCGGTAAACCCATCCAAAAGCCAATCATCTTGCCATTATCTTCAGCGATGGGGAATACATCGGGATCGACCAATTGCTGTAAATCCTGAGCTTCCTGCAAAAATTCCTCTTCTGTACGGGGGGTAGAACTCCAATTATTCGCAAAGGCTGTAGTAAACAACTGATAAAGGCTGCGACAATCTCTAGTAAATTCTTCCCCTTTGGTATGAATAGGACGGAAAGTAATCCCCGACTTGCAAGCAATGCGATAACCCTTGGCAAATTTAGCTGATAGGCTACTATCTAAGGGAAAATCATAAGCATAAGCATCTTTTGCCTTCTGCCAACCAGCCTGTTCTATAAACTGGGGATAATAGGCAGGATTGTAAGGCATCATCATCATTGGTGGAGAATCAAATCCATCCACCAGAAACAAGCAGCTATTATGGGTAGATAAATTAATTGGCCCCCTAACCTCTATCATCCCGCGATCGCGTAACCATTGACAAGCTGTTTCTAACAACCCTTGAGCAACTGCAAAGTTTTCTACACATTCAAAATAGCCAAACAGCCCAATATTTTTACCTTCCTGGGCAATAAATCGCTGATTAATCGCTGCAACAATTCGCCCCATAGGTTCCGCCGAACCTGATTCCACAGCTATAAACTGTTGAAATTGTCCATATTCTAAGAAAGGACTGTCTGGGACTAGTTGTTTGGCAATACTACTACGGATTGGAGGCACCCAATTTGGATCATTTTGATAAATCTTGCCAGGAATATCCAGAAAAGTTGCTCGCTCAAAGTCCGTACTAACAGCTTTTATCTCAAATTTGGTAGTTGTATTCATAATTGAAAATTAGGAAAAGGAAAGAAAGTCAGGAGTAGAGAGTTAGACTAGTTGCTCAGAAATGCCAAGGAACAGGGAGAGTTCAATAGTAAGCTGAATCAAAAAATTGGATAATTTATCTCTTTGATTTCCCTCAATAACTCCTGACTCCTAACTCCTTAAGCAGTAGCTACTGTTGCTGGCTTATACAAATCTTCCCGTGTTCTTACCAGTCCTTCTACCAAAAGATCCATCTCTTCCTTAGTATGTAAGGCATTAGCAGTAATCCGGAGCCGGGGTTTAGCAATAAACCAGATTGCAGATACCCAAATACCATATTTTTCCATCAAATGACGAGTAAAGAGCTTGGGATTATACTCTGGGGGTAACACTACCGGAATCACATTAGTCTCCCCAATGACCTCAAAATCATGCTCAATTAGCCGCGATCGCAAATAACGAGTATTTGCCTGTAAAGTAGCTACTAATTGGGGATTTTGCTTTAACTGACGGATACTTTCTAATGCTGCGCCTGTAATTGGAGGGGGCAGAGAAATTGTACCAATGGAAGTGGGGGAAACATCCAATAAATCCACCATTTCTGGTAAATGACTGCTAATTGCAGCCCCTGCAGAAGCAGCAAATTTAGAAAAGGTGGTCATAATTAGCGGAATCATGCCGCGATCAAGGACTTGTTGGGGAGAAATACCAAAGTGCTCATATATACCGCCACCTGTTGCACCAATTGCCCCACTGGCATGTGCTTCATCCATGACAATTACACTACCAGGGTAGTTTTCCAACACATCCAACATTTCTGGTAAAGGTGCAATATCGGCATCCATAGAGAATACTGCATCAGAAACTACCATAATGCGATCGCCTGGTTTTGCATAGCGGCGTAATTTCCGGGCAAAGTCGTTGACATCGCAGTGACGATATGCTTTGACTCGCACATTGGGGCTGTGACTAAACATTCTTCCCGAACGATTACCAGCATTGACCACTGCGGAGAGAATACAACCATGATTGAGAACATCTGTCATAATCAAGGTTTCTCTAGTATGGTGAAAACCAGGAATATTAATCGCCAAATGGCAAAAGCCATCTACCAAAGCTTGCATTGCCATCCAAGCATTCAGAAATAGATGGGTATGGGGTAAATGTTTAAAAGTAGATATTTCTTGTTCTAATTGCCGATGCAAGTCAATGCGACCACTGAGAACAGAGCAAGAACTATTAGATGTTCCATACTTGACAATAGCATCAATAGCTGATTGTTTAACGGCTTCTGATTGGACTAGACCTAAAACATCATTAGTGCAAAATGTCAGCAGCTTGTACCGTTTATCACCCTTAGGATCTTCTACATCAACTAAATTACCCTGTTTTCCATGACAAATGAACTTATCTGGATAGAGACCACTTTGGTATAGCCTCTGCATATATTCTTCTACAACTTCCACAGTCTACTCCTCTCACCTTGATAAAAGCACATTGGACTCGTTATAAGCGGTTTTAAACTAACCCTGATCACAGCTAATTGATTTACTCTTTTATGGATTTTCAAAAATTCCCTCAATTACAGCAGATGATTATTTCTCCTTTTGATGGTTCCTACTACTATTTGATAGTTTTCTAGATTGTTGCATAAATTCTTCATATTGCCCGACAATCAATCTTTGTAGGGCAATAATTGCCGGATTAATTTCCACATAGCGCCGTCCAGGATTAGCTAGGTAGGTGCGCTGTTCGCTTTCTATCATTTCTATATCCTGGTCGAGAAATTTTTTAAATAAAAAACGCCAAATCATTTGTGATAATTGTGGTTTAATCCGTTTTAACATCCATTTGGGTAAGCCTACTTTGAGAAATAACAGAGAAAAGGATTTTGTTTCTGTCATCCCTACAGGTAGTCGCATTAAATAAATGGAAGAAACTCCTTCAATAGAACTCCGATAGTGAGGATACTCATAATTAATAGAGATGGTGCGAGTGGTCACTTGGTTTCCGTGCTCGCTAAATCCCAGAAATTTTGTCATCCACCCTTGATAGGAAACCTGGTATTTTGCTTGGACTGAACGTTCGTTTTGATGCAAGTTCAACAGTACTGGATCGAACCAACCCTGTAAATCCTGATGCAAAAAACCATGAAACACATCCATCGTGTTTTCATTACATATGGAAAAGTGAGCCTGAAAATGTGCAGGGATGGGAACAAGTAACCAGTCAGGATGTTCATATTCAGGCACATCCGGTAAAGGAGTATTTTCTGCCAAATTACTATTACTAGGAAAAACCCAGATAATATTGTATTTTTCCTGCACTGGATAACTAGCTGCTTGGGCACAGGGTAGTTTTTGTCCCTCAGGTAAGTAAGGAATATTAACACATTTACCATTGCGATTAAACTGCCAACCATGATAAGGGCATACAAGGTTATCACCTTGAACTTTCCCTTGATGGAGAGCGACCCCTTTATGGGGACAAGCATCTTCTAAAGCATGGAGTTGACCATTTATATCGCGATAAACTGCGATCGCCTGTTGCCATACCATTACGGGCAGTATCTTTCCTGGCTGTAGTCTATCAGCCCAAGCCACTGGATACCAGTAATTGGGATTAATACCCACTTCCCGCACCCGATTCTGAATTGTCTGGCTTGTGAGAGTAGGAGCCAGTTCCATTCCACACTCCTGAATGTGTATTTACAACAGAGAGCCAAAGTATAATCCTAGAGGATTTGCTGACAATCTTATAAGAAATTTACAAATTACTCAGCAATTAAGCAAGAATAAATCGGCAAAAATATGTAATGATTTATCCTTTATTCAGACATCTGGTACATTAAATTCATAGTTTATGAACAAATTCACCCATTAATAACTCATAGATTCTTAGTTTCCTATCCCCTAATCCCCAATAATTAAAATGCGAGTTTTACTCCTATATCCCCTGTTTCCTAAATCTTTTTGGTCTTTTGACCGGGCTTTAGAATTAATCGGTCGCAAAGTTTCTCTCCCTCCTCTAGGATTAATTACTGTGGCGGCTATTCTGCCCCAAAGTTGGGAATTCCATCTAGTAGATCGCAATGTTCAGCCGGAAACTGAAGCTGACTGGGAGTGGGCTGATTTGGTGATTATTTCCGGGATGATTGTCCAAAAGCCAGATATGTTGAGTTTAATTAGGGAAGCAAAGCATCGGGGTAAATTGGTGGCTGTGGGTGGCCCCTATGTGACTTCTGTGCCTGAAAAAGCCCAAGCAGCCGGGGTCGATTTTCTGATTTTAGATGAAGGGGAAATCACCCTACCCATGTTTGTGGAGGCGTTAGAACGAGGGGAAACTTCAGGAATATTCCGTGCTAATGGTGATAAACCTGATGTGACGACAACGCCAATTCCTCGCTATGACTTGCTGGATTTGCAAGCTTATAGCGATATGTCGGTGCAGTTTTCTCGGGGTTGTCCTTTCCAGTGTGAATTTTGCGATATTATTGTCCTTTATGGGCGCAAACCACGGACTAAAACACCGTCACAACTTTTGGCTGAATTGCAAACTCTTTATGATTTGGGTTGGCGACGGGCTGTGTTTGTGGTAGACGATAATTTTATTGGCAATAAACGCAATGTTAAGCTCCTGTTGCGAGAGCTAGCCCTTTGGATGGCTGAACGTGGCTACCCTTTCGATTTCACAACAGAAGCTTCGGTGGATTTGGCAGAGGATAAAGAACTTTTGGATTTAATGATTGCTGCTAACTTTGTCGCCGTATTTTTGGGAATTGAGACACCAGATACGGGTAGCTTAGCTTTGACCAAAAAATACCAAAATACCAGAAGTCCCCTGTTTGAGGCAGTTGATACCATCAATCGAGCCGGTTTACGAGTCAAGGCTGGTTTTATTCTTGGTTTTGATGGTGAAAAACCAGGGGTCGGGGATCGGATTATTAATTTTGTCGAAGCCACAGCGATCCCCCATGCTATGTTCGGTTTACTTCAGGCTTTGCCAAATACGGCTCTTTGGCATCGATTAGAAAAAGAAGGACGTTTGCTAGAGATAAAAGAAGAAGTTAAGACAGGAAACCAAACAACTTCCTTGACTAACTTTATACCCAGTCGTCCTATAGAAGAACTAGCCAGAGAATATACCAGTTGTTTCTGGGAATTATATGAGCCGAAAAAATATTTGGGACGTGTTTATCGACACTTTCTCAATCTGAAACCCAAACCTTACAAAAAAAAGTTTCAGATGCTAGAGTTAATAGAAATACGGGCAATATTCATTATTTTATGGCGACAGGGAATCAAGCGTTCTACACGGTTCCAGTTTTGGTCTCAATTGTTCTCAATCCTCAGAAAAAATCCCGCAGTAGTTACGTCTTATATAGTCAATTGTGCTCACCTTGAACATTTCATCGAATACCGCCAAATTGTCCGAGACGAGATTGAGGGACAATTGGCTGAGTTTATCGCCACCAAAAATAAAACAGAGATTATTCCTAATAAAGTGATCGCGTAAAGAAAAATAAGCTCTCAGTCAAACAAACTCACTGGTTTGCCAATTAACCTGAACAACACCATACTATAGTTGTTCCAATTAATTTCTGTAGTGGGAGCCGGACAGCTCCCTCATATATTAATGCAGGCAATATGCCTACACTACAAGATTTATCCCTCTAATACGAACTATACCACTACACAATTAGGGCGCGGACATTATTGAAGATCCAAACCCATGAACAGTAAACTTATT
Organism: Calothrix rhizosoleniae SC01; assembly: GCF_900185595.1. GTDB lineage: Bacteria > Cyanobacteriota > Cyanobacteriia > Cyanobacteriales > Nostocaceae > Calothrix_A > Calothrix_A rhizosoleniae. The sequence continues at coordinate 7,093 of NZ_FYBH01000116.1, forward strand.
ACTTATTACTTATTACTTGCCCGTAGCGCTATATTTTCCCAAATCACAGATCCAAGGCAGTAACTAACTTTTCCTTATCGGTCATATCACCAATTATTCTTTGTATGGGTGGAGGGAGTTCTTTGACTAGTGTCGGAACGGCAAAAATATGATCCTTTTCTAAACTTTCTGGTTGTTGATGAATATCAATAATTTCCAATTCATAACGTCCTTTTAACCGTTCTTCAAATAGTTGTTTCAGGTTATGTATGGCGCGTACAGATGTCTCATTTTTATGAGAAATATACAAACGCATGACATATTTATCTAACTCAAAACTAGATAAAATATCCAAGAAATCTTGCGAATGATGAATGGAATTATCGTCAATTTCTGAATTGCTCATAAATGTCCTTTCAAGCTAGTAAGCTTTTAGCAATTAGATTGTTTACAATTGTTATTACCTTGTGAGCTTGGGAACTATCCCATTTTGTCAAAATCTATCAGGCTGGAGAGCTATACCTTTCTGGGTGATTAGATCAAAATTAGTATACTACTTTTATCCTATCTGTAATTTAAGAGTTATTTAATATCACAATAAACCCAAACTGTATCCTAATAGTTATTGCTTAAGAATAAAGAGAAAATGGAGAATCAAAGCTTTGAGTTCTTCTCTTTCGCTAAATTTTTAATTCGGAAGTACTCAATCTCATATCCCGCATATATTAGGATTACAACCCATTAATCAGAGGTTAATCATCAAAAATATCCAAGACATAAGGTTTATGATAACTAAAGCATCTTAACTTATAGAGTAATTTTACTTATGCTATTTCTGTCGCAGAAAATTAATTGTTGGAATCTCCTAATTTGACTTATTTATATTTTCTCATATTCTATCAACCTTCAGCTTGAGAAACTAGATCTAATTTAGTCCAACGATAGAAGTAATCACTGGTAGTATATGTCATATCATTTGCCTGTTAAGTATTGGTGAAGAAAGTGATGAAGTTTTGATAATTGACGAATAAATAACTTCTCATCATCAGGACGAAGGTAATATTATTGACTTATATCGAATATCATATATCAGAATAAAAATATTTTATTGGCTCTAGTGTATCCCTATTTGGCTCAGTTAACAAAAAACCCTTATTCTTCAAAAGGCTTATCATAGGAGCTTTTTACCAAGTTCGAATGCTTGGTTAATTTCCACCAACCTGTACTAGTACACCACAGGGGAAATTAACCAAGTATCTTTGATATTTATAGGGTAAGGAAGAAAGGGAAAAATAGAATAGTAGACTTACTTACGCCGCGACGTAATAGTGTGTATTTTACGAAATTATACATAGTTGTATTAAAACATTAATCACCACATATTCAATCACAGATATACTCATGGCACCAGCTAAATGGTTTCAGCACAAACAAATTTGGTTAGTGGGAATCATCTTGAGTTTGATGGTTCTTTACCTTTCCTACTATGGAATAACCCAAGATATTCAATCTTTAGTCAGCGGCTTCATATTTACTAGTGGTACTAGTGTTCTTTTATGGAAAAAGCGCCGAAATTTAACATTAGATAGTGACATTTTTTCTAGTATCATTGGTACGATTGCGATCGCAGTTTTTCCCCTGTCACTTTTTTTATCTATATATTCCCCTACTACCCTACCTATTTTCTTCTTTATAGCCATGATGGGAGTGGCAATGTTAGCTAGTGGTAAAAAAGGAGTCAAGCAATACTGGCAAGAATTGTCTCTGATTCTGACTTTAGCCATTCCTGGAACTAATTTCTTGATTTGGTGGCTGAAATTAATCTGGCTTAGTTGCTTAGTTAAGAATGCCAAATTTTGGTTTTTGTGCTTGACTCTCAGCTTAACGCCAGTTTACCTGCACAAACTAGATGTAATTGAAATCGCCAGGTTCGTTTCTAATAATATCCTGGCAATAGCGATAGTTATCTGGCTAGTTTGGCAAAAGCGCAATCAAATCCAGTCAAAACCTCAAAAATATTCTACTTTGTTGGGAGTAACCTGTATTGCCTTAGTTTGCAGTCAAATTTTTGACCATACAAGTATGTGGTTACAAATTTTACCCGCATTAACAGCTCTAGGTATTGCTTTAATTACTTCTGGTTTTTCAGGATTAAAACAGTATTGGCGAGAGTTTGCCATTCTCTTGATTATTGGTATTTTTGGAGCCTTTAAGCCTCAAATTGAAGAAAATTTTGGTCTGGCTAGCATCACTGCTCAATTTGCCCATTATCTAGTGATGAAGTGGGGTATACCAAGTGTGCGTCAAGGAACTCTAATTCTGTTTTCACCAGAAACTGCGGTAGAAGTCACTCAAGGCTGTGCTGGCTATAGGCAAATATTCTGGCTTTTGGAAATCGCTTTATTCTACGTAGTCCTCTTCTCCTCTCGTTTAAAGCAGGCTTTAATAGTTCCTACGGTTGCGGTATTTCTTGCGTTTATTGGTAATAGTATTCGAGTGCTGTTTTTATCTATCCTTGTATCAGCAGGGGATAAAGCAGGGTATGTATTTTGGCATGATGGCAAAGCAGGGGATATTTTTGTGGTTATTCCTACATTGATTTTTGGTTTATTTTGTTTGTATTTAATTAAATATTCACAATCTGAAGAGATAGATGATTACCAAGAAACCAAGTTTTTATAAATAACTGGACAGGAATATTTACACTTACAAAATATATATCATATTTGTATGTTTTTTTGAAGAAGTCAGCAATTTTCTAGTGTAATTACTGAAGAAATAATATATTATTTATTTATAGATAAATAGAAATTTGAAATAACATGAAAGTTTCTTCTTTTGTTCCTTCACTTCTCCTGGCTATGAGTCTTGCCCTAGCCTCTTCTTCTTTCTCTACTGCTAACGCGACTAAGCTAAATCGCAGTTTATCCAAGGGAAACAAACCTAAAATAAATCAACCTAAACCATCAAAAAATAATAAAGCGAATAAAGCTATTAGTAATAAAAAGAACAAAGTTATTCAAGGGCCAAACAAGAATAAATTCATTCGCAGAAAAATAAATAAGGGTGGTGTTACTCCTACTCCAGTTCCCGAACCCTTAACTATTCTTGGTACAGTTGTTGTCTTAGGTTTTGGTGGCTTGTGCCAGAGTGAGATTTCTAAAAAGCGGAAGTAAGCAAAAGGGATTGTTGTTTAATTAATAATAGCAATAAACTGATAATCAGCATAGATTAATAATTAAAAACTTTTAAAAAATCATTCTTTTTATACATCCTGAAGCTCTATCTTTTGTAAAAGAGATGGTTTCAGGATGTATGTTATATATAATTTATATGATACCAATATTTTTTGAAATACAAAATATGTTTTTTACTGCATTACATGATATTACTTAAGCAATTTTATTTATTTTTTACATAAAAATAAATCCTGTAAAAGTTAGGTAAATATACGCCCATAAGACTTGATTTGATCGAATCGGGTCATTTATTGTTAACAATATCAGGATGCAACTCAAAGAGAAATACTGATTTTTGGAAAGTAACTTTATTATGATAAGTAAAAGAATTATAGTTTCCGCCGTAGTAGGTTTGGCAACACTTCTACCTTCAGCCTCTTATGCTGCGAGTCTAACACAAGTTGCAACAGAGCTTGTACTATCTGTTGATGTCTCTGGAAGTGTTAATACTACTGAGTTCAATTTACAAAAGCAAGGTTATGTCGATGCATTCAGAGATACGACTATTCAACAACAGATATCTAACCTAACAGGTGGT
>NZ_FYBH01000287.1 GCF_900185595.1 Calothrix rhizosoleniae SC01
GACCAACGATCACCGTATTTTTCCTTTTTGGGGGTACAGCAATCAACATAGGATTTACCAAAGCTTTCATCTGAGCCACTTGTTGCGGGGTATAGTCTTCTGCTTTAGGGAAATTCAGGTCACCATTTTTCTCATATTTGCCAAAAGCTAAGTCTGCTGTTTTCCAAGCACGACAATACTGACTAGAAATTACCTGACCAACGGGAATAGAATATTTGCGAAATGCTTTGCCAATGGCTTTGGCTTCTTTCCATCCCTTTTCACTCAGTACCCGTTGGGTCGAACAATTATTGACATCCGCCTTCACTTGATCTGCATAATCTCTTTCTGTTGTGGTGTGGCGAATGTAAATCACATGACCCCCTTGCTTTAAGGCATTCAGAAGGGCTTTACCAGCAAGTTTATCCTTAAAATTAGCATTTGCCAATTCTCCCTTGGTCATTTCCTTAGTGGATGCAGTTTGAGCAATAGCTTTACCTGCAGCATCTTTTGTTATTTGCCTACATCCAGTGGTAATTGCGATCGCAACTAAGGCAGCCAAACCAACCAGGGAACCAGAGCTACTTTGTAGAATCTTTTGCATCTTGGTCTCTATAAAAATTAACCAGCTTATTGAGAATAATAATCACATTACACCAGAAATAATCAATTGTAAATTCCCTAACCTAGTAGATTTCTGGCTTTCCTAAGATAAATCATGATACAAAATTATTAAGATAATCTATGGGAAAACTGTAGCGATCGCTGCCATAAATTTAAAATAGCTTTCGTCGTCCCTGTTGACAAGCATTACAATTAGCTGTTTTTGGCTCAAAATCCATACAGCCAATGGCATCTTCAGAACAAGCTTTTACAGGATTAACGGTACATTTGAGTCGATAATCGTTAGTGAAGTAGTCACAACCAGCGCAGGGAATTTGATGTATTCTCCTTAAGTGTTGCATTCCAACTTTAAAAGTATGCCAAATACTGCAACAGAATAAAATCATCAGTGTCCAAGCAAGGCAAGCTAAAAATATTGTCATTAGCATTCTTCTGATCCAATTAATATTACAGAAAAATGCCCACAGCCAATTAATTTTAATTATTAACCGCAGGCAGAATCAGCTAATTAGCTGATGTTGAGCAAAATTGAATTAAGTCTTAACTTGACGGTAATGCCAACCATGCCAAACAAAACCTAAGAACGCTAATATTCCCAGAAAAAATTGTGCATTTGCCAAAGCTAGACGTTCAGTTCCATAAAATTCTGTGGGGAAAACAGTGTTGTTACAACCGACAAAAGCTGTAGAAAGAAAAGCCATCCAAGCTAAACCAAGTAAGCTATAGGAAAGAATTTCTTCTCCATGTTGAATAGGAAAAAGTCCCCTAATCCAACCAAAAGGTTTAAAAACAATATGCCATGCACCCCCAGTAATTAAAATCAACCCAACCCAAATATGACCACCAATCACATCTTCTAAGTTATCCACACTTGCCATTCCCAAAGGATTCCAAACCCCATCCTTCATCCCTACTAAATAACTAAAAATGATCTGTGGATCGAGAGTAGGATTATTTATTAGGCGAACATCTCCCAAATTAGTATCATAAATTCCGCCGAAAAACATGGCTTTAAGTACTAACAAAAATGCTCCCAAACCCAGAATGATTAAGTGATGCCCCAAAATAAAACCTAACTTTTTGGGGTCATTCCATTCATAGTGAAATTTAGTCGCTCTCCCATTGGCATCACGTAAAATTGCAGGGGAGCGAAACACATGAAATAATCCACCCGCACCCAAAACAGCAGATGCCACTAAATGCAGCATTCCAATGACAAAATAAGGATAAATATCAACTATTTCACCCCCAGCACCAACACCCCAGCCCAAACTTGCTAAATGAGGTAATAAAGTTAATCCCTGTTCATACATCGGTACCCCTGGAACAAATCGAGTAACTTCCAAGATAGTGGAAGAACCAGCCCAAAACATAATTAAACCTGCGTGGGCAACATGAGCGCCCAATAGTTGACCCGATAAGTCAGTTAAACGGGCATTACCAATTAACCACGATGAATTTGTGTCTGCTGCAAAGGTTTTATCAGTAGAAACTGCCACAATTTATTACCCTTGTTCAAATGATTTGTCGAGTGTCTAAGTTCTTAATGCAAAAACCAACCACTTAGACGGTGGAGGAGGAAAGGAGTTTGGGAAGTGTGGGGAGTGTGGGGAGTGAGGGAGTGTGGTATTTCTCCCTTGTCTCCTTGTCTCCCTTGTTCCCCTATCACCTATCCCCTAAAACCTAACTTCTCTCTTCAAGACTCCCTAGCCATAGCGTCTATTGATTTCTCAACTTGCTTGAAATCTACACCAATAGCTCGTAAGGCGTGCCATAAATGTCCTTGGAGCAAAAAGAAAGATAAGAAGAAATGGGAATTAGCTAACCAAGCTCTGGCTGTATGAGCACCATTCGGTAGCTGTACTGTATCAGCAAAATAAGGACAAACCCCAAACTTAACTTCTAAGGCTGGACCAAAGAATTCTACAGGATAAGCTAAAGTGTTAACTGCACAGAAATAAGTAGCTACGAAACCTGCTAAGGCAATACCACCCAAGGAATAGGAAAGGATTGCTTCACCAGAGAAAATCAACAGTTTCTTTGCCCAAGGTAAAGGACCTGTTGTGATATGCCAAAATCCACCGAATAAGAGGGTAAAGCCAACAAAAATATGACCTCCAACTAAATCCTCTAGATTATCAACACTAGCAAAATGAGTCTGATAGCCATAGATAACAAAAGGATTAAGAGTAGGATTAGTCACAACTCGGACAGTATGACTCGCTGCATCATAAAGCCCTCCCCAATACATGGCTTTACCTGCTAGTAATAATGCACCTGCACCTAAAAACAGCAGATGGTGTCCTAAAATGAAACCGAGTTTATCGGGGTCATCCCAGGCAAAATGGAACTTGCGAGCCCTTCCTGTAGCCTCTTGCAAGTCTTTTGGACCTTTAAAAGTATGGAATAAACCACCTGCACCTAAAACGGCGGAGGAAATTAGATGTACAACCCCAATTACAAAATAGGGGTAAGTATCGATTATTTGCCCTCCATCACCCACACCAAGGCCTAATGTAGCTAGATGGGGTAGTAAAATCAATCCCTGTTCGCCCATAGGCACATCGAGGTTGAATTTGGATAGTTCAAACAGTGTAAATGCTCCCGCCCATAGAGTAATGAGGGCAGCTTGGGCGACATGAGCGCCGATAAACAAGCCGGAGAGATTAGCAAAGCGGGCGTTACCTGCCCACCAATCATATTTGATACTGGAAGAGCCGTATGTTTGCATTATTGTTCTGGCTAGAATTTATTGAGACTTATACTCAATTACCTGAAATACTTTTAGTCCTATTGTTTCACCCATAAACCTATATTTTGCGAGTAATGCTATTGGTTTAAAAAACAAGATATTGTTTTGGTAAGCATTTCTGACAACAGGGAATTAGGTATGATCAACTTTGGAACTATTGGATCTGCATATTTGTTAATTGAGCTTCACACACCTACCTTATTAAAAATATTTCTTAATTAAAACCAATATTTACAAAAAGTAACAATTTCTTCGTTAAGTATATTAGGATACGATAAATTAACAATAGTAAACACATTTACTACTGTTGTATGGAACTTAGGATATCCAAAAAAACAATATTGTAATTAGGGTATAGAGGCTTGCTGAAATTGATACAAGTATAGAATCAGTAAGCCTCATCAACTATTATTTGGGTAAAGCTATCATAGCTATTGTGGCAATCAATGCAGCAACAGAAACTGTAGGTACAAACAATAATACTCTACGGTAAACAGCAGCACTATTATCTTTGACAAGGTTGAATATTTGCGTACCAATATTGATGTGGTAACTATCGTGGCGAATCATACGAGCAAATGGCGCTTCCCCTTGTTCTCTCTGTGGTAATATTCTTCGTCTTTGATAGGGAACGGTATTATATCCAAAATTATTGATATACTCATCACTATTCAATAATTCATCAATAAATCCCTGTAAACCCTTAGTCGCAATAACAATTGACCAAGCTAGTTTTTCTTGATTATTATAAACATTCCGACCGATAAGGCGCTGAATGCACATTTCCACAAATCGGTAATTATTATTAGATTCGTAGTTTAGCCGTCGGAATGAGTCAGCCAAAACTAAGCCTCGAATGAATTCCTGTACTGTAATTTGACCTGAGCGCAGTTGAGATTCTAAGGGAATTTGTCGGTGGTAGCTAATGATTTGTTGCTCGTTAAATATTTGTCGGTAGCAAGCCCAAATTATTTCATCAATGTCAGAACCATTGGGTAAATTATCTGTGCTGTAAATCCGTGGTTGTTCTTCACTTGATATTTCATATCCATTCACGCGCTGATTTTGGCTGGAAAGTGTATAACTCATTAAAGGAATTGACATCGATAAATCTCCAATTTTCAAATGCAAGAGGAGGGAGTGGTGGAGTGATGGAGTGATGGAGTGATGGAGTGATGGAGTGATGGAGTGATGGAGTGATGGAGTGATGGAGTGATGGAGTGTAGACGCTATGCGTCTACAGTTATGAAAATATCTAATGTAAATTAGGTATTTTTTCTCTTTCCTTCTTTCTCTCCTTCACTCTTCTCCTAAAGGGTTGCTCGTCCAATTTCTAACAGAATGAAACAAGCAAAAATTACACCTCCAATACCACCAATTAAAAAGCCAGAGGTAAAAAAGCTCCAATCTTTGTAGGTTTGTATATTGTCAGGTAAAACGCCTACAGGTTTAGTTCTTTCTTGAAATACTGATGCTCCATAGATAAACAAACCTAAACTTAAAATCACAACCAAACCAGATGCACTACCAAATCCAGCAAAAAGAGCGATATCGCTATTTCTCAAGGGACCAAGCTCTAAAAATGGTCCTAATATGAAATAGCCATGAGCCATACCTATTTCTAACCCTCTGGTAATGGGAGATAATCCATCCCGATAAATTGGCAGATTGTTAATCCAAGTCCGGGGAACACCGTCAGTATTCAGGGGTGTAGCTAAGTTACCTGACTGGGGATTACTCTCAAAAGGTTGGACAATACCTTCAACAATTGATGCATTGTTAAACTGCATATCCCCAAAAGCTGCATCAGGATTGAATTTCATCTTACTGAACACAAATCCAGATGCGATCGCTCTTGCTCTCAATGCGTGCCAAAAGTGTCCTGCTAACAATAAACTGGCAACAATAATATGAAACAGCATTAACCATGTGCGGGATGTAATTTCCCCATCAACAGTTAAGGTTTCCGCAGGTCCATAAAATACTGAAGCATAGACGGTATCATTTGCCCAGACAAAGTAAGCAGCGAAAAATCCCATATAAGCAAGAGCCGCCTGACTATAGGATAAGTAAGCCTCACCAGACCAAACAAATAATCCCTTTGCCCATTTTTTTGGTTCAGTTAAGATATGCCAGATACCACCTAAAATACAGGTTGCACCAACCCAAAGATGACCACCCACTACAGTTTCTAGGTTATTTACAGCCGCCATTCCTTTCAATGTCCACCCATCGGGAGTAACACCTACTAGATACCCAAAAATGGTAAGTGGGTTAAGGGTGGGGTTATTAATTAACCTGACCTGCTCTGTTACCGGATCGTACAATCCACCGAAAGATACTGCTTTTGCGACCAGCAATAATGCTCCTATTCCCAAAAGTACCAGATGAATCCCCAGAATGGAGGTCATTTTATTGCCGTCATCCCAACGATAGCCAAAGCCTTTTTCATCTAATTTACTTGGTCCAAGGGTGGAGTGATAAATACCACCAGCCCCTAAAAATGCGGAACTGATTAGGTGCAACATCCCAATTAGAAAATAGGGATAAGTATCAATAACCTGTCCTCCGTCTCCAATACCAATACCCAATGTAGCTAAATGGGGCAATAAAATTAACCCCTGTTCGGACATCGGTATAGATGGATCTAATCTTGATACTTCAAATAGGGTCATTGCCCCTGCCCACAGTACAATTAATCCTGCGTGGGCGACGTGTGCCCCTAGTAATTTACCAGATAAATCCAGGAAGCGAAAATTACCAGCCCACCAAGAATAAGGATCCATTGAATCCTTGACATAGTTGGTTTCAACCATTGCATCAGTTGAAAAACCAAGGGATTTTAAGGGATTTTCTTGTGTAGTTGTCATAGTTAACCAGCTTAAAAATTAAACCACCTGTTGATCAATAATGATTGTGGCAGATAGATGTCTGAAAGGCTTATACAGCAGTTCTTTCACAATCTAAAATCCAAAATCCAAAATGGTATTAACTTACCTGTCCCCTTGTAGACGTAATTACTCGACCTTCAACAAAGCTATAACCTGCTGCCCGCAGTGCATGAAACAAATGTCCTTGTAAGAAGAAGAAGCCTAACCAAAAGTGAGCATTGGCTAACCAGACTCGGGAAGTTAAGGCACCATCAGCACTGGTAAAAACTGGAAAGCGATCAAATGTCAAGGATAACGCTGGTCCAAAAAATTCTGTGGGGAAGACTGTAGTATTAACTGCCACAAATAATGTGGCTACAAATGCCATTAAACTCACAGCACCAATACTGTAGGATAAATAAGCCTCACCAGACCAGACAAATAGGTTCTTTGCCCAAGCAAGAGGTGTGCTACGCATATGCCAAATGCCACCTACAATACAAATTGCACCAATCCAAATATGACCTCCTACTACATCCTCTAGGTTATCCACACCAGCAAGCCAAAACTTACCTTCTGTACCCAAGAAATAACCAAAGATTTTCCCTGGATTTAAAGTTGGATTAGCGATCGCTCGCACATTATGAATAGCCGGATCGTACAATCCACCGTAAAACATGGCTTTGGCAACCAGTAAAAATGCACCGAAACCCAGTAATATTAGGTGAATCCCTAGAATAGTTGTCATCTTATTGGTATCATTCCACTGATAACCAAAGAAGGAAAACTCATCTTCCAAAGTTTTGGGACCTTTAAGGGCGTGGAACATTCCCCCGGCTCCCAGGAATGCAGAACTAATTAAATGTATTACCCCAATCACAAAATAGGGATAAGTATCAACCACCGCACCACCTTCTCCTATTCCAACCCCAAGCCGAGCCAGATTGGGTAAAACAATTAATCCTTGCTCATACATAGAGCGTGAAGGATCTAACTGTGTTATTTCAAATAAGGTAATAGCTCCTGCCCAAAGCACTATTAAACCAGCATGGGCAACATGGGCACCTAATAACTTCCCAGATAGGTTAACTAGTCTTGCATTGCCAGCTCGCCAAGGAATTTCTGCTTTTGCTTTTATGGCAATCGCTTTTTGTGGAACTTCTGTTATAATTTCGTTTTGCGTAGTTTCCGTTACAACTTCAGTTTGTGCGTCTTCTGTTGACGGAGTCTCTTCTGGGGGCATTGTTTCACTTTCTGTCATAGTAAAATGTTCTCCTTATTCAACTGTTCAGATTTGTCGGTACCAAGAGTGTTGTTTCTTTAGCCATAAGGTCAAAGAAGGTATTATATTTCACTCCTTTTACCGCTGCTTTTGCTCTATAAGCGTGCCAAAGATGTCCAACTAATGCTAAAAATCCTAACCCAGCATGAACGCTAGCTAATGCCGTCCTCACCGAAGGAGCAGTATCACCCACTGGCCCATACAATACGCTGGGATAGGCTATTTCATTAACGGAAACAAAACAAGCAACACTAAAACCAGCTAATGCTAAAGCACCCAAACTGTAGGATAAATAGGCTTCCCCCGACCATACCAAAGCCCGTTTTGCCCAATTCAATGGTCGAGAAACAATGTGAAAAACACCCCCGCCAATGCAGAGAATACTCACCCACAAATGACCACCAACAATATCCTCTAGGTTATTTACACTCGCCATGCCGGTAATCGTCCAACCTGTAGGGCTAAAACCAAATAAATAGCCAAAAATTCGCACTGGATTTAAATTAGGCTGAATCAATCGTACTTTGTCCACCAAGGGGTCATATAATCCACCCCAAGATGTTGCTTTTATCACCAGCAACAGTGCTCCAAGACCCAACATGACCAGATGAATACCGAGAATAGTAGTCATCTTATTGCCATCTTGCCATTGGTAGCCAAACCCCTTCTCATCTAAGGTGTCTGGCCCTAAGACAGCATGATAAATCCCTCCAGCCCCTAATACAGCAGAAGCGATTAAATGTAACATCCCGATCAAATAATAGGGATAGGTATCAATGATTTGTCCACCCTCACCAATACCTAATCCGAGGGTGGCTAAATGGGGCAACAGAATTAAATTCTGATCCCATAGGGACAAATCTAGATTCAATCGGGAACACTCAAATAGAGTCATTCCCCCTGCCCACAACATAATCAGTCCAGCATGAGCAACATGAGCTCCTAAAAGCTTTCCTGACATATTCATAAATCGAGCATTACCTGCCAGTAAAGGCGATCCTGATTCTTTTTCGTCTACTGACCAACCCAGTACTGGGAATAGAGGTTTCCAGAAAATACTCATTTGTAATCTTTATCAATAAGTATTGAAGAGTTTAAGTGAATGAGATTTAGTGCGAATATTGCAACTAATTGATGAAAAGCTTCTCTTATCTATAACTTACAACATATTAGCCCTCCTGTAAATTAGGTAATAAATACTATTATCCAGCCATTTTTTTCATTAATCCATAGAAAATAATGAGAAATACTAGCATTAAGATCAAGTATGCACGTTAAATTAACTGTACTAATTCTAAATTAATATTTCGTTACATTTTGGCTGATGTTGATGGGACACTCCCAGAAGTAATGGCTACGCGAATGCTTGAGAGTTATGTTCACTTATGGGTATTTCTAGGGATTGACTTTGCTTCTCTGGTACGGATGGCAGATTTAAGCTTTGCCAAAAGTTCAACATTTGCTGACCGACATTTTGGGGATAAAAATAGTGAAAGAAATGTAATCCTCGAGGACATTCCCAAAGTCTATCTTCTGGCTTAAACCAATTAGACCAATCATGTAATAATGATGGACTAATAACTGGGTCGGTTTTGCAACCACATACCATTAAAGGCATATAAACTCCACCCTTTGGTAAAGAAGTGATTTTGAAAGGAGAATGGGAGCAAGGGGATTCCTGTAAATCTCTATCTAGAGTAGCCACTAACTTTTTCATCTTATGAGGCGGTTGATAGCCGAACAAACTACGTCCATTGTTTGCCAAAATTCTTTCGCGGCTAAGAAAAAACATTTGCCTTTGCACATAATAATGTGCTTGCCAATTGATTGCAGGTTGGGAGCCTACACTTAATAAAGTCAGGGATTTGATTTTTTGAGGAAAACGACGGGCAAACATTAATGCGATCGCACCCCCTGTACTATGACCAGCCAAATGAACTGGGCGAGAATAGGATTGCAAAAACTCATCAATGAGGCACACAGCTTTATCAATAGAGCTAGCTTCATCTGGTGCTGGATGGTACTCCCATTGAGCTACCTGCAAAGATTTAGACAAAAACTTCAGTAGTGGTTGGTCAAAATACTTCAAACTTGGACTAGCAGTCAACCATAAAACATCAAATGAATTAATCATAAATACCTCTTCCCTCCCTGTCCCCTAATATTTAACTACTTATAAACCAAACTCAGTTTTTAATTGAGTAGCCCAATCTTTTACTCGCTGATCTGTGAGATCAGATTGATTATCCTCATCAATTGCTAGCCCTACAAATTTGCCATTTTTCACACCTTTAGAATTATCAAAATCATATCCATCAGTTGATGTATAACCAACTGTTTTACCTCCTTTACCAGAAATTGCTTCTTCTAAAATGCCCATAGCATCTTGAAAGTTATCGTTGTAACCAATTTGATCTCCAGTGCCAAAATAGGCAACTTTTTTACTATTAAAATCAATACCCTCTAGTTCATCTTGGTAAAAACCATCCCAATCGCTCTGTAGTTCGCCAATATCCCATGTAGGACAGCCAATAATCACGCATTCATACTCATCAAAATCAGCAGACTCTACTTGAGATATTTCATATAAGGTGACTACATCATCACCTAATGCATCCCGAATCATTTCTGCAACAGCTTCAGTTTTTCCTGTGGTACTACCGTAAAATAAACCTATTTTTTTTGACATTCTGGCTCCTGAAAATGAGAAAAACAAACTATTATTGTTCAATCAACTCAATTCTTTATTTGTCTATGGGTAAGTGAGAATAATTACATTGCTTTCACCCAGAGAGAAAGGCTATACAAAAATAACGTAAGTGTCTAAAAGTCAATAGGTACTATTAACCTTGCATTACCCGACTACTAAAAGAATTGATTAATTGAATAGTCATGTGATTCATGACTTGAATTTATGAGAAGATTTGGCAATAATTAAAAAAATCATGAAGATTACTGAGTATTTATCTTAATTAACTCCTTTGATATAGTATCAGAATTAATGAAAATATATTGCATTAATTTTAAATTAATTTTTGTAACCACATATATAATTGACCCTCAAACTCTTTTCTATCTAGGCTTAGAGGGCTATTTTAAGATTGAACGATGGTCAGCATAAATATATAAATGCAAAATACTAGCAATAAAATGGTGATACACTAATAAATAATTCACTAACTTGTGATGATACCTCATACCGAAAACCAGCTAAATCCTATTTTTATGCGGTAACACTCGTAATAAAAAGGATTTAGCTTTTTTGTGGCATTATTCATCTCCTGTCACTTTCCCTGCAGTATATGTACTACATAAACCTTTTAGCTCTAGCAGACAAAGGTTTGAGGGTTATAACAACTGAATGCCGCACCCATATAATTAATAAATCTTTCTTTTTTGAAAAAATTAGTCAATCAATCTAGTGGTCTGTCCCATAAAATATGATAAATTGATGGACTTTCGATCACACCCACCTAGGACTATAAGTCCCAGCCTAATGTAAAAGTCAGGAAGAGGCAGGGGAGCAGGTAGCTCTTAGCAGGGTAGAAACCCCATACATGAATGTAGAGAGCAGCGTGCAGAAAGGGGGTCTCCCTCATGAGCGACTGCATCAAGAAAGGAATTATTGAGAAAGAGTGCTTATGCATCGCAGCACAATTATTTCTAATTTTTCCACAAATAAATTTGGGGGCTTGTATCCTTTTCTGTTTCGGTCAAAGGGGAGCTTCAGTGTAAAATTATTTTCAGAAATTACCTTAACATTTTGTCTAACAAAACATTTACCTTAGGTTGTCACATCGTGAACAAAATATTTGAGTGAAAAGTCCTACAACAGTAATGGATATCTATACGCAGAAGTATATAACCTCATTTAGCATTGCACCCTAAATATGACCTACCCAAAATTTTCCAATCCAATGAATAATTCTCCTGGGCTTAACTCCGAGAACCCAAAAAAAGCTGAACGTCTACCAGGAGAAGAAGGGGTATGGGTTTTTATCCTCGGGGATATGGTTGTATTTGCCTTGTTTTTTGCTGTATTTGCCTATTATCGCTCTTTAGATATTCAGTTGTATAAACAATCACAAAGTACTCTTAATCAAAACTATGCTGCTATTAATACACTCTTGCTACTTACTAGTTCCTGGTTTGTTGTGCTAGCTCTGCATGAAGTCAGAAAAAACAAGACCATTATGGCGCGACTATTTTTTGCTTCGGGGTTGCTGTGCGGAGTAGGCTTTGCTCTGGTGAAAATTTTAGAATACAGGGAAAAAATCCAACATGGCATTACCATGATGACCAATGATTTTTATATGTACTACTACATATTCACAGGGATTCATTTTTTGCACGTCATCATTGGTTTGTCTGTTTTGATGTTTCTTTTGCTCAAAACTAAACAAGATTCCTTGACGATTAAAGACATTCAAACCTTTGAAAGTGGTGCTGCTTATTGGCACATGGTTGATTTACTTTGGATTGTGTTTTTCCCTCTACTTTATTTGGTGAAATAATTAAGTCATGATATTACCTATCAATACAAAAGCCACTTTGATTTATCTGTCTTTAGTACTTCTGACTATATTTTCTTGGTGGATAGTAGATAATTATACCTCTGACAGTCTTAATGTTGATAAATATGTCAGTGTAGGACTACTGCTAGTGGCTTTCTTCAAAGTGCGTTTGGTAATCATGCATTTTATGGAAATCTCCACAGCACCTTTCCTACTCAGAGCAATATTTGAAACTTGGGTATTTGTAGTTGCAACAGTAACTATTGGTCTTTATTTATCAGGAATCCAGTATTCTTGAGTATCAGAGAACACCAAAAAATAAATTACCCAATATTCTGGACTTGAACTACTTGCTTTACCCTCTCTCCTCCCTTTGGGGTCGTGTCGCGCCACTTACTACAACGCGCTTAACCTACCCAAAGCAGTGGCTTATAACATTTCTCTAAATCCTGGCTAGAGATAATTTAATTCTCCCCCTGCTTGCTCCCTACTCCCTGCTCCCTGTTCCCTGCTCCCCTGCATTTCAAGCGATTGATTATTTTTTGATTTGGAAGTCCCTTATAGGTGGATCATCTGGCATAGCTATAATGGACTTATACATAAACAAGAACAAAATCATTAGCCAAATACTGAACGCTCCGAAAGGAACCCAGAAAGCCAAAATTCCATTCCAAGCAAAGGCTCCGGTTTTGAAATAGGTGATTAAGCCACTGGGGATAAATAGGAAAGCAGCCCAAAAATTGAGAAAGCCAACCCACCGGGGAAATATGGGTGGAGAACCTCTATCACTGAGGATTGCCAAACCAATAGATAGATTCTGGACAATTGCAGGAGCAGCCGGGAAGACAAGGAATATCCAACCAGCATCATGGAGCATCATGGTAATTTGGGGATCTCTATCTAACCGAAATGCAGCAATTGACCAGATAATTGGTGGTATAAATAGAGCTAGTAATGCTACAGTACCGGCAATCAGTTGAGTGGGTGCCAAAATCGGATTTGCCCCTTCTATGCGATGCATGTGTGAGCTGATGAGTGAAACAAATGGTAGGGTGAAAGAGACTCCAAGCAGCATCACTACCATGCCAGCGCGAATACCAAACAAGTTGTTTTGATACAAACTGATAACATCAGCTATGGAATTATTTGGAGAGGAAGGCGGCACAAATCCCGCAAGCACGATAAAACCGATAAATGTAGCTATGCAGCCAAAAACTGCGCCCCAGTAAACTAGAAAATGATTGTGTTTTGACACTATTAAGTAGTAAATATTAAGTAGGATGGATTACGGCCATGGAAGGGTTTAAGCTTGCAATCATTCGCCGTAAGATAACACTACCTGGGATATATTCAAGTAGCGTGTAACTGATTGCACAATTTAAGTTTGACTTTATAAATTATCTCTGAAATATAGGTTTTTTCCTTGTAGAACTCTCCTACACCTTCAACCAATTAAATATCTCACCTACAGTCAGCCGAACCTTCTGGGCAAATTCTGGCACTGGTAACACCATATCTAGCTTTTCAAATACCTGCACAGACTTATCCGCATCATAAACAAATATGCAGGATTCCTCAGCATCCAAAAGCCAACCCATCTCGGTGCCGTTATTAATACAATGAAGAATATTACGAATCACTTTGGTTTGGCTTTGATTGGGAGAGAGAATTTCAATTGCCCAATCAGGATGTAAGTTAAATATATTGGCTACATCTCCATAAAAGAAAAGTCACTCCGATATTTGTCAGCCGTGAAAGACGAAGCACAAGCAATAGAACCTGATAAGGAGTTTGCAGTCTCTAATCTCAAACGGGTGGCGGAAAGTTTAATTCTATTTGCTGTTCTTTACACTCAAATAACAGTGACAGTCGGGTTTGTCAATTAAAGATTGGGCTAAGGCATTGAGGGCTGTTGCTGCCAATAAACCCCCACCAAGAGAACCAACTATAGTAATAAAGGGAACACCAGAACGCATAAGTAAACGTTTAGCTGCTGGTGCATGACTAAAGCCAATGGGCATACCAATAATTAGGGCGGGATGTAGCAAATCGTCTTCGATCGCTCGACAGATGGAGATTAATACCGAAGGAACATAGCCAACAACCAAAATACAGCCAGAAGTTAGCTGCTGTAAATCTTTGTGCCAAGAGGTGGAACGCCAAGACTCTTGTTCTGCTTCTGCTGCATTGGTAAGATGAGGATTATCAATTAAAGTTGTGATTTGGCAGCTGAGATGGGCGAGACGGGGGCGATCGCAAGCCGCTACAATAGCCGGAACATCGCCGACAATTTGACAGCCAGATTGGAGGGCAACTCTAGCAGCAGCAATTGCTCCTGGACTAACTTGGATAAAATTAACTAAGCTCACATCTCCACAAGCTAATACAAGTTGGGAAATTAAATCTACTTCAATTTCCGGGCGATTTGATAAGTCGGGTAACAAAAGCTTTAAGGATTCTGCAAAAGCTTCGGGGTGAGCGGGGGTAGCTGTATCAAGGGTGTCCCAAAAGTTTTCGATTTCTAAAAGTTTGAGTTGTGCGATCGCTTCTGCTCTCATGGTTGCACACAGGGTATCTCTTCCTAATAACCCTTCTAGAGCAGATGCAGTTTGTCGCAATTGAGCAATTTGTTCCATAACCCTGCGATATTGCTGCTGGAGTTGAGGAATTAGAATATCGGTTGCTGTTGGCAAGGTTTCAGTTGTTAGCAATTTGCGGATTTGTTCTATTTGAAACCCTTCTTGTTTGAGAGCGACTATTTTTCGCAGTTGTTGCACATGACTTTCAGTGTACAGGCGATAGTTACTTGGCGATCGCTTGGCTTCTGGCAACAGTCCAGTCTGGTGGTAGTAGCGTACCATGCGCGGAGTCAGACCATCGCCTATTTTTTCCGTAACCTGTTTGATTGTTAAGTATTGATTCGCCATAGTTGACCTTAACACCAATGTCAAAGTGTAGCCTGAGTGTGTTCTCAGATTCATTCTAGCGATGGCTCAATTTACCCCTAATGAAATTTTACAAAAATATGCTGATGCCTACGCAGCAGCTATCTGTGGCATTTTAGTTATCCTTGGCTGGGTTTGCCTTCATTTTAACTGGATTGGTTTTGCCATATTGATTTTGAGCGCAGCTTATGTGATTGGCGGTTATGAAAGCACCAAAGAGGGACTTACTACCCTGTGGCAGGAAAAAGAACTAGATGTTGATTTACTAATGATTGTGGCAGCTTTAGGGGCAGCTAGCTTGGGCTTATGGCGACGGGAATACCATTTAATTATCGATGGGGCAGTCTTAATTCTCATTTTTGCCATTAGCGGTGCTTTAGAAAGTTTTGCCATGCAGCGTACTGAGCGTAATATTCGTTCTTTGATGGCAGTTACTCCTGATACTGCTAGAGTCATCCACAATGGTGAAGAGCAAAATATTCTCATCACGCAATTACAAGTGGGAGATGTAGTTTTAGTCAAACCTGGAGAAATGATTCCCACCGATGGAATTATTTTAGAAGGAGCAACTACGGTGAATCAAGCTCCGATTACTGGAGAATCCATTCCTGTGGATAAAACTATCGGCGACGAGGTTTTTGCTGGTACTCTCAATGGCAATGGCGTATTACAACTTCAGGTTCATCAACCCCCAGAAAGTAGTTTGATTCAAAGGGTAATTCGTCTGGTGGAACAAGCCCAAACCCAAGCCCCTCCTTCACAGCAATTTGTAGAACGTTTTGAAAGAGGCTATGCCAAAGTAATTGTCTTCTTGGCTCTAATTTTGGCAACTTTACCTCCTTTTATCTTGGGTTGGAACTGGGAAACCACTATTTATCGGATGCTAATTTTTTTGGTGGTGGCTTCTCCTTGTGCTTTGATGGCATCAATTATGCCGACTCTGTTATCGGGTATTGCTTGTGGGGCGCGAAAGGGAATTTTATTTAAAAATGGGGCACAGTTAGAGAAAATTGGTCGGGTAAGAGCGATCGCTTTTGATAAAACGGGTACTCTCACCATGGGACAATTAGAGGTAGTAAATATTATTCCCGCAGCTCAACACTCGGTTGATCAGGTGTTAGAATTAGCAGCTGCCATCGAATCTGGTTCAGAACACCCCATCGGCGAAGCTATTATCCAAGCAGCACAGAAAGCCAATTTATCATGGCAAAGCGCGACTCATATACAAGCCAAAACGGGTCAAGGTATTGTGGGAGAAGTGGCAGGAGCAAGGGTTACAGTTGGCAAATCTACCACAAATATCTGCTCTCCTGAATTGAAGGAAGTTAGTAATATCCTAGAAACAGCAGGTAAAACCGTTGTCTGGGTAAGTTTAGCTGAAGAAATTGTCGGAATTATTGCCGTTGCCGATACCGTAAAATCAGAAGCAGCTACTGCGATCGCTAGCTTAAAAAAACAGGGAATCGAAGCAACAGCTATGCTCACAGGAGACAATCAACGTACTGCCCAAAGCGTAGCTCAAATTCTGAATCTCGATGGGGTTCATGCCCAATTATTACCAGAAGACAAACTAGCAGTCATCAGAAACTTACAGCAGAAGTATCAAAATGTGGCAATGGTGGGAGATGGGATCAATGATGCTCCGGCTTTAGCTGCTGCTACCGTGGGAGTAGCAATGGGAGTTACTGGTACGGATGTCGCTTTAGAGAGTGCAGATATTATTTTAATGTCAGATAACTTAGCCAAATTGTCCCAGGCAATTCAACTTGGTCGTCGCGCTAATCGCATTATCAAACAAAATATCACTTTTGCTCTCTCGTTTATCTGCTTGCTGTTGCTGGCTAATTTAGTTGGTAGTATTAATTTACCCTTGGGAGTAATTGGTCATGAAGGTTCTACCTTATTAGTAACTTTAAATGGTCTGCGCTTATTGAAATGAGTCGATACAAATTTGTAACTGATGGGTCAAATCAATTACGACTTTCGTGTCGGTTTGCACATAAATTGAAAATTTTCTTAACTTGCTATGAGGTTAGAGCTTGTCTAGGAGTTAGTATTAATTTTAATTTAGTGGTTAATAGAAAACCGATCCCATTGGATCGGCTTCACTCTAATCACTGAATGGATTATGCATGGGCATGGACGTAGTGGCGAGTCTGATATTCAAGTAAAGGTGACATTACATGAGAAATATCTTCGTTCAGGTTCCATTTCTGGGCTAAAGGTTCTAAGTTGTCTACATTATCAACAACTTCCATTACTTCGGGTAGACTTTGCTCAACTTCCTTTACCAAGATTGCAAGTTCCCGTTTTTGAGCTTTAGGAATGCAGTTGTAGCCTCTAAAGCGATCTATCAAGTAACCAGCTTTTCTTAGTTGTTCTAAATCTAGATCGCTAAGTTCTGGAGTATAACATTCATGCCAGAACGCTAAGGCAATTGGCTTTAAGTCCTCCACTGAAAGATGATACAAAGGAGAGCTAACAGCTTTTCTAAATTGTGTATTTAAACTCATTGCGCTTCCTCTTTCAGAAGAACTATAGCCGTCTTTATATTAAATTCTAGCTTATCCGTAGCTACACCACAATATTTTTTTGCTTCTTCCGCAGTCTCTATAAAGTCTTCTA
Source organism: Calothrix rhizosoleniae SC01 (assembly GCF_900185595.1). Taxonomy (GTDB): domain Bacteria; phylum Cyanobacteriota; class Cyanobacteriia; order Cyanobacteriales; family Nostocaceae; genus Calothrix_A; species Calothrix_A rhizosoleniae. The sequence continues at coordinate 17,592 of NZ_FYBH01000287.1, forward strand.
TAGTAAACATTTTGTTTTGAAACAAGTTAATAATATCTTCTTGGTCAATATATACAAATCGCCCCAGTTTGGAAACTGCTATATCTACAGCAGAAACTAAATAAAGAGAAACTAGCTTTGATTTAGTTGCATGTATTAGTGAGGATCTTTCCTTGTATTCTGGGTGAATAGGAGCAATAGTCGGGTTAAAATTGCCATCAAAATCTAACGTACAATAGTCACCCTCTTCGTCATCAAAAGATACAGCTTTAATACCATATTGTAAAATATCTACAGAGTTTAGCCTTTGAATTAGCTGTAAATCGGCATCTACGTCGTTACTAGCCCTAGTCCCGATATGCAAATGTATTGCACATCCGCCAAAAAGATAAACCTTAACAGCTTCGCTGGCGAGATTATGGTAATTCTTCTCAAGGTAAGAATCCAAATTTTCAAACATCTTAAAAATAGCTTGAGAGAAAGGAGTCTGAATATAAGGCATCTATGCTTTATGGTTTTCCGTCATTCCAGTTATTTTAATCTTTAAAATAAGCGATCGCCTTACCCATAATTACCCAGGCAAGTGGACTGGCAGCAAATTTGCCAAACCAGTGGATGCTCTGCCTGAAAGCCACAAAAAGCGCAGATAAGTGCTAGGGTTGTCTCTCACCTCCACTGCTGTGCAGTAGCAGCCCCTGTAAGGAATGAAACTATGAGCATCACATAAACTCCGTGTTCTGGGGAAACCGTAGGACGATACCACTGTTGTGAATTCGGTACAGGAGAATGGTTTGCGATTGTTGTCATGATGGCTTTCCTCCATTTTTATTATGTTTGCGATTCAACCATGCCGCTAGAACAGCCAAAGCGAACATACCTAATAGGGCAAAGCCAAGGAGTAATTTTCCTTGGGAAAAGATGCCTGCACCCAAAGCAACAATAGGAGGTGTGGAAATTAAGATGCCTAGAATCAAAGCCGGGATAAACTTACCCCATTGCATTTGAGTTAGCCCAACGGCATAACAGACAAAATCGAATAATCCGGTCATTAAAAATCCAGCGACTAGGAAAGGGTTATTCTCTAAATAGTTAGAAGCAAGGGAATCAACTTTACCCATAAATCGTTGACCCACTAGTCGCTGTACGATTCCTCTACCGTAACGTTTGGCAATGTAAAAATTCCCAGAGCAAGCAGCAAAATCAGCGATCGCTATGACCATGATTCCATGCCAAAAGCCAAATAAAGCACCTGCCAAAACTGAGTAAGCCGTACTGGGAATTGCCGGAATCACAATGCTTACCGATCGCAGCAACAACAAGGCAAAAGGTGCCCAAATTCCTAATTCATGGACATTGGTACGGATTTGCTCAATTCCCACTTGCTTGACTAATGCGATCGCTCCCACAATGACAATTCCCAGACCAAACAACCCCAAAATATCAATCCATCGCCGACGTTGACCTGAGGATTTCGTTTCGTTTCGAGGAGGTTGAGCCACTTAATCTATTACCTCAGTATTAGGTGGATAGTAGAGTTCGTCTCTGAGAATCCAGCCAGTCTCTTGTTGTAGGTAAGCATGGGTACTGAGACCAAGCTGTTTGGCTGATACAGCAACGGCTTTATAATCAAGCCCCAAGAGGTTACAAAGTTCCTTCTGACGGATTCCAGTTCCGTTTCCCATGGATATTATTACCAGAATATTTGAGGATTAATCCTAATATAGCGGTTTTCAGTTGAGTGTAGACGCGCAGGTTCACCTCCCTACGAGTGATATTTATATCTGGATGACAGCTAATCAGAAGCTACAGGACGCGGTTTTAACCCGTCACGTAGCATCTTTTTAGAATCCCCTCGCCTTCAGGCAGGGGAGCAGTCAATACTACATCTTAGATTTAGAGAGGCTTTATGAATGATCCCAGTCAGTTTTAATTGACCTACGATTATTAAGAAAGCGATCAATAGACATCGCTGCAATACAGCCATCACCAGCAGCTACAACTGCTTGTTTATAGGGTGTGTTACGTATATCCCCGATAGCCCAGACTCCTTCGATACTGCTAGCCATAGTTTCGTCCACTTGAACACCACCATCAGCTTTATACTCTATGAGATTGCCGATAAAATCGGTAATAGGTTTAGAGCCATTCTGATATATAAACACTCCTTCCAAGTCCAGAAAGATAGGTTCTTCTATATCTTTGTGCTTCAACTTCACCCCTGTTACCCCCATCTCATTTCCTTCAACAGACAACAGACGAGTGCTTTGCCAATGCTTGACATTAGGTCTATTAAGTAAGTCTTGGGCGTGTTCGTCTTCTGGTTTGGGGTTCTTAAAAGTGATCCAGTTAACAGTAGAGGCAAATTTGGTAAGAAAATGGGCTTCTTCTATTGCTTCTTGATTAGTACCCACAACAGCCACTTCTCGCTCTTTATAAAATGCACCGTCGCAAGTAGCACAATAACTGACTCCACGACCCAAATAATCGGATTCCCCCTGAAAAGATGGAGGACGACCCATTGCACCAGTAGCAAGAACTAATGCTTTACCTACAAATGTACCTTCTGGGGTATAGACTTTTTTAAAGTACCATCAACATCAATATTATAAACCTGAGCCCGCCGATAAGTAGTGCCATAAGAAACAGCCTGATCTCGCATTTCCTTTAATAATTCTTCCCCACTTATATCTGTAGAGACTCCAGGGTAATTGGCAATTTTGTGGGTAATAGCCAAAGCACCTACAGCAGGATTTTTGTCCAAGATAACAGTCTTATGATTTGCTCTTGATGTATATAGGGCACAACTACACCCTGCTGGACCGCCTCCAACAATAACAACATCAAACTCGTATATATCCAAAATGCTAATTCCTGTCAATTATTAAACTAACCTAAGGATACATCTGCATCTGTTCTACTTGCAACAAATATCTGTAACAAATGGTATTATTGAAGCTCAATGCTATTCATAGCAAGGATTTTTAAATAACAGAGGAGAAGGAAGCAGAGGTCTAAGCAGTTAAGGAACTAAATAAAATATTGCATAAGTTTCTCAATAAATTTTCTTGCACTCCACACAAAAGCTCCCCTGCTCTTCCGCTCAAGAATACCCTTACTAATAAAGACTTTCGGCTTATCTTTGTGCCATTCATATCTGTAACAAGGTTTCATAGTTATAGATTTATTAAATTAACTACTTGACGTTGATTAACAATTCTCATAAATTAATGTATGCGATCGAACTTGAACGGAGAGGAAAAACGACTCTAGTATTTCCAAGGACTTTTGCCAGGAGTAATAAGCTTCGTCGATAGATGAACAGTGAGTTGTAAAAATAAAAATGGCGCAAGAAAACCCATCAATATCTACATCTAAAAACTGAGCTTCTTCTAGCATCCACTGGAGTTTTACTTTCTCGTCAAAATTATGCTGGCGTAAAAACTGTTCAAAGTGAAAATATAATGAAAAGTAATTTCTTGCATCTTGTACACACATCCTACAATTAAAAGAAAACTCAATATATCCTCTATATACATATCCTTCTTGTTCGTGAATTTTGCCACTGAAACACCCAATACTAAAAAAATTTGTATCAGGTGAATTAAGCGATCGCACTAATGTCTTTAGAGCATTATCTGACGACAATTCGGGAACAGCATCAATCAATTTTGGTCTAACTTTGAGGTTTTTAAAACCATAGTTATTCTTTCCATGCTTTTGCTTGATTTCATTGCTGCTATAGGGAATTGCTTTGCCATAATTGCTAATAAATAGCGAATTAGAATACGGTGATGATGATTTCATTCAGACTTTGAATTAGTAATGGCATTAGTAATAGGACTTACACAAGTGTCACAAGGAAAGTCTAAATTTAAGTCATGTAAGCCTTGGTTTTAAACCTAAGTTATGAAGTTTAATTAATAGTTAAGCATAATACCTACTGAATAACCAAAATTTTAAAGTAAACTGCAAATAATTGATTCATTATTGGCGATAAGCACTTTGAGAATTATCAAACAATTGTATAATTTGACAACAAACTTGTTTCAATAGTTCTTGAGCCTCTGATGTCGGATTAGAGATCCCTGAAAATTCCCAATGTCCAATAGTAGAGAATTGCCATTGCTCTCGATAGGCTTCATAACCTGAAAGTTGGATTCCCACAGCTTTATAATCTTGTTGTTCAAAGTCTCGATGAATTCTCACTTGCATCAAGATGCTACGACAACGACAGTCAAAATTAGCATTGGGAAAATGAAAGCCAATATCAATTGAGTTGGGATCGGTAAACTGTTTAGTTGTATCGTTTTTTGCCCAAGGTTTTAAATCGGCAAAGCAGTCGGGAAATTTGGCTCTAAACGAATATACTATGGCTTCTATCTTACTAATCATTGCTAAACTTTTGAATTGCTCAAAGGCATTCACTGCATACAACTCCTAAAAACTAACTCTTTGACACCATTGGGCGTAATACCAAAGTAAATTTATTTTATATTTATTGCAATAATTTATCAATAGATATATGATTTTTTTTAGTCAGTTTTAAGGAAATATGGATAATGAGTAAGTATGCCCCAGAGCTAATAAGCACTGCTAAAGCGATGATGGCAGAAGGAAAAGGTATTTTAGCGATGGATGAAAGTAACGGAACTTGTAATAAAAGATTTGAGCAACAAGATATTGCAACAACAGTCAAAAATCGTCGTACTTATCGCGAATTAATTTTAACTTGTCCTAATCTCAGCGACTATATCAGTGGGGCGATTTTATATGACGAAACTATTCGTCAATCTACGAAAAGTGGTGTATCTTTCGTCAAAGTGATGCAAAAGGCTGGCATGATCCCTGGGATCAAGCTAGATACAGGAGCTAAAAATTTAGCTGGACACAAAGATGAAAAAATTACAGAAGGTTTAGATGGTTTGCGCGATCGCATTGCTGAATACTATCAAATGGGTGCGCGTTTTGCTAAATGGCGGGCGGTGATCACTATTGGAGAAGCCACTCCCAGTGATGCTTGTATTGAGGCTAACGCTTATGGTTTGGCTCGCTATGCTGCTTTATGTCAAGAAGGTGGTTTAGTACCAATTGTCGAACCTGAAGTATTAATTGATGGCAAACATACTATTGAACGTTGTTACGAAGTGACAGAAAAAACTTTGCATGAAGTCTTTCGTCATCTATATGTACAGAATGTTGCCTATGACCAAATGATTCTTAAACCCAGTATGGTGATTTCTGGTACAGGGTGCTCTACCCAAGCAAGTGTAGAACAAGTCGCTACAGAAACAATTCGCTGTTTACTAAATACAGTACCTCCTGCTGTACCAGGAATTGCTTTCTTGTCCGGGGGACAAAGTCAAGAAAGATCCTCAGCACATCTTAACTATATGAATGCCAAATTCAAGTCTCAATGTCCCTGGCGCGTTACTTTCTCTTATGCTCGTGCTATTCAACAACCCGCATTAGAACATTGGGGGGGTAATTCTGCTAACGTTGCTAAAGCTCAAAAACTTTTGCTACAAAGAGCAAAGTTAAATAGTGCTGCTAGTAAAGGTACATATACCCAAAAAATGGAAAAAAAGCCTGTATTAGTCTAAAATTTGCCAATTATTAAGGACAGATACAAGCTAATTCTCCTGCTTTTTCCAATATAACCCTCTATTATAAGCAGTAATGTGCATATTAATTTCCGATTACTGCTTTCTTGCGCTCCGAAGGCTACAGGTCAGGTAATTCCATCTAATGTAATCGATTAATTAGAAACATGACTAGCACTCAGACTCAAAAATCTCTATTTTCAGTCGTTTTACAATCTAATCTTACTAATAATCTGCTATTTCAAATCACTTGGTTGACAGTGCGAATTTTAGCAGGTCTATTAATGATTCACAATGGTTTAGATAAGCTGGCAGATATTCCAGGTTTTTCGAGTAATGTCGTGGCTGCAATTGGTTTACCTTATCCAATATTCTTTACTTACTTTGCTGCCTACATTGAGATAAG
>NZ_FYBH01000153.1 GCF_900185595.1 Calothrix rhizosoleniae SC01
ATTGTATGCCAACATAATAGGAATCAAAAAGCCAATGAAAACGAGCATAAACACTAGTGAACTTGGTGATGCTGCTGCTTCATAAATTGTGATTTCTGTAGGGATAATATAGGGAAAAACAACCAAAGCCAACCCAATAAAAGTCAACAAGAAAAGTAAAATAGTCCAAAAAAATGGTGCTTTCTCTTGACGTTTATTCAGACTAGTAATTAACTGCCAAATTAATAAAACTCCCAGGATGGGAATGATGGCGAAAATGTAAACTAGTGGTTGAGCAAATAACCTTTGCCTGGCATACTCATAAAAGATAGGTGTGATCGCAGTAATGGCAATTGCTCCCAACAGAGTTGTCCAAGCGGCAATCAGAGCTGTTTTATAATGGGTTTGCTGTAAGTTCCCGGTGGTTTTCCAGATCAAATAGGTGGAACCAATTAGCACATAGCCTTGAATTAGTGTCAACGCCACCAGTAGGGATGGTAAACTCAACCAATCCCAGGTCGTACCTACAAAGTCACCAACTGCATCAACTTTAATCCCCGCTAACACTCCCCCTAAAGCGAATCCTTGACCAAGTGCAGCCATGAAACTACCAGCACCAAAGGCGATATTCCAGAAGACTTTGCGGGTAGCATGTTCCCGAAACTCAAACGCCACAGCCCGAAAAATAAACCCGAAAATCATCATCATAATCGGGATATATAGAGCAGTGAGGATAGTACTATATGCCAAGGGAAATGCACCAAACAAAGCACCGCCCATCAATACTAGCCAAGTTTCGTTTGCATCCCACACATTTCCCAAACTAGTCATGAGGATACCACGACGTTCTTCATCCGAGGCTGTCAGGGATAAAATTCCTACCCCCAAATCAAAGCCATCTAGCATCACATACAAGAAGAGAAACAAAGCCAAGATTGCAAACCACACCTGTGGTAAAAAATATGTGAGAGTTTCCATTGTACCTCCTATTTACCTGCTTCCACAGGGCGACGATCAGGAAGAAATTCCCCAGGGGTAGTATCCAATCCGGGATGATTTTCTATTCCCGGTACAGGTAAATCCAAGTTTGGTCCCTTGTGAATGATGCGACTGCCAAAATACAACGCAGAGATGAATAAAATGGTATAAACTACTGTGAAGCCCATCAAAGAGCCTAAAACATTCCCCGCAGGTACAGCAGAAGCCGCATCACTGGTACGGATTAAACCATACATCGTCCAAGGTTGTCTCCCAACTTCCCGAACAATCCAGCCAGCTTCTACGGCAATATATCCTAAGGGTGCAGCGAATATCCAACCACGTAATAACCAGGATTGCTGAGTAATATTTAATGCTGATAAATTACCACGCATCCATTGGATGACACTCCAAATTACCAGCCCCACATAGAAAAAGCCAATCCCAGCCATAATGCGGAACGAGTAAAAAATTAATCCTAACATCGGCGGTCTATCTTCCGGTTTCCACTCCTTTAAACCCAGTACAGGCTCACTCAATTGTGGTTTAAACTCCAGAATATAACCCAAACCATTGGGAACATTTAGCTCAAAATCATTTTTCTCCCCATCTTTGTTTGGGAGTGCAAGAATACTCCAAGGTGCAGATTCTCCCTCAGCTACACTTTCCCACCGTGCTTCAATGGCTGCTAACTTGGAAGGTTGATTTTCCCGTACTTGTTCCCCACTCCAATGCCCAATGGCAATTTGTAACGGTGCAACTGCGATCGCTGCTACCAGGACAATCTTTAAAGACTTGGAAAAGAAAGCTTGGTTGCGTTTATTAAGAATATACCACGCACTAATCCCACCAATTACAAACAGGGAAGTTTCCAGGGTAGCAAAGAACATATGCAGAACACTATTCACCATTGAGGGATTCCAAATTGCCTCAAAGTAATCTCGCACAATGAACTTACCATCCACTAATTCACCACCCACAGGGGTTTGCATCCAGGAATTTGCTGTCAAAATCCAAAACGTGGAGAGATTAGCACCAAAAGCCACCAAAATTGTAGCTATATAGTGCATTACAGAGTTTACCCGTTCCCAACCAAACAGCATAATTCCCAGGAAACCTGCTTCTAGCATAAATGCCATAGAAGCTTCAAAACCCAAAATGCTGCCAAAAAAGTCTCCTACAGCCTTGGAAAAGGGTGCCCAATTGGTGCCAAATTGAAACTCCATCGGTACACCAGAAGCGACACCAATACCGAAGTTTAAGACATACAGCTTTGACCAAAACCGGGCGTGATAATAGTAATCAGGATTGCGGGTTTTCAGCCATAAACCTTCCACAATTACCAGATAAATCCCCATCCCCGTAGTTAATACGGGCCATAACATATGGAATATGCTAGTTAATGCGAACTGCATCCGGGATAGAACTACAGTGTCCGTCAAAAACTCCATAATTATCTATTGTGTATTAGAGTTGACCATTCTAGGTTAACCGTGAAAATCCTGAAGTGTGAAGTTTTGTAAGGTATTCTTAAAAGTCTCCAATGAGTGTTGGAGACTTCGACTTTGTAACAAGGTATGTTGTAGGAACAAGTGTAAAACTGGTTAGTTATAACATAACTATTATGGATATTAATAATGGTAACAATAGATATTCCCGAAGGATGACATAGCTATTAACACAACATATAAGGATTTCTTAGGGAAAGCATCATTTTATGATCTAGATAACCAGTTCCATTCCCCTACAGATAAAGCTAATCTATAATTAATAAGATTAAATAAATATTAATTTTTTCCAATTCCATATTGTTATTGGTGATGGGCAAGGATTGCAACCGTGCAATCTGGGTTATTTTGCTGCGATTAAAGAGGGGAATTAATGACTCACTACTTGCTTGAAACAGCTTGGTTAGTACCTTGTTATGCTTTAATGGGGGTACTTTCAGCTATTCCCTGGTCACCGGGAATTCTGCGCCGTACAGGACCAAGACCAGCTGGTTATGTTAATTTAATCATGACATTTTTTGCCTTTATTCATGCTGCTTTAGCATTGCTAGCTACTTGGGGACAACCACCATCACAAGTCCATATTCCTTGGTTAAGTACTGCGGGTTTGAATCTAACTATAGATATAGAAATATCTTCAGCAAGTGTTGGTGCAATGGTGGTAATTTGTGGGTTAAATTTTCTCGCACAAATTTACGCCATTGGCTATATGGAAATGGATTGGGGCTGGGGACGTTTCTATTCCTTGTTGGGAATATTTGAAGCAGGATTGTGCGCCCTGGTTTTATGTAATAATTTGTTCTTTAGTTATGTAATTCTAGAAATTCTCACTTTAGGAACCTACTTGTTAGTTGGGTTATGGTTTAGTCAACCTTTGGTAGTTACCGGTGCAAGGGACGCTTTTTTAACCAAGCGGGTAGGAGATTTATTTCTATTGATGGGAGTACTAGCAATTTTTCCCCTAGCTGGTACTTGGAATTACACAGAATTAGCAGAATGGGCGGCTACTGCGGATATCAACCCCACATTAATGGCA
>NZ_FYBH01000137.1 GCF_900185595.1 Calothrix rhizosoleniae SC01
ACAGTCAGTAGCCTAAGCGCCTTAGTCCATCTGGAAAAATCAGGAATTTTGAGCAACCTTAAAATATTTCCATAGATTCAAAAAATGAGTATGCCATCTGGAATGATATCCTTGGAAAAAGCTCGCTACCGTTTAGCACGTTTGTGGTTTATTGGGGTAGGGATAATTTTTCTGTTACTTGTAGTCCAGTCCTTCAGTAATGTTTATGAGGGTCGGTTAGATGAGGTTTGGAGTTGGGCACTTCCAACAGTTATTCCCACAATTTCCTTAATTTTGTCAGTTCTGGGTGCAAATGCCATAGAGCAAGTTGGTGTCAGCAGTACTGATACAGGAATGCTACGACGTAGTTTTTATACGATTGTATATTGGTTGTCTGTTTTCTATCTCTTGCTGATTCTTGTAACTATCTTGTTACAACCAATTGCAGTTTTTATGAATGCCAATGACCAATTCTCCGCCGTAGATGTTTTAAGACGCTCACAGCTTTGGCTATCTCCAGTTCAAGGACTGGTCATTTCAGCAATGGGAATCCTCTTCTTTTCTAAGAAATTTGCACCATCACAGAATACTGAAAAAAATAAGTGATTTAGGGGTATGGCAATGATTCGATAAATATACTCCCATATCGGATAAAAAGCCTTGATTTTGCCGATTCACTGACTTTGGTTATGAATCGGGAATCAATTTTTGAATTGCCCTATCAATCAAACATAATCCGATATTGATTATTTCCCATTTTTCTCTACATTTGGTTGATTTAATTCTTGGCATTTATTAACAGCAGCTTGATAAGCTACTAAATACTCCTTATCACCCAACATGACATCACCATAATATTCATATGGTGCATCACCGTAGATTGGTAAAGGGTCATCTTCTGGATAGTCTTCCTGAGATTCTTCGATAATTGCTTTGAGTTGCTTTACAGTGAGACTGTGTGCTGGAAAATACCAAGATTCGCCAGTATTTTTACGCAAATGCTTGAGAGTAGGATCGACAATGCGGATAATAGATTCTTCACTGGATGTATCTGTTAACTCAACCCAAGCATGTTCTATAGGCTGATATGGTTTATAGTTGCTGACTAAAAAACCTTGTATATACATAACCCCTTCCATTGACAACGCAGCCTGATAAGCATTATCAAAAGGTTTTTTCCCTTTGCTTTTAATGCGATCGCCTATTTCCAGAGAAAGTTCTTCATCTAATATTTTTTTCATTCACAGGGAAGCCAACAGCAGCAACTACAATATCCTATCATTCCCAGAAGGGGAGGAGTGTGGGGAGTATGGGGAGTGAGGGGAGTGAGGGATAAAAAACACCTAAGGGTTAACTGTCAACCGTCAACCGTCAACTGATAACTGATAACTGATAACTGAACTAACTGCCGATGCCCTAGCTGTGGCAAAATAAAACGGTAAGAAAAGAAATTTATAGATAGAGAAAGGTAATTTAGTGAGCTCTACTTCTGTTGCTACCCCTGCTGCGCGTCGCGTAGTCTTTCCTTTTACAGCCATTGTGGGTCAGGAAGAAATGAAACTGGCTCTAATTTTAAATGTGATTGACCCAAAAATTGGCGGTGTAATGATAATGGGCGATCGCGGTACAGGTAAATCCACAACTATTAGAGCACTGGCTGATTTACTTCCAGAAATTCCTGTGGTTCCTAATGACCCGTTTAATAGTCATCCCACCGATCCTGATTTAATGAGTGATGATGTTAGACAAAAATTGCTCCAAGGTGAGGATATTCCCACAGACCACAAGAAAGTGGAAATGATTGACTTACCTTTAGGTGCTACAGAAGACAGAGTTTGTGGCACGATTGATATTGAAAAAGCCCTTTCTGAAGGTGTCAAAGCCTTTGAGCCAGGTCTTTTAGCCAAGGCTAATCGCGGTATCCTATATGTGGATGAAGTGAATCTCCTCGATGACCACTTAGTAGATGTATTGTTGGACTCTGCTGCTAGTGGTTGGAACACCGTAGAACGGGAAGGTATTTCCATTCGTCACCCAGCAAGTTTCGTATTAGTTGGTTCTGGTAACCCAGAGGAAGGGGAATTACGTCCCCAGTTGTTAGATAGATTCGGGATGCACTCGGAAATCCATACTGTTCGAGAGCCAGTGTTGCGTGTGCAAATTGTGGAACAAAGGTCTGAATTTGACCAAAGTCCCCCTGAATTCCTCACAAAATACCAAGGACAACAAGAAGAATTACAACAACGTATCGTCAATGCTCAACAACTTTTACCTGCGGTAAATATTGACTATGACTTGCGAGTTAAAATTTCGGAAGTTTGTTCTGAATTGAATGTAGATGGTTTGCGGGGTGATATTGTCACCAATCGCGCAGCTAAAGCTCTAACTGCTTTTGAACAACGTACTGAAGTTACAGTGGAAGATATTCAACGGGTAATTGTCCTTTGTTTACGCCATAGACTACGGAAAGACCCCTTAGAATCAATTGATTCTGGGTACAAAGTAGAAAAAGCCTTTGCCCGTGTTTTTGAGGTAGAATTACCAGAAGATGCAACCGAAACTAATGGTACAGGTCAAAAATTAGGTGCAAGAAGCTAGTACTCCTGTGCGGAAGTCAACCCTACTTTATCCTTACCATCCAATTTGATACCAATTAATGTTGAACCTCATCCATATTGAAACCTGGAGTTTCTAATTATGCAAATCTATAATTGCGACTTCAGGAAGCAATTCCAGAGCCATTTCCTAAAACTAGGGTTCTCAAGGTCGATGAGGTTTAATTGGTAATTTTTTTAGTTCAGGGTTTTTGAGGAACCCTATGATTATTTAAGTGCTGAGTTTTGCAATCAACAGCTTACTTTAAAATTCACTACCTAAAACAATTAAAACAGTTATGAGAAGTTGGAATTTCTGGTTTAATAACTTGATTTTTGCTAGTCAACATAACCCTCCTCGTGTGGTAGAACTAATCATGTTGGTATTAGCGATCGCTATGTTAGTACTTTCTAGCTTTATTCCTGAAAGACCAGCTTATATAGTATTAGGTTTGAGTTTTGTAGTTGGTGCATCTATTTCTATCTTAATTCGAGAACAACTTGCTCCATCCCATCAAAAAATTATCACTCAACTGACAGCTTTACTCTTACTAATTGTTGGTATTTATGGATTTGCTGATTTAATTACAACTCTTTAATTATCATTAGTAATAAATCGTCATAACCCCTACTTATTTAACCCTCAATTCCATCCTTGCATTTCTACAATTTCTATACATAGCTGATTAATTTCCTCTAGATTTGGTCTATGAGGTAAATTAGATTCAGGATAAACAATATCCATTTCAGTAACTAAATCTTCTGCCATTTGCATCACTTCTGCATAAGTGCGATCGCCTCTGAGAATAGCCTTTAAATCATCAGCATCACCCGCTATTCTTCTATCTACAGTTAATTCCCCAGTTTTTAGTATTTCTAAACCACTACGCAGCAATCTAATACAGTGCATTCCATGTTTTAAGTCAAATCCAGACTTTTTCTCCATTTCTGCTCTAACTGGATTTCTATTTTCTTGCCAAGAAATATAGGCTTTCCATTCTCTTAAAGCACCTTGATAACTTTGGCTTTTTTGCAATAGACGAATAAAATCTTTACGACTATTAGTTAATTTTTGAGTATATTCTAGAGTCTCATTCGGTAATGTATATTGTTTCAGTACTCCTTTAAAATCAATATCTGCTGTTAACAATTTATATAATTGTTCTGATTCTTCCAAAAATTCAATCTTACCTCTAATTAAATTATAAAGATACTCCAAAAAAGCATTTAATTCTTCCTTAGTTAAAGGGGTTTCATCTTCTATGCCAAAATCCTCAGGAACTGGCTTCTTTTTTGGAGGATGCAATAACCATTTGCGATGGGTTTCCATCTTTTTGATTTGAGCAAAGGCATAACCAACATAAGTATGCTTAACTTTCTTGCTCAAAAATAAATCTCTATAGCTGATTAAATACTTCCCAACATCATTTATAAAAGGATAATCCCTCAACCATAATAATTCTAAAACATTGGGATTTGCTCCAGATAATAAATGAATTATTTTCCTTAATTCGTAAATCACTGTATCCTGATTCCCATCCAAAAATGGGAATAGACCTGGCTCATCCCAACCTTTATCTTTCTGTTCAATCTTGTCATAACCTAAGTAGTATTTTTTGGGTGCGATAAATACCCCTCGGTAATCATAATCAGAATCAGGACGGCTTAAACCATAACTATGACTTCCTGACAAACCAACAAAAATAGTTCTGTTTTCAACGTCGATTCTTTTCATAATTGATACAATTTACGATAAATCACTAACTTTCTTCTTTAGTTAATAGGCTAATTAAAAGGGTATAATTACGGAGAATTATCAATAATAGTTATTGCCAACAATCTGAATTTTTACTTAATTGTCAACATATAATGACATACCTAATTATGATACCCATAATAAATGAAATTGTATAAATTTTTATTTAGGAATAAAGATTTTCTTAATATTTTCTGTAAATGCCTGTCATACTAGAGTTGGAAACATTAATTCCAATTACTAATAGCTTTTATTCAACCCAAATCTAAAATTATGAACAAGATAAAAAAATGTATTTCAATTTGCCGTTATTGTCGCTACTATACTCCAGAAGGACAACGTGGTGGTATGTGTAAACTATTGAATGTAGCAGTCAAATCAAATTGGCAAGCCTGTACTTTGTCTATTCCATCTTTTTCTCCTGTTTGAAAGTAGCTTTTGCAATCAATAAATATGGGAATATATGGCAACACCGGGATTGCGATCGCAGTATTTGCTTGACTTCAATGCATCTTTTAGTCTATAATCGGAGATTGTCTGTCTAATTCCTGCTCGGATCGGGTAGATACACAATAAAAGCTGGAAAATAGCGATATTTCGCTACTTATGTATAAACAATGTACATTCATTAACCAGCTACCTGTACGGCAAATCTAAGGACAATTTTAATGACCTACGCAATTATTGAGACTGGTGGTAAACAATTACGAGTAGAACCAGGTCGTTTTTACGATATTGAACTGCTTTCAACTCAGCCAGACGAAAAAGTTACTATAGAATCTGTTTTGTTAGTGAACCATGACGGTGAAGTCACCATAGGACAACCTTTGGTTACAGGAGCAAAAGTAGAAGGGACTGTGATGCGACATCTTAGAGGTCGTAAAGTCCTGGTATACAAAATGAAGCCGAAAAAGAAAACCCGTAAAAAACGTGGACACCGTCAAGAAATTACCAGATTGATGATTAATTCCATTAGCCTCAATGGTTCCATTCTGGCATCAGAAGAAGTTGCAAATGCGACTAATGCAGATAATGCACCTACTAAAGCAACAGTTGAATAATACTAAACAGTAAACATATAAGAGGAAATTATGGCTCATAAGAAAGGAACAGGTAGTACTCGTAATGGTCGTGATTCTAATGCTCAAAGGCTAGGTGTAAAACGCTATGGTGGTCAGGCTGTTCGTGCAGGTAATATTTTAGTGCGTCAGCGAGGTACTAAATTTCACCCTGGTAACAATGTGGGTATTGGTAGCGATGATACTCTTTTCGCCTTAGTTGATGGTGTTGTCACCTTTGAACGCAAAGGTAAAAGCCGTAAAAAAATTAGTGTTTATCCTGCTGTTGCTGATGCTACAGCAAATGCATCTTAGTTGAATTGAATATTTATTTAAATATAACTTCAACTTCATTGAGTGCTGTTCGTATCTTAGTCTACATATATCAATGTAAGTGGAAACGAACAAAATAATTACCAGTGTCTTCCATTATTCCCAGAGCTAGGATTTTACATTCTAGCTCTTTAGTTTTTTAAATTGGGCTATTCCACTATTATCTCCAGGCTTTTACCCAAACCCTTATTATAGATAAATATCCAATCAATAATATATTTTAAAAATCTATAAATATATTATTTGACAGCTTTTGAGGGATTTCCCTTTTCATTTGTTGCCCTACAAAATTTTCTAAAAAATATTTTGAGTGCTATACAGTTCAGTTAAAAGCAATATTAAACACTAGATTAAAAAGAATAATAAATCATTGCTTTGACATTTACTCATGTATTTTTTCGTGGACAAGTCTCTTGAGCGTAGGCTGAGTCATTAGTGTTTTAAGATACATGTATTTTGCGTATATTTTGCAGGAAGGTGATCCTTGATTTGCACCAGATGACGCAATAATTTTTATTCACCTCATCGAATTTTAATGCTTTTTCACCTTTCATCGAAAAAAATCTGATAACCTCAGTATAAATAGATAAAATAGTGATAAATAAAACTTAAATAATATTTAATTTTTCCCAAAAAATAAACCTGGCATTGAATCCATTTATAAATACGATGTATAAATTGTATATTTGTGCTAAAAGAGTTTTGATATCATTGATTGTCAAATAAAACTCAAGAAGGCTCCTCTCTTATTTAAATTCAGGGAAAGCAAAATGAATACCATCCATATAGATAGCTATAGCTTATTACAGAAAATATATCCCCTATCTCTTTTAGCTCAGTTAACTAGCCGCAAGGCTACAGGTAGATTACGTGTATTTACTACATATACAGAAATCTGGTCTATTTATCTAGAATCTGGCAAACTGATTTATGCCTCTCACTCAAAAGAACTATTTGAGCGGCTTGAATCCTATTTGCAGAAGTTGAATCAAAATATTCCTCATTTTCATAATTCAGACTGGTTACAAGCAGGTTTTATCTGCAACGAAGTAGCAGATAAGCAGTCTCCGATACCAACGGACT
>NZ_FYBH01000114.1 GCF_900185595.1 Calothrix rhizosoleniae SC01
GTATCTAGGTGAGAAACTGCACCCTTGTAATGAATAGAGCAAATATATACAAAATAGTTTGATATTTAACAAGTATTGTTAATACAATAAAAGCTCGGTACTAATAAGTTTATCGAGTTTTGTTGTATTATTTTTTTATCAAAATTATCAAAGCCATTATGGTCAATGAATGTACATAATCATAGGACTATCAAAGTACGTTAGGACATTTTTGAATGCTGAAACCTATGAATAGTAAACTTATTACTTATTATTTGTGCGTAGCGCTATATGACTCAGAACAATTAATCTAATCTAGAGAAACATGAATCTTCAGAATGTACAACCACCCCATAAGTTTATTGGTGTTGCAGTTATTTGGAACCAACAGGGACAAATTTTAATTGATCGTCGCCTTCCACAAGGAGCAATGGGAGGTTTATGGGAGTTTCCAGGAGGCAAAATTGAACCAGGAGAAACTGTTGAGGAATGTATTCAAAGGGAGATTTGGGAAGAGTTGGGAATTAAGATTGAAGTGGGAGAACACTTACTGACAATTGATCATACTTATACCCATCTCCGTGTCAGTTTAAATGTACATCACTGCCGCCATGTTGAAGGTATTCCTCAACCACTAGAATGTGATCAAGTGCGGTGGGTAAATTTGGATGAACTAGATCAGTTTACTTTTCCCCAAGCGAATACTCAAATTATTGATGTAATTCAGAGCAATGGTGTCTGGGACAAAATTTGATAATTCTAAATTATTAATTCTTAATTTGGATAAACTGGTAAAGTAAAATGAAATAATGCCCCTCCATTAGGAGCATTTTCTACCCAAATTTGACCATAATGTGTTTGAATAATCCGTTGACATAAAGATAGTCCAATACCATATCCGTCTTTTTTTTTATCCCTTTCTAAGCGAAAGCGATTTTCAAAAATTCGCTCGCGGTTATCTTCAGGAATCCCAGGACCAGTATCACCAATACTGCATTGAATTTTTTGGGTAGTCCGGTGTAATATACTAATTTTAATAGTTCCGCCTTCAGGGGTATACTTGACGGCATTATCTACAAGATTGATCAGAACTTGGCGAATACGTTCCGTATCCGCATAAACAGATGGTAAATCCTCAGGAATATCTTTTTCCACGGTGAGGAGTTTACTTGTACAGCGATCGCTAAATTCTCCAAGTATATCTAAACAGAGTTTACCGATTTCCAACTTTTGCGGTTGGATGGTAAGCTGGCGATCTTTACTACGTCCCACCTGTAACAGATCAGCAATCATACTATTCATTGTCTGCGTCTGATTGTGTGACTGCTTAAATAAGTGCATCACCATTTTTGGTGCTAAACGATGAAATACACCTTTTTCAGAATTGTAGTTGGACTTTAAAGTATCTATAGCAATAGCAACAGCAGTTAAAGGATTACGTAGATCGTGAGCTAACATGGCAATTACCCGATCCTTAAATTGTAATTCCTCTTCCAGTTTTTCTTTCTCCTGTTTTAAGCGAAAAATTTCATCCGATAGACGTATCAGCTCTGTGGAAACAGCTACCGAACGAATTGATGAGGATTTGGATTTTGGTAATACAATAGCCTCTGCGCAACTGTCCTCTTCAGTGCTTTGCAAGTTAGTATGTGATTTTAAATACGATTCTACCGCCGTTTGCCAACGAGGCCACCATATTTTTAATTGGGTGACAATGTTACTACCAGCCAGAATTTGTCTTGGTTCTGGCTGAATTTTAATTAAAGCAGGGGTGGCTACTAACTTAAAGTGTTCTGCCAGATATGGTTGTTGTCCAACATCAATAATTTGTAGTTCAAAGTCGTATGTGGCTTGCAATTCCTTTAAGTAACCACGAATTCGCTGTATCTGTTGTCGAGACTTTGGTCGTCCATCAATAAATAGTAACAGCTGTAGTGGAGCCTCAGAATAAATAGTGGTATCCTGGGAAACTTGCATCTGATCTTGCATGAGAACTAGTAATTAACCCACGACACCTGACAGCTACAGTGAGTAAAATAGACTAGCTGTGGTCGATCGCATGGTCGTCCTTATATTTTATTTGTGAATTTAATATCTATTTTAGATTTTTCACACTCCTATCCAACAAAAGCTTTTAATCATATGCGATATTTACTTACTTGTTTTGTCCTCCCTTTGGGTTTGTTGACTATTCTCGAAAATCCGGTTAATGCTGAATCTCAGTGGTCATCTTCCTGGAATCGCCATCTTTCGTCAAGGGCAGATGCAAATTTTTATACTACGGCTAGCCAACTAGTACAGAGGCAAATCAATTTGCTTGCTCGTATCGAAACGGCTCTTGTAGAACCGGATCCCAATCCTATGAGAGTTGTCCGGGGACATTTACTTCTCCAAACCAAGGCGGTAGAGAGGTTTCTCAAAGATGATTATATGCACCAAAAACCTATATGTGAGCACACAGCCAGGATTACTAGTGGTACTTCATCTACATCAAGTCAGTTGACTCGAAAACAAAGACAAATATACTGCTCTTTGTCTACTTCTAATGGGGAATTAATAAAATTAACTCCAATCATAGATAGACTCTTATCTCGTCGTGGTGAGTTAGGGTGGGTGAGAGATTTACCATTGGTGAGTGGAGAGCGACAATCCCATCCAGTGCTTTCCGTTGCGCCGATAAAGCGCCCTCATTTAGGTGAATCAGCAGTTCCTTTTTCCATTAAACCACCTAATGCTGCTTCAAGTACCCAATTTGCCATCGGTGGGAAGAGGAAAAAGGCCATAGCTAATTATATAATGCCTATGGCTCCTGCGATCGCTCCACCTCCAGAGGTCTTGAAAATTTTACAATCTGCTCGAACTGTGTTAATAGCGGCAAAGCCTGCATTCCCTGTAGGAACTAAATTTATCGATCCTCGCCAAAATCGGGCTTTTATTGATCGACGTGCTTTTGGCGTTGATGTCAAGGAGAAGAGAATTTATGCTCAATTTTTAGCAAAACCGAATACAGGAATTTTTCGGGTGTTACCACTTCAACAAGGTAATGGTTTGAGAAATCGCTTACAAGCTGGTGTGAGAAAACGTTATCCCTTTCCATCCCTAGGAAGAAAGCATAATGGTTTTACTCCTAATTTAGCACTTGAGGTTGTGGATGGTAAATTTGCGATGTTAAGCCAGGGTGTTGACTATAGTTTGATGATGGATTTGGGGGATATCCCAATGGAAAAATTGGATGTTCACTTGCAAAAAGTCACACATCCACAGCAGGATTTATTATTCAATTACCAGCCACCTAAACAGTTAGAACAGCTACAAATTGAGCGTCGGCGTTTTTTGACTGGTAAACTGCAAAAGTGGCACCAAGGAGAGGGTATCCTAGCTCAGATGCCAGCAAAAATCAACCACACTTATTTATTGCGATCGTTCCAGTTCCAATTACCTGAGATTATTAAAGGTGGTCAACCAGTTGCTTTGGGCGATCGGCTTTATCTTGATCAGTTACTAGAAATGCAAAGTAGTGATGTGATTGTAGCATTTCGACCAGTAAGCCGCCGTGCTGATGGTAGTTATACAATCCTCTGGCGAGTTTTAAAACAGTTACCTGCTCCACAAATTCAAGATTTAGAAGATTATTTGCAGTTTACAACAAAAAATTAGCTGGCAGAGATGAAAAAGTTCCACTAATAGTTGATTCTGCCTGCCGACTTCTGCTGACTTCAATCCATAGAGTTAATTTTTGTTAACAATTACCAAAAGTAACCGGGTTTGATGGTGGTTTGACGGGCAGAAGAGTCATATTCGAGGAGATACTCACGAGCGATCGCTTCATTTTTTCTCAAATTCTGGACTTCTTTTTTACCAATTTCTGTATCCGTAGATAGGAGAATTACTTGGTGGCTGGCGGAGGGAAAGTAACGTTCTACCAGGTTATTGCGGTGGGATGAGTCAAGTCTACCTAAGGGTGTATCAATGGCGACTGGTAAGTGGTGTCCGGAGATTCTGGCTAGTCCCCAGAGGAAGGCTATGGCTAGTAGCTGTTTTTCTCCTGCGGATAGGCGATGTTTGGGGACTGTTTTACCTTGTAAGTCGTAGAGAGAAAGGCTAAAGGTGTGAGTATCAATGGCGATGCGGTGAACTAAGTCGGATTTATGGAGGAGATAACGGAAGCATTCAGTAACTTCGATTTCTAGTTTATTGAGTTTACGTAGGGTTAATTTTTCCCGGAAAATCTTGATGGTTTCTTGGACTCTAGCTGCTGATGAGATGATATGTTCTCTATCTTTACGTTGAATGTTTGCCGTTGTGTATGCTTGTAAATCTTTTTTTATTTCTTTGATTTCTAGTTCTAATTCGTGAGATCGATGTTGAGCTATTTCAAGTTCTGTTTTAATGTTTATAACTTTATTTTGTGTATTTTTCAGTGCATCAGCAAGTTTTTGGTAGTCTTCTGGTGAGGCTGCTGTTTGTAATTGTCTTTCTAATGTTTCAATTTCTATTTCTTTATTTGCGAGTATTTCTATTTGTTGTTTGGCAACATTTTGAAAATTTTGGAGATAGTAAAGCAGATTACCTAATTGACTGAGGCTGTCAGCATCTGCTAGTAACCAAGATTCCTCAGGCTGGAGAAAATTAGCCCGTAATGTTTCTTCATCTTGCGCTAAAAATTGTTTAATTTTCTCTTGTTGTTCTATAACAAATCCCGCTTCACTCATCCAATTGAGTAAACGTTTATCTCTCTCAACTAAAATATCTCTAGCTGCTTGGGCTTGTTGGACGCGAAATTCTTTTTCGGCTTGGATTTGAGCTTGGTTCAGTAAGTGTTCAATTAAAGATAAAGGTAATACATTAGCTGCTAAGTCACACATCCCTTGACGAGCTTGTTCTACTTCATCTATTTTTTGTTTTTTTTGAGCTGACAATTGTTTATATTCAGCAGCGATTTTACCGCCTTCAGATGTGAATGTATCAAAAGCCTCTTGTTCTTGTTTCTCTGCTAATTCTAAGTCTTGTTGTAATATTTCTATTTGATGATTAATACTAGTATATTCAGTTTGCTTTGTTTGTAATTGTTTTTCTATTGCTTCTAAATTAGCTAAATCTGTATCGTTAGCTAATTCCTTACGCTTGCGATTGGCTAAAATTTCGATATCGACAGCTAAACGTTCTGCTAATTCTAAACCGAGAAGGGAACGAATTGCTTCAAAAACAACTGTTGGTGGTGTTTCTTGCTCCGCCAGTTCTTTTACCTGTTCGCCGTCAAATAAAAATAAATTAGAAATCCCTAAAGGTAAAAGATTTTCAATATAATCATCCCAGGTATTGACTAATTCTTCTCTCAACCAATCATCATTTTTACCAGTAGTTAATTCTAAAATTCCCAAATGATCTTTTCCATCTTGAGGATTTTTATCCCAGGTGCGTACTATGCGGTATTTGATTGGTTGATCATTTTCTATATGTTCAAATAATAACTCAACCCTGGTTTTTTCTCCTGAGTTATCTTGATGATTAACGCATTGGCTAAGAAAATCACTATAACTTAAATTTCCTCTAGTAGAACAGTCAGCACGATGTCCATAAAGTGCAAGACGAATCGCATCCATTAAGGTGGTTTTGCCGCCGCCATTCATTCCTCCTAGGAGAATAATCGGGTGAGAGTTTTCCGAGTCAATATTTGTATCGAAGTTAATGATTTGTTTTCCAGCATAGGGCCCAAAGTTTTGCAGAACAAGTTCAATAAATTTCATGTTTAAGTATATTATTTATATCTCATACTCTGGTTACTCTAGACGCAGAAATTTAGGGATTTTTCTTGATGCCAAATAGTGAAGTAATTAATTTTTCTGTTTAAATTTTGTATTTGCCCAATTTTTTGCTTTGGCAGTAGGTTCACCAGGAGAATCTGTTACTGACTCCTCATCTTTATCCTCCGTTACATCCACATCACCTAATGTGAGTTGTTTGACTTTTGCAATATCTCCTTTATCTACTGCTTCTTTTAAATCCCGTTTCAGGTAAGCATTTTTAATTGCATCTGCTTGGGAGTGAGAACTAGTTTTAAAACATTGTTCTAATGCATCATAAATTCCTACCCGTCGTGCCTTTTTGCGAAATTGACGCTCTGTATCTAAGAGTTTAGCCATCAGTTCTAAATGCATGGCATCATCTGCACAAATTTCTTCTAATACCATCCATTCATCGCTACCTAAAAGACTGTTACCAGCACCAGGACGAGGATCTATAAATTCTTCACCAGTCACTTCTTTATATATACGAGGTAAACTATCATCAAATTCGTTTTTTTGCTCTAGCCAAATACGGCGAATTTCGCTTAATTCCTCTGTCGTAATCAGGGTAATTTCGCGCATATTTTCTGGTGCCGTATGCCGGATTTGTGTTTGTGCTGTCAACACTCTGGTTAACCAATGTTCCCGCCAATATTTAGTATAAGGGCCAGGGATTGGTTCGACAGATATTTCACCATCTTTATTACGTTCAAATAGTTGAACATTACCCCAAATACGTCTAAAGTCTCTTTTATCTCGATCATCTTTTATATCTAGTTCATTGCGAATATCCAATAGAGGTTGCATCCATTCTTTTTCTTCATCATTCTGAATCATTGCCTCCATTGATTTATCCTGATTCACCATAGTGCAAACCCAACACCCAAAACGAGAATCACCACAACTGGGAGTAGTGGTATCAATCACCAAGGGGCATTCATTATCAGCAGTTGCACCACGATATAAATTGAAAAGTTCTTTATTATTCTGTCCCCAAGGATTATCACATTGGTTGAGAAAAATCCAAACATCGTTGTTACTCCAATCTTCTATGGGAGTATAAATTAAGGAATTGGGCAGACTAGCATTGGGACTGAGGTGTTCACGTAGTCTACCTGCTTGATGCTTTTTCATTGTTGCGGCTCTTTTTGAGCTTTCTGCTTTGCGAGTACCTAAAACAACAATGGTTTCACCGTTAGCACGAACCATCTCACGAATGAATTGGTTGGCTGGAGTAATTTTCAAACGCTGGGTACACCAACGAAACTGATGACGAGGTGCAGGATAACCCTTACCGATGAGATTTACCCAAAATGTATCTTGAACCACTGGTTGCAGTAAATGTGGTTCTATTGGTAATTGTTCTTTTTTTGCCGCTAATTTGAGAGTTTGTAAAGATTTACGAACCCAGGCAGAAACAATGGGATTTTCTACTAATGTGTCTGTGGTAATGACGTGTATGGTCTTAGTGCGTTTTTCTGGTGGTAGTGCTGCGATCGCATTCCATACTAGTTGTAATACAGTACTAGAATCCTTACCCCAAGAAACTCCTATAATCCAAGGTATTTCATCGCGGCAGTATAATTCTTGTATTTCTCTGGTAATTGCTTGGATATCTTCTACTAAATCTTCTACAGTTCTTTGTAGCGGTGTTGTTGGTTGCTCACCCTGAGCTTTATTTGGTGGCTTTTTGGTTGTGGTCATTTATCTGTATGTTTTCTAAACAGCACCCTTTGGTTTATTGACCCTCCACCTTTGATGCACATCAGGGTAGACAAGTTGAAATTTGAGATAAATACAAGGGCAAATTATAGTATTACATAAAAATGTACAGATAATAGTTTTTAAAAACTTAATAGACCCATACATTATGCTGTATTTATTTATATTATGCTGAGATTGTAATTTTTTGAGAATTAAAATGACCGATACCTTACCTGATCCTATAGCCGAGATTTATAGCCAGAATATCGAGCCGGAATATCGGGATAAAAAGTTACTTACTCTACTATTAAATAAATATCTTGGTAAAAACGAACAGATTCTGGTGCAGAGAACAGAGATGGGTAATAACCATGCTTATATCGGTTCTGTGACCTTAGAATGGTTCGCGGATCGGGTAAATTTTGCCTCTGCTTTACCTCTGTTGCATCATAAGTATAATCCCAAAACTGATAATATTGAAATTGATGCTGATAGTATTGATGAAATTAAACAACGTCCCCTAGATTGGTCACGTCAAGCAGCATTGGTACAGTATTTAGCAGTGCGGGAAAATCATAAATTCCCCCCGGTGTTGGTAGTTATTAACCAACCTTGGGTAGATAATCACAAAGCTCAGGAGTGGGATAAAAAGGGACAAGCAAAAAAAACTGCTGCGGAATTTACCCCTGTGGATGAAGCAGGTAAATTTGGTCTGCTGAATATTACTGAAAAAAATGTAACTATTTATGCATTAGATGGTCAACATCGGCTGATGGGGGTAAAGGGTTTAATGGAGTTGTTGAAAACTGGAAGTCTCCAACGCTACAGAAAGGATAAATCCCCCTATGGGAGTTCTTTAAGTATTGATGATTTAGTGGAGCAGTATGGGGTATCCCCTGCTCACTTACAAAGCTTACCCCAGGAAAAGATTGGCATTGAGTTTATTTCCGCAGTTGCGGTGGGAGAAACTAGGGAGCAAGCAAGGCGGCGGGTAAGATCGATTTTTGTTCATGTTAACCTCATGGCTGTTCCTTTAAGTAAAGGTCAATTAGCACAGTTAAATGAGGATGATGGCTTTTCAATTGTGGCGAGAAAAATTGCTGTTATTCATCCACTTTTAGAGCAAAGAGAGGATAGAAACCATCGTGTCAATTGGGATAGTGCAACCGTTGCAACAAAGTCAACAGTTTTGACAACTTTGCAAGCTTTAAAAGAAATGTCAGAACGATATTTAGGACATAAATATCCGCACTGGAAACCATTAGATAAAGGTTTAATTCCCATACGTCCAGAGGATGAAGAATTAGAGTCCGGTATTCAGCATTTTCAAGATTTGTTTGATAATTTAGCAGCTCTACCCAGTTACAAATTACTGGAGTATGAGGACACACCACAGTTGCGAAGATTTAATTTTGAAAAGGACGGTGGTGAAGGTAATATGCTGTTTCGTCCTGTTGGTCAAGTTGCTTTAGCTCAAGCTTTGGGAATTGCTATTTTCAAGAAAGGTTTATCACTCAAGCAGATATTTAAGAAGCTGAATCAGTTTGATAGACAAGGTGGTTTTAGTGGTATTGAGTATCCCCAATCTCTCTGGTATGGCGTTTTATATGACCCCAATAAAAAGCGCATACAGGTGGCTGGAAAAGATTTAGCTGTGAGGTTGTTGGTTTATATTTTGGGTGGCGTTGAAGATTCAATGGAACGGGCAAAACTGCGTACAGATTTAGCAAAAGCCAGAACTACGGAAAATCAAACAATTGGTTTTGATGGGAAGTTTGTTGAACCTAAAGAAGTAGGGTTGCCAAAGGTGCTGTAATTATAAAGATTATAAGTAGTTTGATAATGTGGTTTTTACTAATGTCAAAGTTTTATAGCAGAGAATAATATATTTAGTAAATTACACAATTTTTATCAATATTCTTATGCATTCCATAAATCAGGATAGTGCTGATACCATTTCATCTGAAATAAAAGCTAAATTTAGCAGCTTTATTGAATCTTTCTTTTCCAAACATTACCGAGAACGATGCTATCTAGGGCTGGTGTTTTGGCAGGGAAAGCGTAGGATGCTACAAATAAATGTACCTGCTGGTGATTTTTCTGGACTTCTCCAAGCAAAACCATCTAGTGGTAACGATCCAGATTCTGGTAAGAATCGTCCAGAAGTTAAAGGTCATGCTGAGGATATTAAACAATATATCATTGGTTGCGCCAACAAAGATAAACCATGGATTGTAGGAACATTAACAGCAAATGTCGATCCAGACGATATAGAAATTCATGAATTTGCTAGAGGTATGTGCTTAGTTGTTATTCCTCGCGGCGTAAAGTTGGATATTACAGATGGGCAACATAGAAAACGGGCGATTCATGAATTGATAGAAGGAATTGATAGCAAACTCATTGCAAATGATGATTTTCCAATTACCCTAATTCTGGAGGGTGACAAACGCCAGTGTCAAATAGATTTTAGAGATATGGCTCAGACAAAACAGCTTGATAAATCTTTGTTAGTATCTTTCGGTGAATATGAGGGTCATATTGGTATTACTAAAGAATTAATAGATAGAGTATCAATGTTTCAGGATAAAACTGAAAAAGTTAAAGCATCTCCCTCAGTCAAACATAAATTAATTTATACTACAAATTATATAGCTAGATTTGTAAGTTGTACTTTTACTAATAATACAGAAAATGAACTTAAAGATTATAACGTTGAACAGACATCAGAATCTCTAGCCTATTGCCTTAATAAATTTTTTATGAAATGTGAAAATACTCGTTATATTTCTCAAAAACCAATTAATGAATTAACAGTTGATGATATCAAAGAATTTAAAGAAAATGGTGTACTTGGTGTAAGCGTTGGTTTAGAGATTTTGGGTCGTTTATTGTATTCCACATATTCTCCAGAATATTATAAATTTGATGAAGAAAAAGTTAATCAACTAGCGCAATTAGACTGGTCAAGAAAAAATGATTTGTGGGCAAACAATATTGTTAGAAGAGATCCAAACCCGAAAAATCCAAACAATCCTTATAAAATATCATTTAGTGCGGGCGCGATCGCAACAGCAGTTGACATTATAAAAATAAAATTGGGATGGATGTCATAATTATTTAAATCCAAGGGAGAAATTTACTTAGATAGATTCCTCCTCCAACTAATTACTTTATAATGTTTTCCAACTACCGATAGCATGCTTTTCAAGGATATGATCGCGTTCGGTTTTATACTCTTCATCATTTAGCGATCGCAATTTAACATCCTACCCGTACATACATATTGTTATATACAATTCCTGATGTTGACTTAAACTTATTATTAAGTATTCAATTAGTCTCATATCTTCATAAAAATACATCATAAAATCAACTTCTATTAACTACAGCCCATCATTCCCAGCAATTTTGCGAAAATCAAAAGCAATAACAAAAATAAACGCATTTATAGTCCAACTTTTATCGGACATCATTCACTGCTAGGAATAGGGAGAACCTTTACATGAAATTAGCTTACTGGATGTACGCTGGTCCAGCTCACATAGGTACTTTACGAGTCGCCAGTTCTTTTAAAAATGTCCATGCGATTATGCACGCTCCCTTAGGGGATGATTATTTTAATGTCATGCGCTCAATGTTGGAGCGGGAGCGCAATTTTACCCCTGTAACAACCAGTGTAGTTGATCGCCATGTTTTGGCGCGGGGTTCCCAAGAAAAGGTTGTGGATAACATCACTCGCAAGGACACGGAAGAAGCACCGGATTTAATTGTCTTAACCCCTACTTGTACATCCAGCATTTTACAAGAAGACCTGGAAAACTTTGTGGAACGGGCACAAATGGAGTGTAAAGGGGATGTGCTGCTGGCTGATGTCAACCACTACCGAGTGAATGAATTAGAAGCAGGCGATCGCACTTTAGATCAGATTGTCCAATACTACATCAATAAAGCCCGGAAAAAAGGAGAACTCCCGGAAGGGAAAACAGCCAAGCCTTCTGTCAATATTATTGGCGTTTCTACCTTGGGTTTCCACAATCAACATGACGCTACAGAGTTGAAGAAACTCATGGATGATTTGGGAATTGAAGTTAATTTATTACTTCCAGAAAGTGCATCTGTTCATGAGTTGAAGAATTTACCACGGGCTTGGTTTAACCTTTGTCCCTACCGGGAATTGGGCTTGATGACTGCTAAATACTTAGAAGCAGAGTTTGGTATGCCCTACGTAGATATTACCCCTATGGGTGTTGTGGAAACTGCTCGCTGTATCCGCAAAATTCAGCAGGTAATTAACGCCCAAGGTGCAAATGTAGACTATGAAAATTTCATTGAAGAACAAACCCTACATGTATCCCAAGCAGCTTGGTTTTCCCGTTCCATCGACTGTCAAAACTTAACTGGTAAGAAAGCCGTGGTATTTGGTGACAATACCCATGCGGCGGCAATGACTAAAATTTTAGCCCGAGAAATGGGTATTCACGTAGTTTGGGCGGGAACCTACTGTAAATATGATGCTGATTGGTTCCGGGAACAGGTAAGTGAGTACTGTGATGAGGTAATTATAACCGACGATCATGGGGCAATTGGAGATGCGATCGCTCGTGTGGAACCAGCGGCGATTTTCGGTACTCAAATGGAGCGTCACGTTGGCAAGCGCCTGAATATTCCCTGCGGTGTAATTGCTGCACCCATCCACATCCAAGACTTCCCTATGGGTTACAAACCATTCATGGGTTATGAAGGGACAAACCAATTAGTCGATTTGGTATACAATTCCTTTACCTTGGGTATGGAAGACCATTTATTAGAAATATTTGGCGGACATGATACCAAGGAAGTAATTACCAAAGGGATTTCCGCTACATCCGACTTAAATTGGACGAAGGATGGTTTAGCTGAGTTGAACAAGATTCCCGGTTTTGTTCGCGGTAAAGTTAAGCGCAATACTGAGAAATTTGCTAGGGAAAGGGAAATTAAGGATATTAACGTTGAAGTATTATATGCAGCCAAGGAAGCGGTAGGAGCTTAAATCAGTTAACAGTTATCAGTTATCAGGCGTTGCTGGTTTACTAGTAACGCTTGAAGGTTAGGACGAATTGAGAAGCTACAATGTAGATGTAGCAATATTTTTATCTCCTGAATTGAAAATGAGGAGTCGGGAATCGGGAATCGGGAGTCGGAAAGAGGTATTTTTATCCTTGGTGGTGAAATTGTTTCATCGGGGCTGCTTCCTGCAATAAAACTGATAACTGATTATTTGCCTTATTCGGTAATTTTCTCTGGGATAAATATGCAGACTAGCCAAAAACTTTCCCTACCAGTTATGGGTTGCGGAACTTGGGCATGGGGGAATCGACTGCTGTGGGGATATGATCAAAGTATGGATGACCAATTGCAGGGGGTGTTTAACCTCTGTGTCAGCAATGGCGTTACCCTATTTGATACGGGAGATTCCTACGGTACAGGTAAATTAAACGGACGTAGCGAGCAACTTTTGGGACGCTTCACCAAAGCATATCAAGGGACAAACCAAGAAAATATTTGCATTGCTACCAAATTGGCTGCCTATCCCTGGAGATTAACCCGTCAATCTATGGTTAATGCTAGTAAATCTTCTGCCCAAAGGTTAGGGAGAAATATAGATTTGGTGCAAATGCATTGGTCTACAGCTAATTATGCACCTTGGCAGGAAGGAGCACTTTTAGATGGTTTGGCTGACCTTTACGAACAGGGATTAGTTAGGGGTGTCGGATTATCGAATTATGGACCCAAAAGATTGCAATGGGTACACACAAGATTTAAGGAACGAGGTGTTCCTATTACAACTCTCCAAGTCCAATATTCATTGCTGTCTACCTATCCTGTGACTGAATTGGGTTTAAAACAAGTATGCGATGATTTGGGGATAAAATTGATTGCCTATAGTCCTTTAGGATTGGGTATTTTAACGGGGAAGTATGCTGATAAAAGTAAGTATCCTTCAGGTATTCGGAGTTTTCTGTTTCAGCAGTTAATACCCAAGGCTCAACCGCTTTTATCCTGTTTGCAGAAGATAGCAGAATCTAGGCATAAAACGATGTCCCAGGTGGCTATTAACTGGTGTATTTGCAAAGGTACTATTCCTATTCCTGGAGCAAAAAATATAGAACAGGCACAGCAGAATATCGGTGCTTTGGGCTGGCAATTGGATAGTGGTGAGGTTGAGGAATTAGATCGAGTTGCGGCGAGTTTGGAGAAAAAAATGGTGCAGAATATCTTTCAAACAAAATAATCTGATTTTGGATTATCTAACATCTAGGGGAACTCTTTATCATCTTTCATGCAATTAGTCAATTTATAGATAAACTTCAATTTATCTATAAATAGGGCTTGCTGAAAAAAGAGAGAAAGTAGTTATTGTGGGAATATCAGACCAGAGAAATATATTCAGATGCAAGAATATAGGGGAAGGTAGATTCTTTTTTCCTCCCTTATCTACTTTCCCTATCCCTCTTGAGGGATTATGGGGGGTTGTCATCCAAGTCTTACCAACAAACACCCAATTGTAAAAAGCCTACCCCTGCCCCCTGCTCCCTGCTCCCTACTCCGTGCTCCCTGCTCCCTACTCCCTACTCCCTACTCCCTACTCCCTGCTCACTGGGGTAGGCGATAATGTTGAGCAATATAGTAAAAAAATCGGTAGTAGTCGTTAAATTCGGAGCTAGGGGCTTTTCCCTGCCAATAATATTTCACGCCTCCTTGATTAAATTTGATGGCAACTATACTTTCGGTTGTTCCTATTTCCACTGTCATTACCCCAGCAATTCCTTGAATGTTTTTAAAGTTGGGATTAATAGATTTTTTTCTATTGCTGCTTGTATTAGTATTTGTGAGCAGCTGATTACCTGCCCAACCGCGAATTTCTACAGATTTTTTTTGTGGTGATATAAAAACAATGCCATCATCATTATCTGGTTTCACCTCTTCCCAGTTACTAGGATAGGGAAATTCAAATCCATAACGGGAATTTTTGTATGTTTTCCAAGAATTTCTCTCCCCTTGGAAACTTGGTACACCACATGCGGATAAAGCCAATGAGAGAATGAGTGGGTAAATCCTCCAATCAAAGTTCCAAGCAATAGCTTTTGTACTGATAATCATAAAAAATATTAATTAATTTGTAAATTTATTGAAATTGTGGATATATGCCAACAATAATACTGAATCAGATTAGTTTATTAAATTTTTTACTATTTTCATCTCCAATCCATCACCTCGGCCAAAAATTTTGTTGTCTAAGAAACAAACTGAAATACATTATGTTTTTCTCGCCTTCTTAATTTCTAAATTATCTAAAAATTAGGCACTCCCTAGGAAAAATCAGGGGTTTGGCATTGTTTCGCAGAGGCAACAATAACTGTATTCAAAAATCAAACGTAAATAAATGTAACGAAATAGCCGTCAAAACGTTTTGCAGTCTTGACAACTAATGTGGGAGCAGATAACGTAAGATACATACCCGGGTAAGACCAATGAAAAGTTATATGCAAACTAAGCAAAAGGTCACTTTGTATTTATCACCAGAACTGCACAAAAGACTAAAAGTTCGTTCAGCAGTAGATTCCGAGCCGATGTCAGATTTAGCAGAGCGTGCGCTTGGCTTTTATTTGGCAAATTCGGAATTAGTGGATGAGAGTCAAGTTAGCTATGGCGGAACTCATAGAGTATATTCTTGTCCTACTTGTGATAGTCCTTTACTCATCCGTGATCATGAGTTGGTTGCTTTAGGAAATCAACCAGGTGTAGTTCCTTCCGAACCAATATCTTCTATTGAAGAAACTATTGAAGAAAAACAAGAGAGCGAAGTTTGTCCTCAGAACGAAGAAGAACTGGTTCCTTGCTAGATGGAAATTGTGAATTATTAATTCATAAATTCTTAAGTTTTAAACAAACTGATAACGATGTCTGTACTGTCTTTATTAGGTCTCAAGTAGGTTGATGTATGAAAGAAGAGCTCAACATTCTCATTCAAGCTCAATACCCTTTAATCTACCTTGTAACCTCGGAGGAAGAGCGGGCTGAGCAGGCAATTTCTAACATTGCCCAAGCATCGAAACCACAAAGAAGAGTCTATGTCTGGACGGTTACTCATGGCATCGTAGAGTATGGTCAACCCCGGAATGTCACTCAGCATAATACTGTTTCCCCAGAAGCGGCGATTGAGTGGATTATCCGACAAAGGGAACCAGGTATATTTATTCTCAAAGATTTGCATCCATTTATTGATGCTCCGGCGACCACAAGGTCTTTGCGTGATGCGATCGCAGGCTTCAAGAATACGCAAAAGAATATTATATTAATGTCGCCCATGCAGCAAGTTCCCATAGAGCTGGAAAAGGAAGTAGTGGTTCTAGATTTTCCTTTACCAGATATGGGAGAATTAAATAAAGTTTTAACTAATCATCTTCATAGTAACCGTGGACGCAAGTTGGAAACAGATGCGCGAGAAAGGCTTCTCAGGGCAGCTTTAGGTTTAACAAAAGATGAAGCGGAAAAAGTCTACCGTAAGGCACAGGTAACTTCTGGAAGATTGACGGAAGATGAGGTAGATATAGTCTTATCGGAGAAAAAACAATTAATCCGCCGCAATGGCATATTAGAGTACATCGAAGAAGATGCAACCATTGATGCTGTTGGGGGCTTAGAAGAACTGAAAAACTGGTTAAAGCAACGCTCCAATGCTTTTACAGAAAGAGCTAGGGAATATGGATTGCCCCAGCCAAAAGGTATGCTAATTTTAGGAGTCCCTGGGTGTGGTAAATCTCTGATAGCAAAAACAACTTCCCGATTGTGGGGTTTACCAATATTACGTTTAGATATGGGGCGAGTATATGATGGTTCTATGGTGGGGCGTAGTGAAGCGAATCTACGTAACGCCTTAAAAACAGCCGAATCCATATCTCCAGCCATCCTATTTATAGACGAATTAGATAAATCTTTTGCTGGTAGTGCTGGTTCCGGCGATTCTGATGGCGGTACTTCCAGTCGAATATTTGGCTCTTTCCTTACCTGGATGCAGGAGAAAAAATCCCCAGTATTCGTGATGGCAACTGCAAACCGAGTTGAACGTTTGCCAGGGGAATTTTTAAGGAAGGGTCGCTTTGATGAAATTTTCTTTGTGGATCTGCCCACTCCTGAAGAACGGCAAGACATTTTCACTATTCACTTGAGTCAGCGTCGGGAAAATATTGACCGGTTTGACTTGGAACAACTATCAAAAATGTCCGACGGCTTCTCTGGTGCAGAAATTGAACAGGCGATTATTGCGGCAATGTACGAAGCTTTTGCCCAAGATCGAGAGTTCACCCAATTAGATATTATTGCTGCGATTAAAGCTACATTGCCACTGTCTCGAACGATGCAAGAACAGGTAACAGCCTTAAGAGACTGGGCAAGACAACGGGCAAGACCCGCCGCAGCCTCTGTCGCTGAGTATCAGCGCATGGAGTTCTAAAAGCTTTCCTCTGCTACCACAGAGGGAAAGGTTAGCTATTATAGCTAGCAATTCTCAAAAATACCGCGTTGAATTGGCGTGGTGTTACCCAAAAAACGTTGTCCTTTTTCTCAATCTTCTTCTTTAGGAGGAAACCCAAATGTCACATTTTAGCACTCTGCGTACCAAAATCACTGAATCTGAAATCCTAACTTCTTCCTTGCGCGACCTTGGTATTTCTGTGAAGACTGATGCAGATGTCCGTGGTTACAATGGTCAACGCGTTCGTGCCGACATCGTTGCTGTTTTAGAAGGCGAATATGACTTAGGTTGGTCTCGCAACAGTGATGGTTCTTTTGACCTGATTGCGGATCTTTGGGGTGTTGCTAAGAAGCATAACCAAACCGAGTTAATTAACTCCATTAATCAGAAGTACGCTGTTAACAAGACTTTAAATGAAGTGAAGCAGCGTGGCTTACAAAATGCCAACGTGAAATTGGTATTGCAATAATATTTCTGTTGCGCGTTCCCAAAACAGCACGGGTTTAACTATTCACATAGTAGTTAGCCCGGTTTTTTCTCAGGACTAGAAATAATCTAGTCCCTTTTTATATATGTAAATTATGCGAGTTCGGATTGAAATTACTAGGGTTGGAGAAGTAAAACCTACAATGAAATAATCTTTGAGCGCATCTCCTATGGAAATTTTCGAGTGGCTGAAATTTTTGGCAGCATCTTGAATTTATTATTATATTTTTCCTTAAAATGAAACCCGAAAAATGATTGATAATGTTGGGTTCTGTTCCTCAACTTACTTTTTTATGCAAAACATCCCCATTTTATATTCACCCATCATGCTATAAATTGGTATAAAAAGTCAACCAAAAAAACCTTAATTCTTCGTTCTGCAAACTGTATATTTGACTACAGTTTACTCCAATTTTTCTTTTTTTAGTAACATTTTCGTTATAAAAAAATCAATTAAATTGAGTAAATTAAATAATTATTGCAAAATAGTAATAAATTATCCGTATAAAGTTGTTACAGTAACCAAAAAAGTTCTAAGCACTTATTTCTGAATTTACTGGTGAATTCCAAGATTTTGAGTAAATCAATCAATTACATGGGATGCTGGTTGATTGATTAGTGAATATTCGCATATGTCCGTTGTTTCTTGTGTAAATCTTTCTATCCCCGCCACAACAGCTAACTTGGGGCCTGGTTTTGATTGTATTGGTGCTGCTCTAACTCTGAGTAATGAATTCAAGTTTACTCGTCTCGATCGCGGAGAATTTAGTATTACTGTTACTGGTATAGAAGCTCCAGGGCTGAAAACCGATAGTAGCAATCTGGTATATCAAGCTTTTGTCAAACTATATCAATATATAGAGCAAACACCACCATCAGTAAATATAGAAATCAAACTTGGGGTTCCCTTAGCTAGAGGTTTGGGTAGTTCGGCGACAGCCATTGTTGGTGGTTTGGTGGGTGCAAATCAATTAGCTGGGGAACCATTAAGTCAGTCCCAGTTAATGGAATTAGCGATCGCAATGGAAGGACATCCTGATAATGTAGTACCAGCTCTCCTTGGTGGATGTCGTCTTGCAGCTACTAGTAAAGCTGGTTGGGAAATTTGTGATATTCCTTGGCATGGGGATATCATACCTGTAGTTGCTATTCCTGACTTTGAACTATCTACAGAAGAAGCACGGCGAGTTTTACCCACACAAGTCAGTCGTGCAGACGCAATTTTCAATACAGCACATTTGGGTTTATTATTACGGGGATTGGCAACTGGTAGGGGTGATTGGTTAACATCCGCTTTACAAGATAAGTTACACCAACCCTATCGCCAACAATTAATTAATGGTTACGATGCTGTCAACTCTGCCGCTACAAAAGCAGGAGCCTATGGCATGGTAATTAGTGGCGCTGGCCCTACCCTATTAGCTTTAACAGATCAAGCCCATTCTACAGATGTGGTGGCAGCAATGGCAACAGCTTGGCAGCAAAAAGGAATTAAAGCCTCTGTGCGATCGCTATCTATAGATAATCAAGGGGCAAAGATCATTTTTCATTAGGGGATGAGGGGAAGATAAGTAAATCATCATTCCTCTTTATTCTCAGCTTACTACCCGCCCCTTTCCTTATCCCGAACTCAGGTTAATTAGACAATTAAGGGAATTGATTTTCGGTAAAATAACTACGTTTGCTACAGTTGTATGGCATTTACATGAAGAGAACACAAGCAAATCCACTAACAACAGTCAACTACGATCAAGTCGAGCAACAATTCATCAGAATCCTGGAAATAGAAGAGCTAGACAAGAAAGTAGCTGTAGATCCAGATATGGTTAGGGACTTTGAAGAGGCGATCTCCTCCGCTATATTGGCTGCTTACCAATACGGTGATGATGCAGCACATTTTTTTTTGCAGCGGGTGCTTTATCGCATAAATCGCTTGAAGTTCTTTTGGTACGATGATTTGCAGCACTACACCAACGAGCACTCGCTTTACTTGCAGAAGATACTACAGAGGATTGAGGCTGTTTGGGAGGAATGGGAACTAGCACAAATCGATGTGGTGGCGTTGCAAGCAGAGTATGTCCGGCAGGGGTTAATCACTCGGACAGCAGCGGATGTAGCTCCTCCAATTTCTGCTGATGGCAAGTTTTTTCGAGAGCAGATGACGGAAGCGGGGTATCGCCAACTGGTGGCCATCGCCTCTGTGGATGGTTTAGTCGAAGCCAGCCAGATGTCCAGAACTTTGGGAGGTGTAGCTAATGAGGTGCATTCAGTGCTGACGCAGTTACTGCTGGAAGAGTATGGCGGTGGTCGTCTTGCTCGTAAGCACTCTTCCTATTTTGCAACTATGCTTGCCGAACTAGATATGAATCTTAAGCCAGAGGCATATTTGGATTTAGTGCCTTGGGAATCCTTAGCATCTATCAACTATGGCTTCATAGTTAGCGAACGCAAGCGCTATTTCCTACGTTACATCGGTGGATTGCTCTACTCCGAGACTTCTGTGCCAGCAGGTTTTAGCAACTACCAAGCTGCTGGTGTTAGGTTGAGACTTTCTCCGGATGCAATGGCTTACTGGAATTTGCACATTAAGGTCGATGAACTGCACGGACGCTGGATGTTAAATAATGTGGCTCTGCCCCTTGTGGACCAGTACCCTGCTAATGCCTGGGAGCTACTGCTTGGGTACGACCAGCAGCGGCTAATTAGCTCTCGTGCCAGTGCATCCGTAGCACGCTCAGTAGGCGAAGCCGAGCTCGGTACCAAATCCAATGGTTAAGGACATTGCACGAAATATGACGAGTTACAGATTTTTTGCTAGCTAGTCTAGCTTAGTGTACTCAGCATATCCGGTAAATTCCCTCTGAGACTGTGCCGACAGGATAAGCCCTTACCGGGTAAGTTCACTGCGTTGCGTGGGTAACCCACGTCGAAGCAAGTGGCGTATCCGAAGGGCTAAACTTATCATCAGGCAGTTAATTAGGCTAGTTATAACCACAGGTAAGAATGACTGCACGATATATTATTGACGGAGCCCAACTGGCTTTGTGGCGACGAGAGGCAATAGGACAGGCGAACAGGGCAGGTGTAGAACCAGCAGCGATAGACCAGTTACTAGATGAATTCACTGGTCTGGACGAATTGAGTCTCCGCCTGGAGTTATTTAAGGATAAAGCTGAAATTCAGCTTTATATTGATTTTGCCAAACTCAAGAGGCTATGGCGACAAAGGCTCGATGGTAGAATGCCGGTCCAGTACCTGACGGGTGTAACCCATTGGCGTAATTTTTCCTTGATTGTTTCTCCTGATGTGCTGATTCCTCGACCACAGACAAAGTGCTTGATAGATTTGGCGATCGCTTCTGTGAAGTCTAAAAGCGAGTTTATATCGGGAGATTGGGCAGATTTGGGTACTGGTAGTGGGGCAATTGCCCTTGGTTTAGCCGAAGCTTTCCCATCGGGGACAATTCATGCTGTAGATTATAGCCCCAAAGCCTTGAAAATTGCCGAAAAGAATGCTGCCAAAGAAGGCTTAAGAAACAGAATTAGATTTTATCAAGGTAATTGGTTCGATCCTCTAGGGGATTTAAAAGGTCAGTTAAGCGGGATGGTAGCCAATCCCCCCTATATGCCCAGTAAAACGATACCAGAGCTCCAACCAGAAATGAGGTTACACGAACCGAACC
Organism: Calothrix rhizosoleniae SC01; assembly: GCF_900185595.1. GTDB lineage: Bacteria > Cyanobacteriota > Cyanobacteriia > Cyanobacteriales > Nostocaceae > Calothrix_A > Calothrix_A rhizosoleniae. The sequence continues at coordinate 21,155 of NZ_FYBH01000114.1, forward strand.
TAGCCTATGACGGGGGTGAGGATGGATTAAATTTTATCAGGGAATTGGTGGAGATCGCACCAGACTATCTTTGTCTTGGAGGAGTCTGGTTAGTAGAGATGTTGGCCGGACAAGCACCAGCAGTGAGGGAAATGTTGGAAAATCAGGGGAGTTATGAGGAAGTTCAGATATTTTCTGATTTAGCAGGTGTTGCAGACGTTGTCCTGGCTTGTAAAAGATGATGTAGGATTAAGCGTAATTAAAAGTAGTAAACTATCAACTCAAGTCTTATTCGGCGTAAAAGTTGGGATATGAGTCGAATGGCACGAAGTTAAGACAAAACCTAGTCAGGGCAGGGTATTGGGGGGGGTAGGGTGTAGTGTTGATAGATATTCAATTTTAGTGCTTAAAAAAAATTCTCTTCTTCTTTATTTCCTACACCCCATACCCCACACTCTACACCCCAAAGCTAGTAATATTAGGGGTTTACGTTGAACAAGAGTGCCATTCGGATATGAATCATTGTACTTTGCGTCCTAATTTGGCTGGCTATAGCCATATCTCGAAATTCAAATTATGTAAATATAAGTTAAGTTAGGCTAAAGTAAGGACTTGGTTGACTTAATAAAACTTTATCAATAAGATAGATTATCGCCAAAATTAATAAGTATTTATTCTTGTTTATGGTGATTATGTCTAAATTTAGGGATAAATTACGTTTACAAAACTAATTATTGCTTAATATAATGTAATAAAAGATGAAAATTCAAAATAATTTTCAATCATGAACTCTTTCGATTTTCCTTGGCTAACAGCCATAATTCTTTTCCCCTTAGTGGCTGCTTTAGCCGTTCCCCTCGTACCAGATAAGGATGGTAAAACCATTCGTTGGTATGGCCTAGGGGTAGCACTAACAGACTTTGCTTTAATGGTTTACACCTTTTGGCATAGTTACGATTTCCACAACTCAAGTTTCCAGTTAATGGAAAAATATGCTTGGGTACCTCAAATTGGCATGAATTGGTCTGTAGCGGTTGACGGCTTATCCATGCCCTTGGTACTGCTTACAGGTTTAATTAACACCCTAGCAATATTCGCGGCTTGGAAAGTTACCAACAAGCCGCGTTTATTTTATGCATTAATGCTGGCAATGTATAGCGCCCAGCTTGGTGTATTCATGGCTCAGGATTTACTATTATTCTTCCTGATGTGGGAAATTGAGTTGGTTCCCGTATACCTGCTAATTTCTATCTGGGGTGGACCAAAACGCCGTTATGCTGCGACTAAGTTCATTCTCTACACTGCTGCTGCTTCTATCTTTATCTTAGTTGCAGGTTTTGCCATAGCATTCTCTGGAGATACGGTCACCTTCGATATGATGGCTCTGGGAATGAAGCAGTATCCCCAAGCTTTAGAGCTGTTAGCTTATGCCGGTTTCTTAATCGCCTTTGGTGTCAAGCTGCCAATTTTCCCTCTTCACACTTGGTTACCTGATGCCCACGGTGAAGCTTCTGCTCCTGGTTCCATGATTCTAGCTGGTGTGTTATTGAAGATGGGTGGCTATGCTCTAATCCGCTTCAACATGGAAATGTTACCTGACGCTCACGTTTATTTTGCTCCTGTATTAATAATTTTAGGTGTAGTTAATATAGTTTATGGCGCTTGTTGTGCCTTTGCTCAAACTAATCTCAAACGGCGCTTGGCTTATTCTTCCATCGCTCACATGGGATTTGTATTAGTAGGTATTGGTTCTTATACAGAATTGGGTATCAGTGGTGCAGTATTGCAAATGGTGTCCCACGGTTTAATTGCAGCAGCTTTATTCTTCCTCTCTGGTGTCACCTATGAACGTACCCACACCTTAATGATGGACAAGATGGGTGGTATGGCAAAGGTTATGCCTAAAACATTCGCTGTGTTCACCACTGGTGCAATGGCTTCCCTCGCATTACCTGGAATGAGTGGGTTTGTGGGTGAGTTAATGGTATTCCTCGGTATTACCAGCAGTGATGTTTACAGCTCCAGCTTTAAGGTTGTGGTTGTCATGCTGAGTGCAGTGGGTGTAATTTTAACTCCTATTTACCTATTGTCCATGCTCCGTGAAGTATTCTACGGTCAACAAAACGAAGAGTTACATCTTGATAAAATTGTTCCCGACCTGAGACCCCGGGAACTATTTATCACAGCTTGTTTATTGCTTCCCATTATTGGCATTGGCTTCTATCCCAAATTAGCAACCCAGGCTTATGATGTGAAGACAGTAGAAGTTGCGACCCATGCTCGTCAAGCCTTACCAGTAGTTGCCCGCCAAGATTCTTCTAGCCTCTATTCTAGTGTTTTTAGTGCCCCTAAATTAGCTAACTCTCAGGTGGCAAGCTTAGTTAATATTGATGAATAAATATTTATCTTCCAAGGGTTGGTGCGATTAAAACCTAATAATTTCTCAGTCAGGGGCGATTTTGCGATCGCCCCTTGTGCTTGTTATTTGTTAAACTAAAATTTTTAACAAATATGTTAGAGATTGCGGCTCTTTATTCTTCATTATTAATTTCTCAAATCAAGGGTGTGCCCCAACAATTTTTAGACTTAAAAAATCAATTAGAAAAATATGGGTTTGAGGTCATAATTGAACTACCACCAAAGCGAGGAGCTTATGGTCTATTAAAAATAAAAGAAAAGAAAATTTGGATTAATCCAGTAGTTTTTGATTTACAAATTGCGACTCCAACTTTAATCCATGAATCTGTCCATGCAGCACAAGTGTGTGCGGGAAAAGGGAGAATCAAGACTTTAGGCTTAGAACTTCAACCCATACCGGCTGCTCGGCGACTTTTTCTCCGCTATACCAATATTCATAGACAAGATATAGAGAGAGAAGCATATGCGGTACAAACTCAACCCAATAGTTTGCAATTAGCTACAAGTCTTCTACAAAAATATTGTCAAAAGTAAGATAATACCTTTGTTTTTTATAAATATAGCACTACTAAAGCACGTTAGGACATTTTTGAATGCTGAAACCCATGAGCAGTAAACTTATTACTTCTTACTTATTACTTCTTACTTGCGCGTAGCGCTATATTTGATACCCTTGGCGCTGAAATTGTCACTTAGTTGCTAGAATACCGCTTATTTCGATATTGTGTTTATTGTAGCCATTCTCATAACAATGGTATTTCTATTTGTTTGGGACTTGATGACAATTATTGGGGGAATTGTGGCATATGTCTAATAATTATGAAGAAAAATTGGTTGCGGCTGCTAAAGAGAAAGCACAAAAGGAATATAACTGCAAAGAAGAAGATATAAAATTACTCGAGGCTCGTTACGATCATGAGCTAAATGAGTGGTTTGTCACCTTCCGCATCTTAGAAAAACTTAGCAGTGAGTGGCTTGTATACGATTACGAGGGGATAATTTATTGCGATTTAATCGAGAATTAGAAATCATTCGCAGCAATTTTCTGAATTTGGTTCACTGATCACTGGAAAATTTGCGCCCAACCCAGCTAATTAGACCACTGAGAATGGCACCACCCATGAGAATACCAATGGCAGGGTTAAATAGGGGTTGCCACAGAGTATGCCATAAATCCAAGCCTAGAGGTACTCCTATGGTTTTACCTATTGCTGCGATCGCTAACCAGGCAAACCCGAAAATAACTAGAAACACATCTGCAACTAAAACCAGGTTAAGCCAGTTGATAATTTTTTCTTTCATTAATTCTTGATTTGTTCCACTTGCACCAAAATTTAAGGATGGTAACAGGTAAAAATAATTACCAGTTACCGATCCCTAGTTATGATTCTTCAAAAATCCATTTTTTGACTTTGGTTAAACTCTGCCAATCAGGCTTTCTGCTGAACCCATCCTCTATACTTTTTTTAATTTCCTCTTCCCATTCCGAGTTAACAAATATTAACTGTTGGGCAAGTTCTACATGTTGTCGTAAGCCTTTTTGCTTGGTTTCTAGCATAGCAATGGCGAGGTTAACCCTAGCTTGGGGGTCTTGAGGATTGAGCTTTGTAGCCTTTAGGGCTGCTTTGTAAGCCAGGTTATATTTATTTTCCAATAAATATAACCATGCCAAACAAGTCCAAGCGGCACTACTTTTGGGAGCGCGATCGCAAACTTCCTTAAATACAGGAATCAATTCAGATGCGGCTTCTCCAGCCTTATATCTTTCTAAACCCTTATCAAATAGGGATTCAACAGTTTCAGTCATTAGTCATGGGTAATTGTCATGAGCCATTTATAATTTGTCCTAGGTCAGTAGTTGGCTACAAAGGACGAAGGACAAACAACAGACAATATTACACTCCAAAGGACTTACCGCAACCACAAGTTTGACTGGCATTGGGGTTGGTAAACTGGAAACCACCACCAATCATGGCATTACTATAATCCAGCATCAAACCATAGAGATATAAAAGACTCTTACGATCGCAAACAATTTTAAAGCCATCATAATCAAAGACTTCATCTTCAGGGGAAATCTGACTGATTTGTTCAAAATCCATCATGTAGGACATCCCAGAACAGCCACCTTGACGGACTCCTACCCTGAGGCACAGGTCTGAGCCTTGCTGATCCCGTAATAGTTTTACCTGTTGCAATGCGGCTTCACTCAACAAAATGCCCTTTTGTTGGGGCTGAGTTGCTTGTGTCATTTGTTATTTTAACTCCTAGTAGTGTCTCTAACTATCACCTAATATTGAATATATTGAGGATTAATAGCTCAATAGTTTTTGTATTTATTCTAGCGACATTCCAGCTAGAAATTATCAATTTATCAATACTTATTTCATAGCACCCAGAGATTTTTATTCTAAAATTGAGAAACTCGGTGTTTTCAAAGATTCGGTATTTTTGCTGCTTTATGCTTTTAGTAAACACCAGTCAGGTTTTGGATCTAAAACTCATCGTGATTCGATCGATTACCGTCCCTATTGCTGCTTCTAGTTAAATTACTCTATGACCACCTTTAATCGCTCTACCAGTCGCAGACTGAAGAAATTAAATCAAATTCCTTCTATATGGGAGGGCGATCGCCGTCCATTGTCATCATCACCATCTACCCATTATGACTCGGAGGCAAAAGGTGAATGTATTCTTTGGGTTGATGGTTCTCAAGGTATTGTCCGAGGCATGGATGTAGTCTCAAAAGATACTGGCCCAGAAGCTATTGTCCGTACATTAATGAAGGCAATGGAAAATCCCCATAGCCCAGCTAAACCAGCTCGTCCCCAAAGAATAGTTGTCAAAGACAGAGAAATTCAATTTTACTTGCGGGGGGTATTGCAAGATTTAAATATAAATATTGAGTATGCTCCGGAATTACCTTTAATTGATCAACTATTTCGGGGATTTACCGAAGTTCTCGATAATCAAATTCCTGATTTACCACCAGAGTATGCTCAAACCCTCAGGGAGAAAGCTTTTGCTATTTGGCAAGCAGCACCTTGGGAATTTCTGGAAGAACAGCAAATCATATCCCTGGAAATTAATAAGTGGGATGTGGGCACCCTCTATGTTTCCATCATGGGAATGTTGGGTATGGAGTATGGGATTTTATTATATCGTTCCCAAGAGTCCCTGAAGCAATTTCGCACCACAGTCTTAAGGAGTGAGGAATCTCAAGCAGATTTGGAAGAAGCTTTTCTTAAACAAGATTGCCTGTTCTTAACCTTTGAGACAATTGCAGAGGACAATCAGGAATTGGCAGATTTAGCCAGTTTACCTTTATCAGCCATCGAACCAACTTTTGGTAATATCCATCCTTTAGAAGGATTACGTTCTGTATTGTATGAAGAAGAAGCATTAGTAGTCGCAGTGGCACTGGAGGCATTACAACGGTTTTTCCGGGATAAACGCACTCAATTAAGCGGCAATGCCTTTCCCGAGATCAGTCGTCGTTATCGTATTTCTTTACCTCACGGTAATGAATCGGTAAAATCAGTCAATATCTCCCTGGCTACCATGCCTAAATTAGCCGGGGAATTGGAAACAATGGCAGATTTAGCTGCTGATGACGAATTAGACATTTCCAACTTCCCCATATTCAACTCTTTACGAGATGATTTAATTCCAGAAGATTCATTTCTCAGTTTGGGTGTGGTTTCTTGGGAAATGTTGGAGTACCTACATCAGCGAGTAAAGTGCCAAAAAGTCAAGCAAATTAAACCAATAGGTGATGGGCTGCCTGTAATTTTAATTCAAACCTCCCGTCCCAAAGCAAAAAAGATTATTGAAAGTATTGAACAAGCTGGAGGACTCAAGGCAGTTTGCTTTAATCCAGGTGTTAACTCCATAGATGGGGAATCTTACGATTTAGGTTTATTGCAAACTGCCAATAATGAGTTATTTTTATTTGGTGAATTTTTACAAGCAGATCCAATACATGCAGAAGCCCGCCAAAAATGGAATCAACGCTGTCAAAAGACTCAAGGCTACTGCGGTTTGATTCTTGCTAGAGGATTAACAGGTGCTTCCCGTGGTAATCCCCAATTACGGGATATGATGGCTCTATTTGAAGTGCCATCCCTATCTCCAGAAGATTTAAATTTAGGTACTCTTCACCTCATGCCGGAAGTTTAGGTTGAAAACAGTTATAGCGCTTCGCGCAAGTAATAAGAAATAAGTAATAATTCCTTTCTTGATGCAGTCGCTCATGGGGGAGACCAACGCTAGTCGTCTGCGACGGGAAATCCCTACGGGTTGCGCCACTTGCTTTATGCCGGGAAACCCGTCCACCGCAATGGCTTACCGTCTACAACGCTGGATCCCCCAAGATCGCGCTGCATCGCTATTTCAAGCTCCCAGATTCATATAAGTAATCAAACAAAAATATTTACCATTATTACAAACTACGCGAAATAATCATAACCCTTGCGATTGCTTCGTTTCACTCCGTTACGCTCGCAATGACATTGTGTAATTAATTATGTTTAACTACTTATGAGGTTTTGTTTTTCCTCTGCTCCCTACTCCCTGCTCCCTTGCAGTCCTAATGATAAGTATTTAACCAGACATGATATTACTATCCAAGACCGTGAGGAAATACCCTTAATTTATCAGTTGCGATCGCTAAATTAACTTTTGTTCCCACAGGTAATAAGGTATCCAACATTGTCCGGGCGTGCAATTCTTTGCCTGAGGGTGTTTGTAAACAATATTGGTATTCTCGCCCTAGGAACCGCCGGGTACGAATTACCAGCGCAGCGTCATCAGCAGGCTGTAATATCACATCTTCTTGGCGAATCATTAATTCAGCACTGTCATGGTTGTTTGCGGTAGACTTACCTGCAAATTGAAAACAACCAACTTCTGTTGACCACATACTACCTTGGCGGTGGGCAGGCAAAAAATTAGCTTGGGTAACAAATTCTGCCACAAAACGGGATGCAGGGTGGGTATAAATTTCCTCTGGTGTACCCAATTGTTCTAAATGTCCTTGGTACATTACTCCTACAGTATCAGACATGACTAAGGCTTCTTCTTGGTCATGGGTGACAAAAATGGCTGAGGTTCCTGCTGCTTTGAGAATATCTCGGATCTCTTCTCGCAGTTGTAATCGGACTTGAATATCAAGATTACTCAAAGGTTCATCCAGTAGCATCAGTTGTGGTTGTGGTGCTAGAGCCCGAGCCAGGGCAACTCGTTGTTGTTGCCCCCCTGATAGTTCATAGGGATAGCGTTTTTCTAACCCCTGTAACTGGACTAAAGCCAATACTTCAGATACTCGTTGTTCTACTACCTGTTTTGGTTGTTTTTTTAACCCGAAAGCAACGTTACCCACTACTGTCAAATGAGGAAATAAGGCATAATCCTGAAACACAATACCAATATCCCGTTGCTCTGCAGGAGTAAAAAGTTCGGGTGAATAAACCAATTTTTCGGCAATTTCTATTGTTCCTGTTTGTGGTTGTTCAAAACCAGCAATTATTCTCAATAGGGTTGTTTTGCCACAACCAGAGGGCCCTAGTAGCCCCAAAATATCACCCTTGTGTAATTTTAAGCAGACATTATCAACTGCGTTCGAGGAATTACCTACAAACTTCTTAGCAATGTTTTGTAAGTTTAAAATTACTGGTTTCATAGTTAATTTACGTATAAAAATCTAGTTATTTATGTTTTATTTTGAACTTGTTCCTGGGAAAGAATCAGTAAGGTTGAACCCATAGAAACCAAGAGCATGGTTAGGGAAGCTGCTGCTGCATCGGCAAAATCCACATTTTCTGTGGCTTGCCAGATTTCCACTGCTAAAGTACTAAAACCAATGGGAGATAGCAACATGGTGGCGGGTAGTTCTTTAATGGTGGTCAGAAATACAAGCACTGCTCCACTTAAAATCCCTGGTCTGACTAAGGGTAGGGTTACCTCTTTGACGGTTTGCCAAGGGGATCTGCCTAAACTGCGGGCTGACTCTTCCAGTTGGGGATTAACTTGTAAGAGGGAACTACGGACGCTACCTAGGGATTGAGGTAAAAATAAAACCAAGTATGCAAACATGAGCATGGGCAAAGTTTGATACAGGAACGGTAAGTAATTAGCTCCAAAAAAAACTAAGGAGAGGGCAATTACAATTCCCGGTACTCCAAACCCAATGTAGGAACAACGCTCAATGATAGCGGTAATTTTATGAGGAAATCTGACTGCAAGGATGGCAATTGGTAAAGCAAATACCGTGGCTACTATGGCTGCTAATGCTGCTACTCCCACGGAATTGAAGATTATTGGTAATAAATTCGGGAAGGAGTAGCCTGTACTCAAACCACGCATTAACCAAAATATGGTAATACCAACGGGTAGAAAGACGCTGAAGATAGCGATGAGCAAACAAAAACTAAAAGCCAACCACTTCCATTTTCCCAACTTGATTACTGGGATGGGACGTTGAGATGCGGAACCCCGACTGTAGTATGCAGCCCGCGATCGCACTCGGTATTCTAGCCATAAAATAACTAATACTAGGGAAACTAGCATTAAAGCTAATGCGGCGGCAGAATTACGGTTAAAACTAGCTGTATATTGGATAAAAATCGCCCTAGTAAAAGCATCAAACTGCATCAGAGAAGGGGTGCCAAAATCTCTTAGGGAGTATAGAGCGACTAACAAACCCCCGGCGATCGCTGAAGGTCTTAATTGGGGTAAGATTACCTTAAAAAAGGTTTCCCTTTTGCTACAACCCAAACTTCTAGCAGCTTCTTCTAGTGATGGGTCAATACCTTGCAAACCAGAACGGACACTTAGCAACATGTAGGGATAGGTAAACAAGGTGATTGCTAACACAGCCCCCGGTAAACCATAGATGGATGGTAACTCCTCCACTCCCAAGGGTGCTAGTAATATCTGCAAAAAACTACCCCTAGGCGCTAAGGTAGCAATGAGGGTGAAGCTACCTACATAGCTGGGAACTGCCAAGGGTAATGTGGTTACTATTAACCAAAACCGCCGTGCGGGTAAATCTGTGCGTACAGTTAAAAATGCTAGGGGTACGGCGATCAGGGTAGAAAATACAGTTACTAGTACCGCCATCACCGCACTATTAACTAAAATAGAGAGATTGCGGGAACTAGAAATTAATGCCCACAAATCCTCATAACCCATACCTGCTGTACGGATAACTAAATACACCAAAGGAAGGGCAATGGCAATTGCTACCACCACCCCTGCTAGAGTGAGAAACAATGGAGGGCGAACCGCTTTCAATGACTACAATGCTCCTGATTTTTGTAGTAATTCCAAAGTTTTTTCTAAATCAGATAAGTTACTGAGGTTAATGTTAGGTGGGTTAAGTTCTTTCAATGGAATTTGCTTGGTAGATGCGCTGACTCCTGCTGCCAAAGGATACTCACGAGTGTTTTGAGCAAAATAATTTTGTGATACAGGTTTAAGTAGATAATTAATCAATGCTTCCACATCTTTTTTTTGATCGGTGGTCTTCATAATTGCCACCCCTGCCACATTTATCATAGCGCCTGGATCTTTGCGCGTATAGTGGTGTGCTACCGGAAAATTGGGATTATCTTTTTTGAAGCGTTGTAAATAATAGTGGTTTACTAGTCCCAAATGAATTTCGCCCCTTCCTAAAGCTGCCACAATTGGAGTATTTTTGGGATATGATTTCACTCCATTAGCCTTCATAGCACGCAACCATTGTAAGGTTTTTTGCTCCCCTGACAAAACTCGCATAGCTGTAACAAAGGATTGAAATGAGCCATTGGTAGGAGCCCAACCTACTTTGCCTCGCCATTTGGGTTTGGTTAAGTCCCAAATTGATTCTGGTAAATCGCTTTTGTTTACTAGTTTGGTATTATAATCAACTGTCCGTGCCCTTGCAGAAATGCCTAACCAATGACCTTGTGGAGAACGGAAACGGTTATCAACCTGATTTAATAGTGGTGATGGAATTTTCAGAGTGAGTTGTTTTTGTTCCACTGCTCCCAAGGCTCCAGCATCTTGGGCAAAAAATAGATCGGCACGACTATTTCTACCTTCTTCCAACAGTGCGATCGCTAATTGAGCAGTCTTACCATAGCGCACTTGAATATTAAACCCTAAATCCTTTTTGGCTTTTTCAATCAAGGGTCCAATTAGCTTTTTACTCCTACCTGAATAAATAATTAGGGTTTGAGCTTGGGCACTATTTGCTAAACCCATGCCCATACTGATAACAACAGCCAATGCTCCAGCTGAGATTTTCATCAACGACGCTTGTCTCACCCTTCTACTCTCCGTAATTATTAAAGGGAACTTTTTGCAATAAATTAATTATTCTCAACTCATATCATTAATTCATTAAATTAATCAAGAATATTTCTCAAAAAAAATATATTTAATCTTAGTTGACAATTTAGGCTACAATAAAATACAATTTGTATTATAAGTTTGGTATTGGATTAAAATTTAAGGAAGTCACTACCATGCGATTAAAAAGATGGGAGTCTCCCCGCAAGCAAGGGAGAAATAATAAAGGTAAGGGTGGTTCTGCTAGAAAGCGACAACTGAAAAAGCAACAGCAGATGCTAAGAAAAAAGCTCAAAGGGAACGACAATTTAGATAATCAATCTCAGAACAATCGAACAAGAAGACAGGGGGAAGAAACATTAATCTTCCCCTTATTTTTTGCTTCCATGCTGAATAGTTATAGCACTAGGCAATTAGGGTGCGGACATTGTTGGAGCAGGGAGCAGGGAGCAGGGAGCAGGGGAGAAACCCGATACATGAATCTGAGGGCTTGAAATAGCGATGCAGCGCGGTCTTGAGGGTCTCTCCCATGAGCGACTGCATCAAGAAAGGAATTATTACTTATTACTTATTACTTATTACTTATTACTTAGTACTTAGTACTTAGTACTTATTTTCAAGATTCTGGAAACTTACCTTCCCTAACTTCCATCCCGTAATCTTCCACAGCTTTAGTAATTGTCTGTCGCAGATTTGTATAAACTTTAGCAAATGGTGGTTGTCTTGCTGAAAGCCCCAACACATCAGAAGTAACTAGAATTTGACCATCACAATCTTTACCTGCACCAATTCCAATAGTAGGAATACTGAGTTTTTGAGTAATCTGTAATGCTAAATCTGCGGGAATATGCTCCAAGACTAGAGAAAATACCCCCGCTTGTTCCAGAGCGATCGCTTCTTGTAAAATCCTCTGGGCATCTGTGTCGGTTTTTCCTTGTTGACGCAAACCCAATTGATGCACGGACTGGGGTGTTAAACCCACATGACCCATCACCGGAATTCCCGCTTGCACCAATCGGGCAATAATTTCCAGCATTTGTGGATAACCACCCTCTAATTTTACTGCCTGTGCCCCAGTTTCCTTGAGTACTCGTCCTGCTGAGTGCATTGCTTGCTGAATACTTTCTTGATACGTCAAGAATGGTAAATCTACTACCATCAATGCTCTAGAAACACCACGACGAACTGCTTTAGCGTGATGAATTATTTCTTCTAAAGTTACTGGTAGTGTATTTTCGTACCCCAAGACTACCGCCATAGAATCACCCACCAAAATTAAATCCACCCCAGCAGAATCAAGGAGTTGAGCGATCGCATAATCCCAGGCTGTTAAAGCTACTATGGTTCGTCCTTCCTGCTTCCATTGGATTAATTTGTGGGTAGTAATTGGCATTGGCAATTTGGGATTTTAGATTTTGCGGAAAGTTGCGGTGCGGGGGTTCCCTCCGTTGAACAAACTTTTCAAGACGGATTTTAGATTTTAGATTGGGAACTGAGAGTTGGAAACTGTGAAGAAATCGAGATTAATTCCTTCACTCCTTCCCTCCTTCTCTCTTCATTTAACTGCGCGAGTAAAACCAAAATGGGGTCTTGCCTGTTTCATATTAGGCATTAACCAAGCTAAACCTTCAGTCGTACCAATCCATAATTTATTACCCACATCAGGAGCGATCGCTAAAACTCGACTAGAAGGAAGACCAGGTACTTTTTGATCTAATACAGCACCAGTATGTGGATTTAATCGTAGTAAACCATTACTAGTACCAACCCACACACTACCATCTTTGGCAAACTTAATTGATTTTACATTACGTCCCCTTAAAGGTGTGACAGACCTTAAGATAGCACCGGTTTGAGGGTTTATGACTAATAAGTTATTTGGCATCCCTGCCCAAATCAATCCTTCTGGGCTAGTTGCCAGGGCTTGTACAGTTCCTCCTGGTAAGCGATCAATTTGCTTGATGACAAAGGCTTTAGCGGTGTCTACCCGCACCAAGCGATCGAGGGTTCCTACCCATAGTTGGCCTTCTGCATCCAAGGTCAAAGCATTAGCACTCACACCAGGCAGTTTTTGTAAGGTGGTCATCAACAATCCTTGGTCAGGACTAATTAATGCTAAACCATTATCGGTTCCTACCCACAAATAACCTCTTTTGTCAATCAATAAAGATAATACTCTTTTAGAAGGCAAAAATAAATTCTGGGCTGTAATTTCACTACTACGAGGGTCGATCCTTTTCAGTCCTCCATAGGTTCCCACCCATAAACGACCGACTTTATCTTGGGTGATATCTCCAATGGTTAAGTTGGGCAACCTCACCCGAGCCAATATTTTACCTGTGTTCGGGTCAATCCGTGTTAACCCCCGCCAAGAACCAACCCAAAGATTACCGGTATAGTCTGCTTGTAATGCACCAATCCGATAATTAACTTCTCCAACGTTTTCCTGCCGTTGACGCTCATCGGGCAAGGGATTAACTTTTTGTGGTGGAGCCTTAGCAGGGTAAGTAGGGGTTAGCTCCGATGGATTTACTTGGAGAATTTTGTCTGGTTTTTTGCTAGGTTGATTTTTCTGCGCTAACACCTGATTCCTGATGCCCTGGAAACCTAGGGTTGATAGTACTACACATCCCAGTAGGACGGGAATAAATAGTGGGTTAGTCTGGTTGCGAAACAATAACACGGTCACACATCCTCGTAGATACAGCACCCATAGCAATCAATACAACTGGCTGTGGGTTAATCTCAGTGTTCCCCTACTTGGTATTTTTTTTACAGTCTGCCGTGATTTTTCTGATGGCGTTGCTCTGAGAACATGTAGTTATTTCTCCAATATTCTCGACATACAACGAAACATGTGGTTTTGTTACTTATCGTTAACAAAAAGTAAAAAAAATGTTTAATAATGAATTTAAATAACAAAGTTAAGCAGATTGAAAGAAAAACTTATCGGATTCTTGATATATTGTGAGACTAGATACAAATTACGTGGAGTGCGATTTTTGTCTTTCACTCGTCATCTCCCTCAAACTCCATCAACAACAGTTGATACTTTGAGTGGTGGTTCAGGGGAACAAATAAAAATTATTTTTGATTCCTGGGAAAATGGAGAAAGGGCAAGTGCGCTGTCTAGCGTGCTGATTATGTAAGGGTCCTGGGAAAAAGTATTCTCAAGGCGTGGGAGAGCGAAAGCAATCAAGAAGTGAATATTGTTGGATATTCATTCAGTACCCCGTCTCAGAAAAAGAACTAGACCTCACTACAGACAATCCCTAACAGAATAATGTTCCCAACCAATTCTCTAGTGAACAGAGGATAGGTAATGATGATGATAAACAGCACCTAGCGAAATTTGTCGTTCAACAGAGTGACTCCTTGGAAGGTAAATATGTCTTACACGAAGACTCAGGCAAAAGCAGGGTATGAAGCAGGGGTAAAGGATTACCGATTAACTTATTACACCCCAGACTACACACCAAAAGATACAGATTTATTAGCGGCGTTCCGCATGACACCCCAGCCGGGAGTTCCTCCAGAAGAAGCTGGCGCTGCTGTAGCTGCTGAGTCTTCCACTGGTACTTGGACAACCGTGTGGACAGACTTGCTCACCGACCTAGATCGCTACAAAGGTCGTTGCTACGATATTGAGCCAGTTGCTGGTGAAGATAACCAATATATTTGCTACGTAGCTTATCCTTTGGATTTGTTTGAAGAAGGTTCTGTAACTAATGTGTTGACCTCCATTGTAGGTAACGTATTTGGTTTTAAAGCTCTGCGAGCACTACGTTTGGAAGACTTACGGATTCCCGTTGCTTACCTGAAAACATTCCAAGGCCCTCCCCACGGTATCCAAGTTGAACGTGACAAATTAAATAAGTATGGTCGTCCTTTGTTGGGTTGTACCATTAAGCCTAAGTTAGGTTTGTCTGCGAAGAACTACGGTCGTGCTGTGTATGAATGTTTGCGCGGTGGTTTGGACTTCACCAAGGACGACGAAAACATCAACTCTGCTCCCTTCCAACGGTGGCGCGATCGCTTCTTGTTTGTGGCTGATGCTATTCACAAAGCACAAGCAGAGACTGGTGAAATCAAGGGTCACTATTTGAACGTAACCGCTCCTACCTGCGAGCAAATGTTACAACGGGCTGAGTACGCTAAAGAGCTGAATATGCCCATCGTTATGCATGACTACCTGACCGCAGGTTTCACTGCTAACACCACCTTGGCTCGTTGGTGTCGTGACAATGGTCTATTACTACACATCCACAGAGCGATGCACGCGGTTATTGACCGTCAGAAGAACCACGGTATTCACTTCCGGGTATTGGCTAAGTGTTTGCGGATGTCTGGTGGTGACCATATTCACACCGGAACCGTTGTTGGTAAATTGGAAGGTGAGCGTGGTATCACCATGGGCTTCGTTGACTTGCTACGTGAAAACTATGTTGAGCAAGACAAGTCTCGCGGTATTTACTTTACCCAAGATTGGGCTTCTATGCCTGGTGTAATGGCTGTAGCTTCCGGTGGTATCCACGTATGGCACATGCCCGCATTGGTAGAAATCTTTGGTGATGATTCCGTACTACAATTTGGTGGTGGTACTTTGGGTCACCCCTGGGGTAATGCTCCTGGCGCAACCGCTAACCGTGTAGCCTTAGAAGCTTGTGTTCAAGCTCGTAACGAAGGACGTAGCATGGCTCGTGAAGGTGGCGACATCATCCGTGAAGCTGCTAGATGGTCCCCAGAATTAGCTGCTGCTTGCGAACTGTGGAAGGAAATTAAGTTCGAGTTCGAGGCAATGGATACCGTCTAATTCTTAGGTACAAGGTAAAAGTTAAAAAGTAAAAGAATATATTTTTTCTTCTTTTGACTTTTAACTTAACTAAAGGCTGGGGTCAAGCATGAATTTGAAGCAAATTGCGAAAGACACAGCTAAGACACTGCAACGTTACCTGACTTACCAGGCAATTAAAACTGTGTTAGCTCAACTTAGTCAAACAAATCCTCCACTATGGCGCTGGCTAAATAACTTTTCCGCCGACAAAATTCAGGATGGGGAAGCTCTGATAGAGCAGCTTTTCCAAGAAAAACCAGAATTGGCTTTGCGGATTATGTCTGTCAGAGAAAATATTGCAGAGGAAGTAGCTGAGTTTTTACCAGAAATGCTTTGCACTGGTATTCAGCAAGCTAATATGCAGCATCGTCGTCAGCATCTTGAGCGTATTACGCAGTTGAATTTATCTAACCCCAGCCTAGAGACGGAGCAAAAAACCAATCCAGATCCTAATTTAGATATTCCATCTGATTAGATTCTGCTTACCGTAGTTCAAATATCGCCAACTATCATCAAAAACTATGCAAACTTTACCAAAAGAGCGTCGTTACGAAACCCTTTCTTACCTTCCTCCTCTGAGTGACGCTCAAATCGCCAAGCAAATTCAGTACGTTTTGGATCAAGGTTACTTCCCAGCAATTGAGTTCAACGAAGATTCTGAACCTACCCAGTATTACTGGACAATGTGGAAATTGCCTTTGTTCAACGCTACCAGCACCCAAGATGTATTGAGAGAAGTACAAGAATGTCGTTCTCAATACTCTAATTGCTTTATCCGCGTTGTTGGTTTTGATAATATTAAGCAGTGTCAAATCCTCAGCTTCATTGTTCACAAACCCAACAGATACTAAGATTGATTCGCTATTAATAATTAGCGACAACTCGGTATTTTAAAATTAAGAGGGGTGGAAATATCTACCTCTCTTCTTTTTATTTTTTTAGCATCAAATGGCTGAATGCAAATCGTGTCATGGTTATAGAAGAGTTAAACCTGAAAAATTTTGATGTTGCTTTAGAGCTGTTACAAAAATACCAAGAATTCTATCAAGTAAATGCGATTGATACAGAAAAAAATCGTCAACACTTGAATAGAATCATGAATAATGAAGAATTGGGAAAATTATTTCTCTTGCAAGATAAGGAAATACATCTTGGTTTCGCAACAATTTATTATTCATTTTCTAGTACCATTGCCGAACAAATTGCCATTCTCAATGATTTATATATATTAGAAAATCATCGTAGGCAAGGATATGGCAAAAAGTTGGTTGACTACTGCATCAATTATCTTCAGTCCCGTGGTATGAGTACAGTTAGATGGTCAACTACTAAAGATAATGCGATCGCACAACAGCTATATCAAAAATATGGAAGTGGAAGTGAGTGGCTAATCTACTCTTATAAAATTAATTAATTATGTCAGGAACTAAGCCTTCAGAAGTGAGAATTTGCTTTCTAGGAGAATCATTTGTGAATGGAACTGGCGACCCCCAATGCCTTGGTTGGACAGGTAGAATATGTGTAAATGCCAATCAAAAAGGTTACGATATAACGTACTATAATTTAGGTGTAAGAAGAGAAACTAGCACTGAGCTAAAAAATCGTTGGTTAACAGAAGTTTCCTATCGCTTACCAAAAGAATATGATGGTAGGGTTGTGTTTTCCTTTGGTGTAAATGACATAACAATAGAAAATGGGAAAACCCGCGTACCAATAAATCAATCAATTGAAAATCTCTCCAGTATTTTAAGTGCAGCTAAACAGTTATACCCTGTGTTAATGGTTAGTCCAGCACCATGTGGAGATAGGGAACAAAATCAGAGAATTGCTAATTTATCTCAAGAGTTTGGTTTAGTTTGCCAACAATTGAATATACCTTATTTAAATGTTTTTCCTATTTTAAAAAAATCTTCTGTGTGGATAGATGAAGCTAAAAATAATGATGGTGCTCATCCCAGAGCAGGAGGTTATCAAGTATTTGCACAAATTGTAGATAATTGGGATGGTTGGTTAAGTTGGTTTCGGTGAAGTATGTAAGTATATTATTAAATAGTATTTAATAATTTAATTCTCTTGAAGCCATTGTATAACAATAGCAGCATTTTTATTTGGTGGAAACACTGGATAAAACACATGTTCAACGAAACCTTGATATAAAATCAGCGTCAGTCGTTTAATTAAAGTCATATCATCAACAGAAAATGTTGGTAACTGTAAAGCTTTTGCAAGTAACAACTGCTCATCACTTAATATAGGAAAAGGCAGATGTAGCCTTGTTACCATTTCTTGTTGGTAGTCGGTTGATTGTGTACTTAGCCCATAAACAGAGGCACCAAGGGTTTTGATTTCAGTATGATGATCCCGAAAAGCACAAGACTGAGGTGTACAGCCCCGGGCACCTGGGATCATATCCCAATCTTCTGGTAAGGGCTTATCAGGCTGCCCTGTCATGGGATAGCAGTATATTACAACACGCTGCTGATGGCTTTCTGCACATATATCAACGGATTGTCCGGTTGTTGCGGAAAGCTTTATAGTTGGTACAGGGAATCCTGGTAAATGGCGACAGGTGCCATCATCTTTTGGAATTGGAAGATCCTCAGGGAGTTGATTGAGTCTGCTCATATGCATATAGTCTTTCTATACTTCATCGTTCGTTAGTCTTATATAGGCTCTAAATGCTACACCTTTATCTTAATGGACTACAAAGTAATTGAGTAGTTCATCCCATGAATAAAAACTGTTTCAGAAATATCTATAATCCAAGCATTTACCCAAGTCAAATATATCATGGTGGTAAATATAAAGGAATTTATATAAGGATTTAAGAAATTTTTATTAGTATATAAAGTACGCTGATAAAATTTTACATTTTGCATCATAATATTATTGAAAGCCAAGTTGTAACTAACCACTGCTAACAATCAATCAAAAATCCAAAATTAATATGAGTTATTATATCTCCCCCCATTTTGAAGAGAAACTTGCCATTTTTATCACCAAAAACTATCTTAATATCCCCAATATGCGAGTTCCTTTAATATTAGGAATTCATGGACGTAAAGGTGAAGGTAAATCATTTCAATGCGATTTAGTACTGGAAAAAATGGGTGTGGAAGTAACTCATATCTCCGGGGGAGAATTGGAAAGTCCTGATGCTGGAGATCCCGCCCGTTTATTGCGTCTGCGTTACCGGGAAACCGCCGAATTAATCAAAGTGCGGGGTCAAATGTGTGTAATTCTGATCAACGATTTAGATGCAGGTGCGGGACGCTTTGATGAAGGTACTCAGTATACGGTGAATACCCAATTGGTAAATGCCACACTGATGAATATTGCCGATAATCCTACCAATGTCCAACTTCCAGGAAGTTACGATGCTACACCTTTACATCGTGTCCCCATTATCGCTACTGGAAATGATTTTTCTACCCTCTATGCTCCATTAATTCGGGATGGACGCATGGAAAAATATTATTGGCAACCAGATAAGGATGACAAGCTGGGTATTGTTGGTGGTATTTTTAGTGAAGATGGGCTGTCATCCCAGGAAGTAGAGCAATTAATTGATAAGTTTCCCAACCAGGCTATTGACTTTTTTAGCGCCTTGCGATCGCGTATTTATGATCAACAAATTAGTGACTTTATTTATGAGGTTGGTTTAGAACGTATATCTCAACGGGTGGTTAAAAGTTTAGCTGGATTACCAGAATTTAAACGACCTGATTTTAGCTTATCTCACCTCACAGACATAGGTAACTTAATCGTTACAGAACAGCAGCAAGTGGATAATCACCGTTTGGTTGCTGAGTATAATCGCGTCTTAAATTTCCGCAAGTATAATCAATCTGCTGAAAGTAACCATGCGGATACAGAAATACCAATTAGCCAGTCATCAACCAATGGCTCCCAAAAACATCACCTCAATAATTCCCATCTCACCCTGGAAACTCAAGCACAGGTTCGAGATTTACTGGCTTATGGTTACAAAATAGGTGTTGAGCACGTAGATGAGCGCCGTTTTCGTACTGGTTCTTGGCAAAGTTGTAATGTGGGCACAATTGATGCAGAATCAGATGCCATATCAACCTTGAAACAATGCTTGACAGAATATAGTGATGAGTATGTAAGGTTAGTCGGAATAGATCCCAAGGCAAAGCGGCGAGTTGTAGAGCAGATTATTCAACGACCAAATTGATTCAATTTACCCTTCTCGCTGAGGATAAGGATATTTGAGCATTAAAACCTATAACTTTTTGTTGCAAACTGCTAAACACCCATTAAACAACAGGCGTTTTATGTCATGATTGCAAAGTGAAATAACCATGCTTTAACAAAATAGGGAATCTTTCATGGCTCTCCGTCTAGGTGATACAGTACCCAACTTTACCCAAGCCTCTAGCACAGGCGACATTAATTTTTATGATTGGGCAGGTGACAGCTGGGTAGTGCTGTTCTCCCACCCTGCAGACTATACACCTGTTTGCACAACAGAATTAGGTACTGTTGCTAAATTAAAACCAGAATTTGATAAACGTAACGTTAAATGCGTTGCTCTCAGTGTTGATGATGTAGATTCCCACATGGGATGGATTGGTGATATTGAGGAAACCCAAAGTACAAAACTCAACTATCCAATTCTGGCAGATGCAGATCGTACAGTTTCCGATTTGTACGATATGATTCATCCCAATGCTAATGCTAAGGTAACGGTAAGGACAGTTTTCATTATCGATCCGAACAAAAAATTACGTCTGACTTTAACCTATCCTCCCAGCACCGGACGTAACTTTGATGAAATTTTGCGGGTAATTGACTCCCTACAGTTAACTGATGACTATAGTGTGGCTACACCAGCAGATTGGCAAGATGGTGATGATTGCGTAATTGTCCCCACCATTAAAGATCCCGAGGAACTGAAACAGAAATTTCCTAAAGGCTTTGAAGTGGTTAAGCCTTACTTAAGAATGACTCCTCAACCCAATAAGTGATTCCTCCGATGATTGTAATTGAGGGTGGGTAATTCCCACCCTTTTATATCCGAAAATTGCCAATTATAGTGCTACGGGCAAGTAATAAGTAATAAGTAATAAGTAATAAGTAATAAGTTTACTGTTAATAGCTTTGGTGCTTCAACAATGTACGCGCCCTAATCGCATAGTACTATAAGATTAAATTAGTAAATTGCCAATTAACAAAATTTATTGTTGGCATAACAGTTATTGTTGGGATAAAAGCGAGTAAGCTTCATTAACTAATCGCATATTTTTCTCAGCCTTTTGTTTCATTTCCGGTTTATCTATATATAAATCTGGATGCCATTTCCTAACCAATTTTTTGTAAGTATTTTTAATCTCAACTATAGATACTCCTGGCTGTAGTCCTAATATTTTGTAAGCTCGATTAATTTGTTGTTGATCTACTTTAGCTTGAGACTTATTGTTACTCTTGTTATCTTTGTTTGTTTGATTTTGTTGGTTATTATTTTTTTTACTACGATTAAATCCAGACTTACCCATATTTGCTTTCATTTGGGCAATTTCTTGATCAATTTCCCAAGCACTGAATTTTGCTTCTAAATCATGTGCTGGTGGGGGAGGGGAAGATGGAGGTGATTTTTTTGTGGTTGTTTGGTTTGTTTGCTGATTTTGTTGTTGCTGTGGTGCTTTTCGGGGAATTACAACTTCTTCTTTCACACCTTTCCCAGAGAAACTATACACTGAGGATTTAGTTTGGGTTTGTGGAGGTTTTATTTCTGGAGAATTGAAAGTCTTTGCTTCAATTTTAAATTCATCAGTAATAGGAATGTCCAGACTTTTTTGTAGCTGTTGATTTAACTCGGATAAACTATTTTGCCATTTCTGTAATTCAATTTGTTTTTGTTGAATTTCTAATGGTAGTTCACTACGATTAAATTGAATAATAATTTCTAATTGTTGCTGATATTTATCTATAATTGATAATCCTTGACGATTCACTTGCATTAAATAATCATCAACAGCATCAAGACAAATTTTTGCGACTTGTTGATGATAGGATTCATTAGATGTTTTTGTCTCTGTTTTTTGCAGATTTTTATTCACCATATAGGTGATACTTCCGACCACAGCAGCACCTACGGGGCCACCTAATAACCAAACAATACCGCCACCAACCGCTAAGGAACTGGGATCGCTAATCCCATCATCAATTCCTGGCTTATGGGGTAGGGTAACTTGTGGTGTATTGGGTAAGTTAATGAATAAATCTTCTGGTCTTGTAGTTTGGAAGATTTCATTAGCTTGATACAGCCATTTACTCACTTCTAATTGTAGTTGTTTTAAATCTTGTTTGAGATGATCTATTTCCCATGATTTAAACTCATTTTGAGCCAAAGCAACAGCAGCATCTGCTTGATATTTATCTCGCAAGTTGGTTATGTTTAAAAAATCTTTTAATTCATTAATACTCTGATGAAAACCTTGTTTAATTAACTCGGCAGCACGTTTTTTAATATTGTATTTTGCCTGATTTTTGTCTGAAAATTGAGCGATTTCAACTTCTAAAGGTGTAATTTTTATTTTTAGCGATCGCTGGATTTTTGCAGCTATTTTTTCTACCCTTGGCTTTCTTACTACTTGGGTATCTTTTTGCAGAATCCTCACCAAGTTTTGTAATGCGGTTTCAAACTCGATTAAACCACTAGTATTAGCAGCTGCAACATCTCCTTTTAATCTAGCTCTTAAAGCAGGTAAAGCATCAACTCGATACAAATTACTAAAGCCGGAAGGTAATTCAGCGCGGAAACTTTCAGCTACAAAACGTAGGCGATGTTGCACTTGTTTTTGTTCGTCAGGCTCTAACAAATTCAAAAAGTTCGCCACAAAAATAACTGTTTTAATTCCCCGTTCCCACAGCCAATCCCGTAAATTTTCCCGTTCCTCCAAAGTCATCAACTTCCGCGCATCTAGTAATTGCACGACTAAATCCGCACCTAGGAGTTGTTGACGTACCAAATTATCTTGTGCTTCCCTGTCATTAGTTCCGGGTAAATCAAGGAACTCCACCCCCGTTTCTAGCAAAGGGTGGGGACAAAACACCTCCACAGATGCAACATCTCCCCGCATCCGTCTCTCACCATCAAGAACGGCAAACTTTTTTAAAATATCCGT
Source organism: Calothrix rhizosoleniae SC01 (assembly GCF_900185595.1). Lineage (GTDB taxonomy): Bacteria > Cyanobacteriota > Cyanobacteriia > Cyanobacteriales > Nostocaceae > Calothrix_A > Calothrix_A rhizosoleniae. Next base: position 43,868 of record NZ_FYBH01000114.1, read on the forward strand.
ACCAGGGCGGTAAATCTCCGTACCATCAACTAAAACAATGCGAGTCCGTAAGTCAGTCCCATACTTAACTATAATCGCTGCACCAGTGGTAGGAATCAAATCAATGGGTAAAGTTTTATTCCCCAACATGGCATTAATTAAGGTAGACTTGCCATGATTAAAAGGTGCAAATACAGCAATACGCAAGTTGGGATTAGTCAGATGATGACAAATAGCGATCGCATCTGTATAAAGTGCTGATTTTGGATCTAAATCTAGCAATTTAGACGCAGATTTAATTGCTGTTGCTAGTTGTTGATAGTTTTGAAGTACCTGTTGCATTGGTTGACGGTTGACAATTATTTCCAAAATCTAGTCTCTAAAATCCCTAACTCTTCGCCTGGAGCGCCTCTGCTTAACGAGGGAGTAGGGAGTAGGGGCGTGGGAGTAGGGATGTCCCATACTTAAAAGTAGGGGATTTAATGTTGACGTTTTGTCTGTCACCGCTTGCGCCTCTCCACCCAAATTTTCTTAACTTTCCAGGGATAAATCCGGGGGCTATGTCCTACCGGACACGCTATCTCCTTTCAGGAGACACTTCGCGCTTCGCTAACAAACAATCCTGGAGTAGGGTATTTTTCCTCTTCCCCTACTCCCTACTCTCTACTCCCTACTCCCTACTCCCTATTTTGGTGAGCCAAATTCACATTCTGAATCAGCAACGCCAAAAATTAACTGTAATCAGCAATTAAATTACTATAAGCTAACTCTACCTTTTCTACCTGTACAGTCACATCCTCCCTAAGATTACTTAACCGTTTTAATTCTGTATCACGGTCAATTTCACGGGTTTGTTTCTGCTTGAGTAAGTTATCTAATTCTGACTTACGAGCTGTAATATCATCATTGATGCGGTTATTCACTTCTTGCTCATAGGAATCAAAACACTCCTTCACCCCACTGTAAACAGTATGATATTGCTCATTGGCTACCTGGGGTAAATATTTCATCAACTCTTTCTTAGCAGTTTTTAGCAATTCCTTTCTGGCTTGATCCGCTTGTAAAAAACCCACACCCAAACCTAACAATGCAAAGCCAATGGGACCGAGGAAAACCCCCGTAACCGCCGTAATTATGCCACCAATACCAATTACAGTGAAGTAGTTTAACAGAATATTTTTCCAATCAAAACCCGCACCAGCCATCGCGAAACCAGCCAAATTTCCCCGAGCCAGAGAAAACAATCCCATTGCCCATTTTGCCCACGCCGGTGAGTTATCATCTTCACCAGAGACACTACTGTTCAATCTGACTGGTTCGCCGGTGAGTTTTTCTGTAATTCTATCTGTGACTTGATTATAGGACATGCCATACTTAGCCGCACTGCGGGAAAGTTGTCTAAAGGCTGCACCCATATCTTTTTCAGCAGTTAAACTCCAAGCCGCAAATTTATCGGCGATGTACTGCTCAAAAGCTGTTTGTAATGCAGTATTAAAAGCTTCCCGTTTCCCACTGCTGAGGAAATCAAGCAAATTTAACTCTGGTTGATAGCGGAGAAAATCATTCTCAAAAGTATTACCTAAACTTAAAACATAACTCTTGAAAGAATCAGCAATAGACTTGGCTTGGGTATCCCTAGTACGAATAATCTCTTGCTGAAACTCATCCCGAATACCCCTGAGCTTGTTAAATTCCGGTTCTACAGAAGTAATCCGTTCCTTGAGTTGATTCACATCTCGATCCAGAAGAGGAATACGTCTATCGATCGCTTCTTGAGTATTTGCACTAGCTTGACGAGCTAAGATTTTTACCTGTCGCAATTCTGCGATCGCTCTTTCCCTAGTTAAAAAGGTATTTAATGCTTCCATAAACCGAGGGAAACCAGTTCCTGACAATGAAGCTTGAGGATTTTTTAATCGACGACGTAATGCTTGCAGAGAAGAGACTTCAAACACCCGTTCATCATAGATATTTTGTCCATCAACAATACAGTAATCAGCTAAATTTGCCTGAAAAACTTGTCGCAAACGACCTTCTGCTTCTTGTAATTCCTCCTCATCATCGGGATCTATCAATGACTCTTTGACTTGATCCCATGCATTTAGTAAGAAGAAAACCGCAAGTCCCCTACCTTTAATATAATTCTCTAAATAGCGCCGTTCTCCTAAAGTACAAGGTTGGGAAGCTCGCATAACAAATAAAATTGCATGGCAATTATTCACATAACCCAAGGATAATTCATTCCGTGCTTCCGTATCATTTAATCCTGGACTATCAACAATTTCAATCCCTTTTTCTAACAATGGTAAGGGATACTCAACCACAGCATGACTAACATCAGGAAATGCTTCCTGCTTCTGTTGCTCTAACCTTTTTGCCTCTGCCGGATCAATAGTATACTTATGTTTAAAGGTATCAAAATCTAACTTTTGTGGACTCTTTCCATCATTAAAATGTACAGTTACTTGTTTCTCTGCACCATAGCGCAAAACAGTCAACACCGCCGTACAAGGATTAACATTACTGGGTAACAAATTTTCCCCAATCAATGCATTTAGAAACGTACTCTTACCCCGTTTCATATCTCCCAACACCAACAGACGGAATACACCTTGGCGGAGATTTTTACTCGCTACCTTAATATCTTCAATATCCCGTTCTAAACTGAGTTTTCCGGAAGCAGTATCCCCATCAATTTCTGCCCTATCGATAGTCTCAGCAAGTTTATCTAAAGCAATGGAAACCTCAGAACGGACTCGAACAAATCGCTCTAAATCGTGAATAAACCGATCAGTAGGTATTTGATAACTCATAATCTTTAGTTTTGAGGATGGAAAAATAATTTATAAGCCGCAAACATTAAAATTCCAATAATAACTACTCCTGCAACTACAGCAGCTAAACGGACAGCCACCAGTGCTACAACTCCCAAACCGAATAACTTTAGTCCCAAGACAGTTTTTTTCCGCCAAGCAGGTTTTTCAGTCTTTTTTGATTCATGCTTCACCGTTCGATAGAACTTAGCATCCTGCTCAGAAATTTCAGTTTCCAATTCCCGAAGTCGTAGTTCTGCTTCCTTTTCCCTTAATTTACGTTCTCTATGTTGTAATTCTTGTTCGTAATTTTCTGGAGAATTCATTCCAGTTTACCCCTGGACAGCTAAATAAATATGCATCAATAAATTAGCGGAACTAATTTGTAAATTAGCTCACAAAATAAAAAAGATACATCAGTTTAATCACTGAAGGACATGGAGTTAATCCAAAATCCACAATCCGTCTTGAAAAGTTTGCTCAACGGGAGGAAACCCCCAAGACCATACTACACTCACCGCACCGCAACTTTCCGCAAAATCCAAAATTGTTTGTCGATTGAGATTTTCATAAGCATTCTGGGTAAACTAGTCTATATAGGAATAGTACTAAATTAATCAAATAAGTAAGTCGGCACAATAAAACCAAACTATGTGAAGAATAGTAAATAAGCCTAAAACCCTTGTTCCCCCTGCTCCCTGCTCCCTGCCCCCTGCCTTATCCAAACGATAATTTTTTACGCCAACCTACTTAGTATCTAGTTCCTGTTAAGTGTAAAGGCAGAGATTCAGGTATTTAAGTTTTCAGCTTCAGCCTGGGAAATAGTTAATACAAAGATGCTAAATGATGTTAATGCCAAACATCTATAGAACATACTTTCAATAACCTCATAATCTTCCTTAAAGATATATTTATTTATCAACTGAAGCAGTGATGCATAAGCTAATTCTGTCATTAGAAAAGATATTTGTTATTTTCGCTTTATTTCTTTCTACTTCTGCATTAATCCCCGTCCTCCTAGAAAAAGAGGATTCCAATGGCTTTTCTCAAGACCCATTCAGCCCTATTTTGTTTCTGGGGATTTATGTAATTACTGCTATCTTAATCCTGGAATATCGCCAAATTTTTCTGCAATTTACTCGCAGTGTGGCATGGAAAAATATCTGGATTTGGTTACTAGCAGGAATGGCGATAGCTTCAGTATTGTGGACAATAGAACCTGATATTACTCTGCGTCGTAGCATTCTCCTTTTAGGAACAACTGTATTCGGAGCTTATATTGCTGTTCGTTATAATTTACGCGAACAATTAGAGTTATTAAGCTGGGTATTTGGTAGTATTATTATCCTCAGTTTTGTATTTGCTATCGCCCTACCAAATACTGGGATCATGACTTTTCAGGAAGGGGGAGCTCATGCTGGTGCTTGGCGAGGAGTCATGACTCATAAAAACCTGTTAGGTAGGATTATGGTTCTCAGTAGCATGGTATTTTTATTACGAGGAATTTCTTTGTCGCCAACAAAACAAAAATATCATTGGATTCCCTGGCTAGGCTATGGATTGTCAATTCTTTTAATCTTACTGTGTACTTCCAAAACAGCCTTAATTGTTTCTCTCACCTTGACAACAATAATACCTTTATATAGAACTTGGCGACGTAATTATACCCAAGTAATGCCTTTTATGATTGCTGTTATCCTTGTAGTTGGTAGTACAGCAATATTAATTTTCGACCAATTGGATGTAATTGCAACTACTTTGGGAAGAGATTTAACTCTCACAGGACGGACAAATATTTGGATAGCCATGTGGGATATCATCCAAGAACGTCCATTACTAGGTTACGGATTAAACGCCGTATGGCAAAACTGGAATAATGAAGCTACGGCTTACCTGTGGAAACAACTAGAGTGGGAATGTCCCTATGGTCACAATGGCTTTATGGATTTATTGGCAGAATTAGGTTTTTCCGGATTAGGGTTATTTTTGTTTGGCTATATAATTACTTATGTGAAAGGTATAAAATGGTTAAGAATTACTAATAATGTCGAAGGTATCTGGCCATTATTATATCTAGCTTTTTTAGCACTTTATAACATTAGTGAAAGTACTTTACTCGCTAATAATAGTATTTTTTGGATATTATTTGTTTCTATTAGTTTTTCCATTGTCATAGAGTACGAACAGGTAAAAATATGCCATCATCTAGAACAAAAATCATGGAATTATCTAGAAATATCTCCACATCATAAACAATGAAATTTCTCGGATTAAAATTTAGTTTTTCCCAAATACTGCAAAATTCCTTGTTACGCAACACCTTATGGATGTTGTTCTCCAATGGGCTGAAATTAGGTGTCCAAGCTGCTTACTTTATTATGCTGGCTCGCTTTCTGGGAGCTGACAATTATGGGGCTTTTGTCGGTATTACTGCACTGGCTGGATTACTCAGACCATTTGCTACTTTGGGTACTGGCGATCTATTAATTAAAAATGTATCTAGAAATAGTAATGTTTTTAGTGAATATTGGGGAAATTCTGTATTGATAATTGTCGTTAGTGGATTGATATTAACTAGCATATTATTATTAACTAGTAGTTATATATTTCCTCCCCAAATATCTATATTGGTGATATTTTTAGTTGGGATAGCAGACCTAATATTTACTTTAATAATTGACAGTGCTATTAAAGCTTTTCTCGCTGTGAATAAAGTTAGTATTACAGCTCAGCTAAGTCTTTTATTAAGTCTGAAAAACCTAGGTGCTATTTGTATTTTTTTATTATGTTTTCAGAATCATGATTTAATCACCTGGAGCTTTCTGTATTGTGTTTTTACATTTGCAGCAGCATTAATTAGTTTTTTACTTGTTAATAAAAATATTGCAGCTCCTAAATTAGATTTATCAAAATTCAAATCTGAGTGCCAGGAAGGATTTTATTTTGCTGTTGGCTTATCTGCTGAAACTGTGAATCATAATGTAGATAAAACTATGTTGGCACGCTTTTCTACATTAGATGCAACAGGAATTTATGGTGCCGCTTATCGTCTAATTGATATTGCTGGCATCCCGATACAATCTCTCATGGGTGCAGCTTATACTAAGTTTTTTCAGAAAGGAATAGCAGGTGTTAGTGGTAGTATTAATTTTGCAACTCGTCTATCTGGGATTTCAGGCTTATATGGAATAATTGCAGGCTTGGGAATATATTTTCTAGCTCCAGTTGTTCCTTATATATTAGGTAATCAATATGTAAATGTAGTAGAAGCTTTACGTTGGCTGGCACCTTTACCATTTTTAATGGGTTTACAGCACTTTGCAGCAGATACCTTAACTGGAGCCGGATTTCAAGGGGTGCGGAGTGCAGTACAAGTTACTACTGCTCTGTTTAATTTTTTGCTAAATCTTTGGCTCATACCTCTTTACTCGTGGAAAGGTGCAGCTTGGTCTAGTTTAGCTTCAGATGGTTTAAAAATGCTCATTTTATGGTCAGTAGTTTTTTACTTCTATAACCAAGAAATAAGAAATAATTAGAATTGAATGTATTGATATTAAATATCATACTGTTACTTAACCAAGAATTTTGGGAACTCTAAAAATAGAATATTTGTTTCTTCAGTATCTGGGATCATGATTTTGTCATCAAACATGATGCCTATACTTGTTTATCATACAAACTACTGAATGGCCGAATATTTTATAGATTTATATTAATCTCAATAAATAACAATTATATGCGTGTTTTATTGCTAGCTTTTGAATGTAATCCAGAATGGTACTCTCTACCTGCATGGGCATATCGCTATGCAGAAACTTTAGTAGATCATGTTGATGATTTAGTCGTCGTTACTCAGATCCAGAATCGGGAAAACATTGAGAAACATGGTGGCATTAAAGGTGCTAAAGTCATTTTTTTAGACGTTGAATTGGTAGTCAGACCGTTAGAAAAATTGGCTGCTTTTCTAATGGGAGGACATAAAAAAAATATTGGTTGGACAATCTATCGTGCTTTGATCTATCCAGCCTATTTGTATTTTGAGTGGGCTGTATGGAGACAATTTAAAACTGAATTGAAACAGGGTAAATTTGATGTGGTTCATCGACTCACCCCCATGACACCTACTCTTCCCAGCCCAATGGCTGCTTGGAGTCCAGTTCCTTTTGTGTTAGGGCCATTGAATGGTGGATTAAGATGGCCTAAGCAGTTTGCTGTAGAACAAAGTCGTGAACGAGAATGGCTCAGTAACTTCCGTGACTTCTACAAAGTTCTCCCATACCAACAATCAACTTATAGAAAGGCTAATGCAATTCTGGCTGCATTTGATCACACAATTGCTGACTTGCCATCTTCCTCTCAAGAACAAATCATCAACTTCCCAGAAGTTGGTATTGATCCCACTTTATTCAATTTACCAGTACGGGAGCTGAAAGAAAAAGTCACAGTTCTCTACGTAGGGCGTTTAGTGCCTTACAAAATGCCGGAGGTAGTAATTCAAGCCTTTGCTAGTAGTAAAATACTCCAGCAGCATCAACTTCTCATGGCGGGAGATGGGGCTGAACGTGAACGTTTAGAAGCTCTGGTGCAACAGGAAGATTTAGGGGACTGCATACAACTATTGGGAAATGTCCCCCACGAAAAAGTCAGTCAATTGATGCGTGAGGCTGATATCTTCGCATTTCCCTCTATTCGAGAGCTGGGGGCTGGGGTCGTGATTGAGGCTATGGCTTGTGGTTTGGCTTGTGTCGTCATGGATTATGGTGGATGCGGTGCATTAGTAGACGCGGATCGTGGAGTCAAGATACCTATGGGCGACAAAGCACATATGGTCAAGTCTTTTACAAAAGCTTTAGAAGAATTAGTGCAAGATCCCGGATGCCGGGCAAAATTAGGACAAGCAGCCTATGAACATGCTATTGGTCATTATTCTTGGGATATCAAAGCTCAAAAAAATGTAGAAATTTATCACTGGGTTTTAGGTAAGGAAGATCAAAAGCCTAATTTTTGGAAGACCCTAAGGGTTGATTAATCTCAAGGATAACGGGCATATCACAAGTAACCGATTTATTTATGAATAAGAAAAATCTATTCGTGATTCTAGTCATGCTCGGACTATCCTTGCTATCTATTTTTTCTATCAGTGTAAATGCTTTTAATAATCAACAAACTGAACAAATAATTATCGATCAATTTGGTTGGCGATCGCCAACTGAAAAAGTGGCGATATTTGCTAATCCTGTCAAAGGTCAAAATTCCCAAGTTTCTTATTTACCAGGTGGAAAGTTTGAAATTCGTCGGGAAGATAATAACAAAACTGTATATACTGGTTCAGTTGTACCTTGGAAAGATGAAAAAATAGATAGTAGTTCTGGAGACCAAATTTGGTGGGGAAATTTCAGCGATTTGAAAAAGAAAGGTACTTACTATATTTACGATTCAGTTAATAAAGTACGTTCCTATAGTTTTGCAATTCGGGATGATATCTATAATCCTGTAATCAAAGCAGCAATGAGAGCTTTCTATTATCAGCGTTGTGGTACCGAAATATCTGCCAAGTACGGAGGAAAATGGACTCATGCTGCTTGCCATCTGGGAACACATCAAGATTTAGCAGCACAAAGTTATACTAAAAAAGCTCCATCCAAAGACGTTCATGGTGGTTGGCATGATGCTGGTGATATGAATAAATATGTTTCCTTCACCAGTAAACCTCTGTGGAATTTAATTAATGCCTACGAAATAAATCCTGGCATATTTGCCGATAATTACAATATTCCTGAAAGTGGTAACGGTGTCCCCGATATTTTAGATGAAATTAAGTGGGAATTAGATTGGATATTGCGAATGCAAATGGCAGATGGTTCTGTAGCGAATCGTGTTGCTAGTAGTAAGGGTGGATGTTTTACTGGTACACCTCACACAGATAAGGAGAGGCGATATTATACAGAACCAACCACTTGGGCAACTTCCAGCTTAATTATTGGTAGTGCCAATGCATCTCGCGTACTTAGAAGATTCGAGAAAATCTACCCTGGTTATACCAAACAACTAATTAGTGCCTCCGAAAAGGCTTGGAAATACCTAGAGCGCACTCCCAATAAATTACCTGAAAATGGTCATGATTATGGGAGTAAAGGAAAATTAAGTTGTGCAGCCCAAGGTGATGAAGAAGGTAAAGATAAAATGTTACGACTGTGGGCTGCTGCGGAACTTTATCGAGCTACATATAAAGCTGAATATAAACTATATTTTGATCGCCACTATACACCCTTGAAAGATGGTTGGTTCGATCCTATGGGGGATAAGAAACATCCTTGGGCACAACAACTTGCATATATCACCTATGCTCAAACTCCAGGTGCAGATTCAGCCAAGGTAACTGAGATTAAAAACGCTCTCAAAACCACAACTTCCTGGTTTAATAATCTGGAGGTGAATCAAAAAGATCCTTATCGCGCCATTATCTGGGACTATTTCTGGGGTTCTAATCAGGTGAAGGCAAACTGGGGAATGACATTTCTCTTCGCCAAATTATTAGCTGTTGATGAATCACGCAATCAATTCTATGAGCAAAACGCTGAAGAGTATTTACATTATATCCACGGTCGTAATCCCCTTTCATGGGTATACCTAAGCAATATGGGAGCCAAAGGCGCTAATGCAGGGGCGGAAAAGAGCGTCATGGAAATATTCCACAACTGGTTCCATGATGGCAGTGTCTATGATGGTATCAATTCTAAATATGGCCCAGTTCCAGGGTTGCTGGCTGGTGGAGCTAATAAATACTACAAAGTAAAACAAGTGGCTCCTCCTTTTGGTGAACCACCCCAGAAGGCATATAAAGACTGGAATAGTAGCTGGAATTTTTGGGGAGGTTTTTCCGAAGATTCTTGGAGTATTACGGAACCAGCAATTTATTATCAGGCTGCTTATGTAAATTTATTGGCTTATTTTTGTCAATCTCAGTGAAATTTATGATATTGACCATAAGTTATAGCAACAGACATACAGGTTAGGACATTAGGTTACTTATCAATGTTGCAGATTTTTTTAAGACTTCTAAAAGAATTGTATTTATAGCATTACCAAAGTACGTTAGGAAATTTTTAAATGATGAAACCTATGAGCAGTAAACTTATTAATTATTAATTAATAATTACTTGCGCGTAGTGCTATATGTATATTTTTTAAGTAATTGTACGATTAACAATATTTACTTATCTCTAATAATATAGATATGTTCTTATACTATTTGGATGAATATATTATTAGTATTAAAAAAACAACAAGTAATACTAAATAAAAATGCTTGCAATAGACTAAATTATAGAGGACGGAATACTTGTTTAAAAAAATTACAATGTATCCCATCATTTTTTATGACCGGCATAAAATATTATATTCTAATTTTTATAAGATATTTTATATTGTCCTATAACGGTTAATTTTATGTGTAGACACATAAAGAGATTAAAGCCCTAATGATTTGGTTACAAAGTCATTAAAAATATTCTTGCTCACAATCATCATAAATACTACTATTTATGTTACAGATATCTCAAAATGATAAAAATATTAATTGTTACTCAGAGGAAGCAGCAATTAATTTAGTAGAGAATGTACCAGGGGGTACTCCAATTATTGTCGATTTTGACGAAACTCTTTTATTACGCAACTCCACAGAAGAATACCTTAATAGCTTACAACCTCGTATTATTGGAAAATTTGTATTAACATTATTGAACTTTCTGAAACCGTGGAATTGGTTACCAGATGCAATTAAAGGTGATTTTTCCAGAGATTGGATGCGAGTATTAATAGCAACTATATTTCTCCCTTGGACTTTGATAATATGGCAGTGGAAAGCTAAAACATTAGCTCATAATTATGAAAATAAAGCTCTGATTAAGGCATTAGAAAATAGAAAAGATTGCCCAATTATTATTGGTACATTAGGCTTTGATTTAATAGTTTACCCTATTATTAAACATTTATCATTAGAAATAAATCGAGTCATTTCCTGTAGATTTTGGCAAGGTGGAATAGACAGAGTTAAAGGTAAATTGCAAATGGTAACAGATTCTTTAGATAAAGATGCTGTTACTAATTCTCTGGTAATTACAGATTCTAATGATGATGAAACTCTGCTATTATCTGCTTCTCATCCCTGTCTGCTTGTATGGCACGAAGCACAATATATACCTGCTATGTCTGATATTTATATACCCTTAGTATATACAGAAAAAGTTAAAAAACCTGGCGATCAATATTTATTTAAAACAATTATCAAAGATGATTTACTAATGTTAGTAATGGCATCTACTTGGTTAAGTCATCAACCTCTTTTACATTTTGCCAGTATGACATTATTAATGTTCTCCTTCTGGTGTATTTACGAAATTGGTTATATGGAGAACGATTTAATTGCAGAAAAATTTGAAAAATCGCCTCAACTAACAGCAAACTATCAAAAATATAAACCAATTATTAATCTCTGGCAACCTTGGATCTGGTCATCAATATTAGCAATCCCTGGTATTGTATTACTTGAGTTAACAACAATCATTCACAATGATGACTTTATTTTTGGATTTAATCAACTGGATTTGAGTAAAATATTAACTAAGATTGGATTATGGTTTGGTTTACTTTTACTCTTAAGAGCTACTTACTGGGTTTACAATCGTGTAGATAAACAAACGAGAGTTTGGCTATTTCCATGTTTACAAGTTTATAAGTGCTTTGGTTTTCTGGTAATAACAACAACAAATATTGTTGGATCAATGCTGTTTGCAGCACAAGTACTATCTCGCTGGCTTCCTTATATTATTTATCGATATGCGAAGGTTGGTAATTGGACTGCAAATGTAGGACACTTATTCACTAACTTATTTCGATGTGTAATCTTTACTTTCTTACTTATAGCTGCATCTCTGGGAAATCAAGATACTTCTTTATTAATTAGTTGGCAAAGTTTATGTATTTTCGTCTATTGCGCTTGGCGGGGACGCAAACAATTCAGAGAAATTATTCATCAAGCACATCCAATTAAACAAGATGATTGGCAGGCACATCAAATATCTTAGTTGTGATACGAACAATCAATAATTAGGATAAAAAGACTATAGTTAAAAATTCTGAATAATCCATGTATTCTTCATATTAATTGGTTTATTTAACCGCCATATACTATATCAATTGTTCTATCTAAATCAGATTTTATCTGTTTTAAAATTGGATTTTTATAAACACAATAAGTTTACTCATTATATGAGGTAACAGCTTATGACTGTAAAGGTATCTATATGTATTGCAACATATAAACGTCCTCATGGTCTCGAAAGATTAATGGAGGGGATTAATCGCTTAAAGTTCAATAAAATTACCTTGCCAGATATAGAAGTGATTGTAGTTGATAATGATGCTTCTGGATCTGCACAAAATTTATGCGATCGCATAAAAACAGAGTTTAAATGGCCATTAAAATATGATATTGAACCAACCCAAGGAGTCACTTTTGCTCGTAATCGTGCGATAAAAAATTCTTCGAAACAATCTAATTTTATTGTCATGATTGATGATGATGAGGTGCCTCGTTCTAATTGGCTAGAAGAGTTTTTACTAACACAGCAAAAGTATGATGCGGATATAGTTACAGGACCAGTATTTCCTTGTTTTGAAGAGCAAGATTTGCCTGAATGGATTTGTAATGGTAATTTCTTTATTCCTAGACTTCATCAAACAGGAACTCTACTAGAAACAGCTTTTACAAATAATGTGTTGGTTCGAGCTGAGAGATTAAAAAAACTAAACGTAATTTTTGATCAAAGGTTTGCTATTAAAGGAGCAGAAGATACTCATCTGTTTATGCGTTTGCATTCTCAAGGATATAAAATAGTATGGGCAAATGAAGCAATTGTTGATGAATGGATTCCACCATCACGTACTAATTTAAAGTGGATATTACAACGCGGTTACTGGGGTTGGAGTTCTTACAGCTTTATTGAAACAGATATATATTCTTCATCAAAATATTGGTTAATGCGCTTTTTAAAAGGTGCTGTTTTGATTGGATTAGGAGTAGTATCTTTTGTCCCAGCCATAATTCAAGGTAAACATAAATTAGTTTCTGCTCTGTTGAGTATTTATCGAGGATTAGGAACTATTTCAGGTCTATTTGGACTTCAAGGTCAATGGAAATAAAATAAAATTTTTCGATCGCACTTTTTAAACTAGGACTTACGCAAAAGTAACGTTACTGCGTCATTACGTTTGCGTAGCATGTCCGGAACGGACGAACGACAGCGACGTAATCGCAAAAATCCTGGGATTGCTTCCCTACACTTCGTTTCGGTCGCAATGACAAATCTTCGTTGCGTAAGTCCTGTAAACATCAGAATCAAATCAGGAGTTTAGTTTGTGAAGCTATTGATTACTGGAGCATCAGGATTTTTGGGACAATATGTGGTTGTTAATGCTCTGCGTCGTGGATATGAAGTCAGGGCTGTTGTACGTCCCCATCAGGATATATCTTTGTTAACCTGGTCTAACCACGATGCTGTTGAAATTGTCAAAGCAGATCTTGCTGTTGCTCCTGAGCTTGTTTCTACTGTCTCAGGAGTGGATTGTGTTATCCACTTGGTAGCATCCAAAAGTAGCGATTTTGTAAAAGCCTGTAAAGGAACTGTATTAACGACGCAAAATCTACTGAAAGCGATGGAATGTGCCCAGGTTATGAGGCTAATCTCTATTAGTAGCTTCTCCGTATATGACTATTCTCAAGTCTCAGATGGGAATACTCTGGATGAGTCATGTCCAATAGAGACTTCTCCTAGCACACGTGATGCTTATGCTCAAACAAAATTAATGCAAGAACAGCTTGTTCGTGAATTTGCATCTCTCCCCCATAGTGCTGTGACAATTCTGCGACCGGGAATGATTTATGGGCGAGAAGTACTCTGGAATGCTTGTCATGGGGCTGGGTTTGGCCCGCTTTGGTTATTGATTGGAGCTTCGGGAATAATGCCAGTCACCTATGTGGAAAATTGTGCTGATGCTATTGTCACAGCAGTGGAGGCGAAAGCAGCAGTGGATACAACCCTGAATATTGTGGATGATGAGCTTCCTACTCGCAAAAATTATACTGACATACTAGTAAAGCATTCTCCAAATCCTCCCCAGATAGTACCAGTCAACTGGTTATTGCTGCGAGGGATTGCCCAAGTCTTCTGGTTTGTCAATCAAAGAGTCTTGGGTGGAATGTTAAAGTTACCTGGTTTACTGATTCCACCTCGCCTTGATGCACGACTAAAACCCATGACTTATTCTAATCAAAAAGCCAAGGAAATTCTGAATTGGCATCCCCCCTATTCCTGGCAAGATACTCTGGAACGCATCTGGAATCACGAGATGGAATTAATCTCTGTTTGAACTGATAAAGATCCTGACTATTTAAATTTATCTACCTCAATTCTCTTTTAATGACTGTACTAAATTTTTGATATCTATATTGACAATAATTTATATGAAAATTGCTATCGTTGGTTGTGGTTTTGTTGCTGACTATTACATGAGTACATTGCCACTTTATCCCCAATTAGAGTTGGTTGGAGTCACAGATAAAAATAAAGACCGTCAACATCAGTTTGCTACATATTATTCAATTCCGACTTATGATTCTCTGGAAGAACTGTTGGCGGATTCCCAAGTGAAGATTGTTGTCAATTTGACTGATCCTAGAAGTCATTATCAGGTGTCAAAGTCTTGCTTGGAGGCTGGTAAACATGTGTATTCTGAAAAGCCTTTAGCTATGACGATTCCTGAAGCAAAGGATTTAGTTCAGATAGCTGAAAATCGAGGGCTACAAATCTCATCTGCTCCTTGCAGCCTGCTGGGAGAAACGGCACAGACTGTGTGGAAGGCCCTGAGAGAAAATATGGTGGGTCCAGTACGCCTAGTGTATGCCGAAATGGATGATGGTATGGTTCATCAAATGCCTTATCAGAAATGGGTGAGTAAGTCAGGTAAGCCTTGGCCTTACGCAGACGAGTTTGAAGTAGGCTGTACAATCGAACATGCGGGCTACTACGTTAACTGGCTAACTGCATTTTTTGGTCCTGCCGAGACGGTGACATCATTTTCATCCTGTCTGATTCCTAATAAGGAAACGGATGTTGAGTTAACACCTGCCGATACCCCTGATTTTTCTGTGGCTTGTATTAAATTTCAATCAGGGGTGGTGGCTCGTTTGACCTGTAGTATTGTGGCTCCCCATGATCACAAACTGAGCATTATTGGAGATAAAGGGATTTTAAGTATCCATGATTGCTGGGATTACAGTGATTCAGTCTATATTCAACGACTAACGCGGATTGGTCGTAAGGTGTTTATGAACCCAATTAAGCAAAAATATCCACTAGTACGAAAGCCGCTCACATCTAAATATACTCGCGGAGCCCAAAATATGGACTTTAGCCGAGGAATCGCAGAAATGGCTGCTGCAATCTTTGAGAATCGGCGTAGTCGGATGGCGGCTGATGTTTCATTACATAATAATGAGTTAGCGATCGCTATCCATAATGCATTCGAAGGAGGATGCTTTTATAAGCTGACAACCTCATTTGACGCTATTTTCCCTATGTATTGGGCTAAGTAGGGTCTGCTGAATAACTGAAAAATATTGATTTATCAATGCTTTGAGGCTATTTTATTGGGAAATAAGTGCAAGGAAATTAGGATTTTAGGTTTAAAATCCTTGCATCTGTTATTTTTTCTGGCAAAAAGAATAGAAATAAAGAGGCACCGAACTACTCCCTACTCCCTACCCTCACCAAAGGACTTTTATGCCTAACGGCACGCTCCGCGAACAGCAAGCCCTAAGTAATACATTTGTTGGTAACAGAAATATGAGAATCTCTGTTGGGATAATAAGCGATCGCTACTATTTTCAAGACATAGACAAAGCGATCGCAAAACAGATAAATAATAAGCCTAACAGCAACAATAAAGTCTGATTGTGTCGTACCCAATTACGAAAAGTGATACTAAAATTCTTGGCTTGAGTTAGTTGTTGTAATTCCAACTCATGTTCTGCAAAATTTTCATAGAGAGTACATTCCTGAGCATAGGGACGCTGAGGAAAATTACAGCTATCATCATTGTGGTATGTACAGCTATCGCACAGATAGTCTACTCCATTGGCACGATGCAAAGGTATACCCGGATGTCCATATGCTTTTAACTGGGTACCACAATAAGGACAGGTAACTGCCTGGGAATTTACGGGTTGATGACAGCGAGGACAGGTTGCAGTCTTCAAAGCCACTATGCTGATAAATGAATGAATATAGCAATATTATCACAGAAGGCAGAAGGCAGAAGGCAGAAGGCAGAAGGCAGAAGGCAGAAGGCAGAAGGCAGAAGGCAGAAGGCAGAAGGCAGGAGGCAGGAGACAGTCCCGATGAAAAAAATTTTCACCATCAATTATCTAAGTAGAATTTTTCCTTCCCCCTGCTCCCTGCCCCCTGCTCCCCTGCTTAGAAGTCAGGAGGCAGGAGGAATGCCCTCTGTCTCTTGCAAAGCTGCCTGCTTCAACATTTATTCCCAGTTATTTATACCCTCTGTTGTAATACTACTAATATAAAACCGGTCATAACGGGTCAAAGATAAGGATAAAATATGAACTGAGGTCGATAATTTATTGAAAATGCTTCATTTCGGCTTCTAATTGCCTAATTAGACCCATATCGCCTTTATCCCTTGCTACTTGCAACCGATGTTCGAGATTTTTTTGAATGTTCTGCTTATGAACCTCTCGCATATTGTTAACCACTTTTCCTCTTTTGGTATGCATAATTGAAACCTTTAATATTTCGATTTATTTTCTGTATTTCCAAATTTATCGAATTTTTGTTACACAGGCTACAGTAAACATATAAACTTAATGTTATGCAATAAGCTAATTTATTTCTGTTCAATCAGGATTAGGTAAAGTGTGTTACAACCTCAAAGTATTCTGAAATGCCGGTAGGTAGCACCTGATTGCGTAGTGCGATATTTGAGATTTTTTGGGTGATAAATATGGAACAGCAGCCAACACTAATAACTCTGCTGAGTGATTTTGGTAATAGTGATGAATATGTGGGTGTAATGAAAGGAATAATTGCCCAAATAAACGCCAGTACTAGGGTTATAGACATAAACCACCGAATCCCACCACAAAACATTGCTGCTGGACGATTTTGCTTAATGAATGCCTACCCTTATTTTCCCCCAGGAACCGTGCATGTGGCGGTGGTAGATCCGGGAGTGGGGGGAAAGCGGCGAGCGATCGCTGTAGAATTAACATCGGGATTTTTGGTTGCACCAGATAATGGTTTATTAAGTGGAGTGCTGTCCCGTTATGATGCAATCACCGCAGTGGAACTGACAAATCATAAATATTGGCATACTTCTACCCCTAGTAGTACTTTCCATGGTCGAGATATATTTGCACCAGTGGCAGCCCATCTTGCCAATGGGGTTGGAATTCAAGAATTAGGGACAATAATTAATCCCGCAACATTGATGAGGTTAGAGTTAGTTGAATGTACTTACCAGTCTGACAGTATATTCGGATGCATCCAGTATATTGATCACTTTGGTAATTTAGTCACCAATATTCCTGGGAGTTCCCTAGTAGATAAAAATTGGTATGTGCAACTAGGTGATTGGAAGATTAGTAATTATAAAACCTATGCAGATGGGAGGATTGGGGAAGCGATCGCTTTAATTGGTAGCCATAATTGGGTGGAAATTGCTGTCAACAGTGGTAATGCACAATTGCAATTGCAGATGAAAGTAGGAAGCGAGATTACAGTTCAATGGTGACTAGCTTGAAAATAGGGGTTAGGTGTTAAGGGTTGGGGGACAGGGAAGAGGTATTTTCATCTTTGGTTGTGAGTAAAATTGCCCATGAAAGATTGTCTTGAAAATAGTTAGGAACTAGGAAACATACCATTTCTTTATCAAGATGCGCCAAATTCTGTAAACCAAATTATTGGTGTTGCACATATATAGCACTACGCTTTTAGGTTAGGACATAAGTAGTTAAACATAATTAATTACACAATGTCATTGCGAGTGTAACGGAGTGAAACGAAGCAATCACAAGGGTTAGGATAACTTCGCGTAGTTCGTAATAATGATAAATATTTTTGTTTGATTACTTATTTTCAGACTAAAAGCTTTATTTTTCATGGATTCTCGAAATTCAAGAATGTTCTAACGTGCTTTGGTAGTGCTATAGAAGTATTCTTGAAGTATTTCTGGGAATACTAAAACTATCTTTCTAGATGAAGAACAACCCCGATTTTGTGGGACAAAGATAGAGAAAGTAGTATGAAACTCCAGCATAATCAACCTCTATGGCGTATTTTGCTATAGCTCTTGGTCTTCTAATGGTTCTGACTCTGGAAGTTTTGGTGGTAGTGATTTTGGTGGTGGTGACAGTGGCGGGGGTGATAGCTGGTAATCACACCTCAAATTTTGTCAAAGACGTTTCATCATTACACTCAAATACAAAATCATGGGTTATGAATAAAAGAATTTATGAATATAAATTAAGTAATTACTCGTACTATATACAGTCTACATTGCTCCATAATTGTAGTAATGGTCAGTAACAGTCAGGTTGCAAATTTAATAAATAAAGTTACCTAGCTAATAAAGTCCTTTTCACTCCCAAATCTTTGAGATATAACAACATAATTTAATTAATATTTTATGAGTAATTCTGTGACTGAAATTAATAATATTCATACTCAAATGATGAGAATGGCGAAATCTAAGAAACCAAAAATTTTGGTAGTTGATGATGAAATAGATAACCTCGATCTGTTGTATCGCACTTTTCGCCGAGAGTTCCACGTTTTAAAAGCTCATAGTGGGATGGAAGCTCTGGAGATTTTGGCAGAAGAAGGGGAAGTTGCTGTGATTATCTCCGATCAAAGAATGCCGGAAATGAAAGGAACAGAGTTTCTTCGCAAGACTTTACCTCAATTCCCCAATACTGTGAGAATTATTCTTACGGGTTTCACTGATATTGAAGACCTTGTAGATGCCATTAATGCAGGGCAAGTTTACAAATATATCACCAAGCCCTGGGATCCAGATGAATTAAAGCTGCTGGTAGATAGAGCAGTGGAAACTTATGATTTGCTCAAACAACGTACTGAAGAGCTAGAACGAGCTCATGCACAAATGGCGTTGTTAGCTGTATTAGTACAGGTAGCTCAACAAAATGAAGATATACAAACTACCTTGAATCAGATTGCTACAGCATTCAGGCAAAATTTCACTGCTGATAAATGTATTTTACAAATGCTAGAAAATGGCGCTCTAATTGCTCAACAGGGTACTTGTAGTAATGAAGGAAATATAGAAAACTGGTTAGCTCAAGATCCTCTCGCCCAAAACGCAATCGCCACTGGGCAAATTCAAGTATCAGCAAATGTATCCAAAGACAAAAACTTAGCAAGTGTCTCTCACTATGCTGATACTGGTATAAAAGCACATTTAGTTACCCCCATTACTTATGCTGGTAAAGCGATCGCTATTCTTTCTTTACAATGGAAGCATACCCATGATTTACCAGAAGATGAATTGAAGCTAATTCATCTATCAGCCCAATTAGTGGCTATTGCTCTCACTTGTAGCTGTAAGTTTTGAGGTTAGAGTCTAATAGTCATTAATGCTTGACTCTTTGAGACAATCCCTTGAGGATAAAATAATGACTAATCACTTACTCACAGCTAATGTCTGACGAAATACGCGCTATTTTTGACCAAATTGCTCCCATTTACGATCGCTTAAATGATTGGTTAAGTTTGGGACAACACCGGATTTGGAAGGAAATGACGGTGAAATGGAGTGGTGCTAAACTAGGGGGTATCTGCCTCGATTTGTGTTGTGGAAGCGGCGATTTAGCATTCCAATTAGCACAAAGGGTAGGGGAAACAGGACAAGTTTATGGAGTTGATTTTTCTTCTGCACAGTTAGCCATCGCTAAACAACGTTCCCTAGACAAGTATCCTACTCCTCCCATTACTTGGATTGAAGCCGATGTCCTCCAGTTACCTTTTGATGACAATCGCTTCCATGCAGCCACTATGGGCTATGGATTAAGGAATGTTACTGATATTCCTCAAAGCATAAAAGAAATTCATCGCGTCCTCAAACCAGGAGCAAAAGCTGCTATCTTAGATTTCCATCGTCCCCAAAATTCCCTAGCAATCGACTTTCAAAATTGGTACCTCAACAATCTTGTAGTTTCTATAGGTGATTGGATGGGAGCTCGGGAAGAATACGCTTACATTAATCCGAGTTTGGAGCGTTTCCCCAAGGGTGAGAAACAAGTAGAAATTGCTTTGCAAGCTGGTTTTGTCAAGGCAACTCATTACCCCATTGTTAACGATATGATGGGAGTATTGGTAGTAACTAAATCGGATAGTTAGGCATTTTTACTCCTATCCTGCGGAAAGCTAAGGCAATGGAGTCAGCTACGCTCAGATTAATCTAAACGCCAAAATCAAAAATCCCGTGGATTGGTATCATCTTTGGTTATATATAACTCCTCCCATTGCAGGTGGAATTATTGGCTATTATACAAACGACATAGCCATAAAAATGTTATTTCGTCCTTACCGAGCTATCTACATTGGTGGGCGGAGAATTCCCTTTACACCTGGACTCATTCCCCGTAATCAAGCGCGTCTGGCTCAGAATATTGCTAATGCAATTATGGATTCTCTATTAACCCCAGAGGAAATCCAAAATTTGGCGCGGCGACTATTGCAAACGGAACGGGTTGAGGCGGCTATTTTGTGGTTGTTAAGGATGGCAATTGACCAGATAAAGTCCGAAAAAGAACAAAAAACTGCCAAAATTATCGCTGGAATTTTACGGGACTTATTAGGTGAATCTTTGCCAAAATTACTGAAGGTTTTAGCTAGAAGGGAAGACTTTTTAGAAGCACAAATTAATCAAATATTTGACCTGATATTATTAGAGTTTCAATTGAGTGAAGAGCAATCTCAAAAACTTGCCGGCTGGTTACTCAAAGTAGTTTTATCACCAGATAAAATTAGGTTAACTATCATTGATTTTTTGACTGATCGCACTATTCAAACTATTGATGAAAGCTTTCGTGAAAAAAGTAGTGGTACTTATTGGGTTGTAGCAAATCTGTTTGGATTACGTAATACTTTGATTCGTTTGCGTACCTTTTGCTTGGATGAGAAAGAAATCTCCAATACTCGAATTAAGGAATGGATTCAAAATTTGCAAATGCGTGAGCGTTTACAGCGTTTTTTCCAGAGTATTTCTTTACAAAACTTACCAATATCTACCGTGAGACAATTGCGAAAGAGTACCAGAGAAAGTGTGCGCCAGTATATCCAAACCAATGGAGGAGATTTACTTCAAGGATTAACAGATTCAGTCAATTGGGATCGTATTTCTGTGCTGTTAGTAAATCGTCTCAGCTCTTCTGAGGTGATGAGTAGTTCTTTGCAAGTAGTCAGTCAAGAATTAGCTCTGATTTTGGAAAAATATTTGGAAAAAGATTTGGAAATTATAGTATCTCAGGCTATTCCCATTTTATCCATTGACCAAGTAATTATTGAGCGGATTAAAGCTACTCCCCCTGCTGATTTAGAAACTGCAATTGAGGGGATTGTGAAAAATGAGTTGCAAGCAATTGTAACTTTGGGTGGTATTTTGGGGTTGGTTGTGGGTTCTTTTCAAACAATTTTCCTGTTATTAAATAATTGACCCTATCACTGCTAATTTAATACCAGTTTGAAACTTATTACTTATTACTTAATTGAAAAAAAAAGAAAAGGATACAAGCCCCCAAATTTATTTGTGAAAGCTCCCCTACTCCCTACTCCCTGCTCCCTGCTCCCTGCTCCCTACTCCCCTGCCTCTTCCTGACAGTTGCTCTCGCAGTGCTTGACGCATAATATCTATAGGCACAGTATCTTGTTGTAACCACATTTTTAGAGCGATCACACCTTGTTGTACTAACATTTCTAACCCATCCATGGCAACTGCTCCTACCTGTTGTGCTTGTTGTAAAAATTGCGTCGGGTTAGGTGTGTAAATCAAATCATAAGCGATCGCTCCTGGTGGCAAATTGGCTATATCTTCTACACTGACGGGAGATTCTCCTATCCGTGGATACATACCCACAGGGGTAGTATTTACCAGTAAATTAGCCTGGGAAATTAATTCTGGTAGAGATTTCCATTCATGCACTTGTAAATTTACTTCCAAAGGCGAATTTTCCCAACTCTGCTGGAATGCTTGTAGTTTTTCCAGATTACGTCCCAATAGATGAATTTCAGAGATGCCTAATTGGGTTAAACCTGCTACCACTGCCCTGGCTGCACCACCATTTCCCAAAACCACTGCGACTTGTTGACTCCAGTCATGGTTATAGTTTCGCAATGGTGATATAAATCCGTCTACATCTGTATTCGTACCTACCCATTGATTATCTTTGCGTACAACTGTATTGACGGCTCCTACAGCTTGGGCAATGGGTGTGATGTCTGATAATAAAGGTAATATTGCCTGTTTGTGGGGAATTGTGATACTAAAACCCACCACTCCAATGGCTGCAAAACCATCCAAAGCTGTTTTTAAGTTCTCTGGTGCAATGGGGAACGGTAGGTATACATAGTCTAGTCCTAAATTCGCGATCGCGGCATTATGCATGGTTGGAGACAGTGAATGTTCCACCGGATGTCCAATCACTCCCAGTAGTTGCGTTTTCCCTGTAATCATTTATCCTTCATCGGTGACTATAGCAATCCTATGCTATTTGACATCACTTGATACAGTTTAATTTCAATCAAGATTATTTTTTAATCCCTTCAATTGAGCATTTCAGCAATTCTCTTAGAAAAATGGGTAGACCATTAAGCTCCTGTTTTGCTCTTGGTTCTAAACAGGCGATAATATGTTGGTATGTAACTGCATGATGTAAAGCACATAACGGTTTGGCTATTTTCCAGGCTTCTATTAAGCGTGACCTTGGTTCATAAAGCGTCCATTGAGTTAGGTATTCATCTCGCAAAACCTTTAAAGGTGATAAAAAAGGTTTATTGTTTCGAGGAAAAAACAACTCAAACATATCGAAAAAAGGATGAGAGATACAGCTATCAGTCCAATCAAACAAGAGGTAGTTATCCTGAGAAAAAGCAACGTTATGTAAATGCAGATCCCCATGAACTAATGTCTGTGGGATTTGATATTCAGCTAGCTGAAAGCATAAATTTTTTAAATACGGAGCAAGGGTGTTTAATTGATTAATTTCGGCTGTATTCATCTCAGATAGGACATTTTCATCATTGAATAGGACATCTATTTGAGTTTCCAGTCGAGCCAAACGCCGGTCTAAACAGCCTATGCTCAATAAATTATCTCTATGCGCAACTGATTTTATTTGTATTTGAGCGAGTAAATGATAGATATCCTTTTGTAACTTTACGGGTGCATTTCGACCAACAGGTTCTCCAAAATCAGCTAATAACATCCAGTGACGCTCAGTATTTATACCCAGGACAGTAGGAATATGTTCGGGAAATAAATTTGCTAATTCTGCTGTAACTGCTGGTTCGTTACAAAAAAGAGGTAATGTAGAAGCTTCCTTGAAATAAATATTTCCTGCGCTGGTATGAACCCGCAATATACAAGAAATTCCCCAACTTTTGATGCATTTTATGGGAGAAAGTTGTTTATAGTTTAATTCCAATAATTGCTCTTCAATCCATTGAGTTGCACAGTCAAACCAACCTACTTTACTCCAAGGTGGACGCAGTTCTGGAATATTATCACTCTCAATTTCTCTTAGATATTCTTCGATAACTAATTTATGTTCGGGTTGTTTTAGGGATAAATTTCGCAAAGTTTCTATGTCTATCCAAGAACCTTCTTTCAGTTCTGTAATGGAACCATTCCGCTCCAGCACATATATCCCGCGAATTTGACGTTTCGATTTATCGTAATCCTTGCTGGCAGCATATAAAATGTTTAGCGAAATCCCAAGTTCTTGCTCTATTACTTTCTTGATAGTCCCGAAATTACTAGGGTTGATCATTTTATTGACACGAACATAAGGTAGAAAGTAACCACTCTTATCGGATAGCATCAAAACCCTAGGTTCAGTGGGGTGGGGTAGAATCCCATAAAGATAAGATTCCCATTTGCCCTGAAAAAATTTAGCGATCGCCCCTTGAGTGACTCCCTTTAGGGGCATCGCCTGGTTGAAGAATGATAATATGGCGAACAGAGGTGAGGTTTGACCTTGATGCGATTTTTCTGGCTTAGTTTCACTCATAGCCTTTTCACAGTCAATTGGAAACTCCAGAAATTGTAACGCAAAAGCACTAGTTACATAGCAATTACCAATTATTTAATCAACCCTTCCATAACCTGTTGCAAATCATTTGTCAAATCCATTACTGCTTGTCTCCCACTGCGACGGGAATTGCTATAAACCGGATAACGTTCAGACACAGACAACGGTTCGCCAATAGTAATTTTCGCCCTTTGCTTACCCAACTGTGGACGCTTGAAGGGATTACTACCCTGAATCCGGTTTACCATATCCCAAATTAGTAAAGTAGTTTCCGCAAATCTTTCCGGGGTAGGTTTTTCACGAATATAACTACCCGTCACCGCCACAAAACTTTCTACCAACCGCATATGCCACATATGTAGATTCGCTTCTTCCGCCACCCGATCGCCCAATGCCTTTTCTAGGGATGACAATGCACTTATATCTTTAAAATCTTCCCGAAACATATAATTCCATGCCGCCTGCTCTACTCGGCGACAACGGTCATTAAAATTACCTTTAACTGATAAATCAAAATATTGTTCTGCTACTTGTAAAACTACATTTCGTAAAGCCTGTAAACGAATAGCGATCGCTTGATTAATATCTTGACTTCCTTCGATCACAATCTCTGGTTTGGGTAATTTTTGGTGATAAAATCGAGTATAAAAATTTTCTACTAAATATAGTAAATGTTCTGATAACCGTAATAGCCTAGGATATAGAGAATGGTATGCAGATGGTAATTGGGAACTCAAAGTAGAGACGTTAAACTTATTTGTTTCTCCAGACACCCCACTAACCCCTTCCAATTGACTTAATAGATTAGCGATCGCATCCCAAGGAGGATTAATATAACTGTATTCAATGCCAACTGGTAAAATAAAAACCTGCTCATCCCTACCAGCTTTGTGTAAGTCTTCCGCACACCAAAAGCCCAATTGAGCGATTCCTGGTTCTAGGGGGTTGATAATCTCCGAAAGACCATTGGTGGCTCCTTCTGGTGCAGCCGCCATCGGCAAATCACCATTGGCAAATAAATTACGCGCCGAGCGCAATCCCGTCCAATCAGCCTTACCCCGTTGAATTGGCGTACCACCCAACCGGGAAGCCAGCCAACCAATATGGGAACCAGCCCACAAAGGAATGCCGCGATCATAGATAAAATGGGCATGAATTGGCGATTTTAGTGCTATATTTTTCTGTCGTGCTACCTTAGGCACTAGCTGGGAAAGCAAATAGCCCAAACACAGAGGATCTTGAGTTTGGGGATGGCGAAATGCCAGCAAAAAACGAATTTTTCCCTCTTGAAACTGACGATATAGATTCACCAAAACCTCTATATTGTCTGCTTCAATTTGCTCAATTCCTGTTTTCCAAGTAATCCATTGGGGAAGGAACAAATGCAATGTTTTGAGCAACCAAGGATTAAATGTTGGAGGGATAAATTCTAAAGGTGGTTGTGCTTTATACATAAAATTTAGGATAGACAAATGGTAATTGACTCAAGAATAAAAATATTTATCCTGCGGTTGTGCCGTATATCCTTTATACTTCAGCTTTTAGGCGAACTTTTAAACTTGAACTGACATAAAAATTAGCAAACCCAAACATAGGAGAAACAATGCGACTGTCAAAAATGTTATTTGTCACACTCAGAGACGACCCAGCGGATGCAGAAATCCCCAGTCATAAATTACTGGTGAGGGCAGGTTATATTCGTCGCATTGGCAGTGGTATTTATGCGTATTTACCCTTAATGTGGCGGGTATTGCAAAAGGTATCCCAAATAGTGCGGGAGGAAATGAACGCCACCGGTGCCCAGGAATGCCTTTTACCCCAGTTACAACCAGCCGAACTATGGAAAGAATCGGGACGGTGGGATACCTATACTAAAGCTGAGGGTATCATGTTTGCCTTGGGCGATCGCCGGGAACAGGATTTGGCTTTGGGACCCACCCATGAGGAGGTAATTACTACGGTAGCTAGGGATATGATTCGTTCCTACCGCCAGTTACCCATACACCTATACCAAATTCAAACTAAATTCCGAGATGAAATTCGCCCCCGGTTTGGGTTGATGCGGGGACGGGAATTTATTATGAAGGATGGCTATTCTTTCCATGGTGATGAGGAGAGCTTGCAAGCTACTTACCAAGATATGTACACCGCTTATAGTAATATGTTGCGGCGTAGTGGTTTAGCTTTTCGTGCTGTCCAAGCTGATTCCGGAGCTATTGGTGGTTCCGGTTCCCAGGAGTTTATGGTGTTGGCGGAAGCTGGGGAAGATGAAGTTCTTTATACTGAGGATGGGCAATATGCCGCTAATGTGGAAAAGGCGGTTTCTTTACCCGTAGATGCCGAAGCTTCTAGCTTTACCAGTTACGAAAAAAAGTCAACTCCAGGAACAGAAACCATTGAAAAAGTTTGTCATTACCTCAAATGTTCTCCCACCCAGGTAGTGAAAAATGTTCTGTACGAAACTATTTATGACAACGGAACAACGGTATTAGTACTGGTAAGTATCCGTGGTGATCAGGAAATTAATGATGTCAAATTGCAGAACGAATTAACCAAACTGGCTCCCCAATACAAAGCTAAAACCATCCTGGCAATTACCATACCTAATACCGAATCTCAATCAACATGGGCAGCTAAATCCTTGCCTTTGGGTTATATCGCCCCTGATCTGGTTGATGCATATATTGATACCAAAAAACAGGTACATGGTAAATTCTTGCGCTTAGTAGATAAAACCGCCATTGACCTGAAGGACTTTGTCACCGGGGCAAATGAGTCTGGATATCACGTCGTTGGAGCAAATTGGGGAGAGCAGTTTAAAATACCAGAAATAGTAGATATACGTAAAGCCAAAGCAGGCGATCGCGCCGTGCATAATCCAGAGCAAAAATTACAAAGTGCTCGGGGAATTGAAGTGGGGCATATTTTCCAGTTAGGTATAAAATATTCCCAAGCAATGGGAGCAACCTATACTACCCCAGAAGGGAAAGATGAACCCCTATGGATGGGTTGTTATGGTGTGGGAGTTTCTCGATTGGCACAGGCTGCGGTAGAGCAATCCTACGATAAAGATGGGATAATTTGGCCAGTTGCGATCGCACCCTATCATGCGATCATTTGTATTCCCAATATTAATGATGGTAAACAGGTAGAAGTTGCCGAGCAACTTTATACAGAGTTAAATAAAGTTGGGGTGGAAACCTTACTAGATGACCGTAAGGAGCGAGCGGGAGTTAAATTTAAAGATGCTGACTTGGTGGGTATTCCCTACCGGATTGTCACCGGGAAAGCCTTGGCTAATGGCAAAGTTGAGGTGGTGAAAAGGGCAAGTAAAGAGTCTGATGAAATTGCGATCGAGGAAGTGGTTTCTACTTTGAAAAATTGGGTTGAGGAGGAATTGAAAGTTTAATAATTAAAGGGGTGAGGAATGGATGCCCACCCCATCATAGATGTAAAATTTTCCTATGATAAATAATACCAATTCAAATAATGTTTGCGACACATACATTTTTCGTAGGGAACATCCACAATCTTTTGGTATGTAAAATTATCTTACTGGTGCCGTGCCCTACCCATATGTCACATTCTTTTTTCAAAATGGTATAACTATACTTATCAAGGGTAGTGATATGGAAAAATATATCATCACAAAAGAAGAAATAGAGGAGTATGAAGGTATTCAAAAAACTCATTTTCTCAATCAGAAAGCTCGCAGACTGAATAAATCTTTAGGGGATCTAACAGGTTTAACTGGCTTTGGTTTTCATCTCATAGAAATCCAACCAGGAGATGAGTCCACAGAGCTACATATGCACTATCACGAAGATGAATGTGTTTATATCCTGGAAGGCGAAGCAGAAGCAACCATTGGAGATAATAAATATCTTGTCAAAGCAGGTGACTTTATCGGTTATCGGGCAGGGGGAGAGCCACATACACTTATAAATAGCGGTAGCTCTTTATTGAAGTGCATTGTTGTTGGTCAACGTCTTGACCATGATGTCGGTGATTATCCAAAACTCAAC
This sequence comes from Calothrix rhizosoleniae SC01, assembly GCF_900185595.1. Classification (GTDB taxonomy): domain Bacteria; phylum Cyanobacteriota; class Cyanobacteriia; order Cyanobacteriales; family Nostocaceae; genus Calothrix_A; species Calothrix_A rhizosoleniae. The sequence goes on from NZ_FYBH01000114.1 coordinate 72,088, forward strand.
AAACGTATATATCGGAATAAAGGCTTGAAATGGAACCTTGTTGATATTGAAAATATAGATGAGCCAACTGCGGGGAAAAAGGCATAATAAATATAAACTAGGTTGGGTGGAGCAAGGCGCAACCCAACAGTCTTGTTTTTCTTGGGTTCCACTACATTACTATCCAACCTACAACAAAATTCCATTGGTATGATATACAGAAAAATATTTAAGCAATAAATCTAGGATGACACATGGGTAGCAAAATTAAGGTTTCGTTACCAATGACGGGGGGTTGCCAATGCGGTGCAATCAAATATGAAATTAATAGTATGCCTCTTACTCTCTATGCTTGCCATTGTACCGAGTGCCAAAAACAGTCTTCATCGGGTTTTGGTATGTCTATGCCTGTTCCGAAAATAGGATTCAAAATCATTAGCGGCAACCCTAAATATTGGAGCAGAACATCCAATAGTGGTAGAACCGTAAATTGTGCTTTTTGTCCTGAATGTGGCACGAGGTTATTTCATGAGCCTCTGAGAAATAAAGAGATTGTGAATGTAAAGCCAGGTACTCTAGATAAAACAAAATGGATTAATCCTGTCGCTCATTTATGGTTAAGTAGTGCTCAAACAGGAGTGGTTATCCCGGAAAGTAAATTGTATTTTCAAAAGCAACCGGATAGCTTTGAGCCTTTATATCAGGCATGGTTAAATCAGTATGAACCAAGTCATGCCTAACAAGTTGCTTGTTGAATATAACAATAGTTCGATATGCAAAGCATCAAGCCTTTGGCTCATCCCTTGCAAAAGTGCAGAGGTTAAAATGTTCTTGTGAAGCATTCGGTAGATGTTGGGATATGGGAAGTGTGTACTTCAACTTAATGGGTTCATTCAATTGAGGAGTTCAATATGCGAGAATTAACCTATTATGTAGCTTGCAGTGTTGATGGATTCATCGCTCACCATGATGGCTCACATGACGGTTTTTCTCAAGATAGTGAATATTTAGCAGATATATTTGCATCTTTTCCTGAAACTGTTCCATCCCACCTCCGCAATGCCATGAATATTCATGGTGAAAACAAAGTGTTTGATGTTGTGCTTATGGGGCGAAAAACCTATGAGATAGGACTAAAAGAAGGAGTGACAAGCCCTTACTCACACATGAAACAGTATTTATTTTCACGCAGCATAAAAGAAAGCCCTGATGAGAATGTTGAACTTGTTGGTGACAATGCTGTTGGATTAGTCAAAGGTCTGAAAAATGAAGTAGGTAAGGGCATTTGGCTGTGTGGTGGTGGAGATTTAGCCACAACCTTTTTTGCTAACCGCTTAATTGATAAGCTAATCTTGAAGGTAAGCCCATTCCTGATGGGTTCGGGTATTCCACTTTTTTCCGGAGTGATTCAGCAGACTGCTTTAAAGCTTATCGATAGAAAGATATATGGTAACGGTGTCGTAGTGCTTCACTATAGGATAGAGTAAACCTTTGGACAAGCAAATAGTAATTATCCTTGGTTGAGTAGAGCAATGAAAATACTACATCAAACCAGCTTGAAAAATCTGATTTGCAGTGAGATTTAAATCAGGAAAAGTTTGGGAGATAATCACATCATTATTTTGAAACTTACTGATTTGATATTCTTCATCAACTAAGTTACAGATAGAAATTGTTGGTTGTTTTGGATTACCAATAAACTTACGTCCACCCAATGCGGCATAATCCACAATCCAATATTCGGGAATACCCATCTCCTCATAATCAGCAAACTTTAAATAATAATCATCTCGCCAATTGGTCGATACAATTTCAATCACCAAAGGGATGGACGCACCCAAACTAAGGGTAGATGATTTCTTCCATAATTGTTCATTTACCAGATTTGCCCGGTTTAACACCAACACATCGGGAAAATAACCAGAATCTTTTTCAGGAGGTCTGACTATGGCTTGGTTAGGAATAACGTAGGGTAGTCCCAGACGTTTGATTTCAACGGGAATTTCGATACCTAAAAAACCTTTAACTTCTTCATGGTCTCCTACTGGTCGTGCCATTTCAATGATTTCCCCATTATGTAGTTCATGGCGTATCCCAGAATTTTCAGGTAAGCGATCGACAAATTCCTCAAAGGTTATTAGTTTGGGTATGGCTTGAGTCATTTCAGTTATCAGTTATCAGTTATCAGTTATCAGTTTCCCCATCGATGAATCGAAGGGCTAATGAAACTCAGAAAGTATTTTTTCCTCTCCACGGATGAATCCGGGGGTTTGTATCCAATTTTTTTGGTCATAATTAAGTAGGTT
>NZ_FYBH01000195.1 GCF_900185595.1 Calothrix rhizosoleniae SC01
CTCTTCTCAACTAGGTGGGAACAATACCAAGCATTAATAACGTGAAATCAGTGCTTTCAGCCCTGTAAGAAGCTGCCGCAGCAGATGTTTTGATTATTGACAATGGTTGAGAATGAATCATCGATGGTTGGGAGGATTACTGTCACCAAATCGAAAAGTGCAGCACTTGCCCCCTACCCCATAGTATTCACAATTGGGGATTCACGTTAGCATTAATTGGCAATGATTTTTGTTCGTTGAGGTTGGCTTGAAGATGCACCCTTGGTACTGGCAAAATTGGCAAGGATTGCCTTATTTAACTTGTAGTTTGTTGGCAGACTGGTCTCATGGTTTTTTTACCCAACATTTTTGGTCTCGTTCTCCGGAAACGGAACTCACACAAGTGTTACATACCCATGCTTCAGGGTATCGTTTAAAACAGGTACATGGTAACAAAGTCCTCACACCGGCGGAAATTTCTACTCAATTGCAACAAGCTCAACAGGATACAGATAATAATTCTACTTGGGCATCAGCAGATGGTTTAATGAGCGAACAGCCTTTACAAGCCTTGTGGGTAGCTAGTGCTGATTGTACTCCTGTATTGATTGCAGATACAAAAACAGGTAATGTGGCAGCAGTACACGCAGGTTGGCGAGGAACTGCGGCAAAGATTGTTCCCCAAGCTATTCACAAACTATTGGTAGGTGGCAGCAAATTGGCTGATTTACGCATTGCTATGGGCCCTGCGATCGCTGGAGAAGTATATCAGGTATCGAAAAAAACAGCCGTAGAGGTGGGAGCTAGTATTTTACACCATGAAGATGAAGAGGCAATGATTACTGCTTTGCAAGGTTTTCCTGAACCTCCTGTACTATCAGACGAGAAGCCAGGGCATGTTCGCTTAGATGTGCGACGGGTAAATTATTTACAAATGGAGATGATGGGCATTAGTGGAGAACAAATTGCGATCGCACCCTATTGTACTTACCAAACTCCCGAGCATTTCTTTTCTTACCGTCGGGATAATCTGAAAAAAGTTCAATGGTCTGGGATTGTTAGTCATGAGGTTAATCTAAAAAGCTCATAACACAAGTATTTTTAGTTCTAAGTTGGGAGTTGATGGTTGATAGTTGATAGTTGTTAGTTGGGAGTTGTGGGCAAAATTATACCAATTTGAAAAATTATTGCTACAGATGGAAAGAAAGAAAAGCTTATCTAGTAATTCTTTGACAATCCAAAATCCAAAATCGTTCGACTGAGCGCTCACGACGAAGTCTAAAATCTAAAATGGTATTACCCGTGGGAGACTAACTTTTTGTCCGGGAGGCACAGCATCCTAAATCTTGCAGTATCTTAAATAATCTTATTGATGCAGTGCCATCTCCTTCAGGATAAAATCCTTAAGTCTTTATTTTTTGATCCTATAAGTTACATAAATATCTTTTCTGAGCTTTACTTCCGGTGGTTCAGAGGCATTATAGGGTTGTTGGAAAGTACTAGATGATAAAAAGAAAAAACAGATTTGGAACTACAATTAGAAGCTGCTGCTGAAGGGAAGAAATTAGACCAAGGAGACTCCATTATCGAAGGAGTAGTGACAATTTTGACATTCATTGCTTGAGCAAGTATGTTCGCACGATTTTGAGCGTCTTTAACTGCTGCGATGTAGGCTTGTTTTTCCAAAGCTTGACAGTCATCTACTTCATAATTTACATTTATCCTTCTCAAAATAAAATCTTTGTTTGTAGCAATTGTTTTATTTGCTACTTTGACAATTTCCTGGATTTTTTCTTGGGTAGGCTGACTTACTTTCACCGATAATTGAGCATTATTGGGATTTTGTCTATAGGGATAGCCAGAATAGGAAGCACTAGCACCGATATTCACATCAATATTATTGCTGGGTACTCCTTGAGTCACAATGGCATCAATTATAGGCTGTAAAGTTGCCCGTGTCAGAGAACCTTGTTTTGTAGGAGTAGGAGTTTTTCTAGAAGGACTGATACGTCTGATTTGGGAGGCTAAAAATAATTGAATATTTGCCCTATCAGCAGGAGCACTAGCTTCTCCCTGACCTTGTACCATTAAACCTTGACGATTGCTCACAGGAGGATAAAATGTTTGTGCGATCGCTTGATTTTTAACAGGGACATTCCTAGTTGTTTGTTTTGCTACGCCTTTAATATGAGCACTTACCATACTTGGTGCAATCAGCCATATACCGGTTGTAATTACAGTTAATAATTTTGATGTTTTCATTATTCTTTTTTTTACTGGCAACAAACATACTAATGCTTGGTGCTATGATTAACAATCTCAAATCAAATCTTCTTAAAATTAAGTTATACAATTTTGGGTTTTAGATAGAAAATCACTTGCCATAGTCAAAAAATCCTTTTTTAAGTCACATTAATGTGACTTAAAAAAGGAATGCGTCTACAAAAAATTTATTATGTATGGGTGTAAGTTATAAATTAGCAGCTACCAGCCCAAGTCACCCATTTATGAGATAAACCAGTATCGTGGTTTATTGTTTCATCAAGATTTTCCTGAGCAATTTTTGTTCCAGTTAGGTTCGCACCTCGCATCTCAGCTTCATCAAGATTACAGCCCATTAAATTTGCATCACAGAGATTAGCCCCACTCAAATCTGCACCACTAATATCGGCATCTACTAGGCTTGTTCCTAACATAATCGCCCTAACTAAATTCGCACTTCTCAAATCTGCTCGATATAATGTACTTCCCTTGAGATTGGCATTAATTAAATCCGCTCCAATTAAATTAATTTCGGTAAGATCGCAACCAGTTAAATCCGCGCCACTCAAATCCGCATCAGTCAAATTGGCACAATTTAATTTGCATCCCCTCAATTTTGCTCGGCTTAAATCTGCGCCACTTAAGTCCGCACCACTCAAATCAGCACCACTTAAGTCTATGCGAGATAATTTGGCTTGGTGTAGAGTTACTCTCTGAAAATTTCTTTCTCCGGCTGCATATTTACGTAGGAGTTTCTTAATATCCATATTATCTTTCTCCCAATTTTTAAGTGTCAGTAAGTTAATACATTTGTTGGTATTACTCCTCAACCACACTGCAAATAATTAATGTAGTTGCTATTAACCAGAAGCAGAGATTCAAACTTGTTATCCTATTGTGCTTGAGTTTTTCATTTAGCGATCGCTTGCTTCATGGAAATATGCATGAACATTAAATGTTGTCCGTAGTTCAATTAATAGTCTCTTTAGACTTCAATATCATCTATGTAAAAAGCCGGTAACACCAGTATTTTGAAACTTTTGTCTGATTGTATTCGCACTATACAAAATCAAGAAACCAGCCATTTTCAAAAATTTCCAAAACCTGAAAAATAATCAGCGATGTGATAGCAATTTTGGTCCCATCTCCGTGGGAATAGATATATTTAGCTGGCGAAAAATTTGTTTCCAAGTTTGTTTGACTGTGTTTTGACTAATCCACAAGGTAACAGCTATTCCTCTATTATATAACTTACGCAAAGAAACACTCGGAAATTTATAGTATGAATGAACAACAAAAATACATTATCGGTCTAGTTATTTATCCTGATATGTTCCATCTAGATATTACTGGACCTCATCAAGTTTTTTCACAAATTCCTAATGCTGAAGTATTACTATTATGGAAATCCCTCGAACCTGTGGTAAGTAGTGGTGGGTTAACTATTTTACCTAATACTACCTTTGCTGACTGTCCTCAATTAGATGTGTTGTGCGTACCTGGTGGAGGGTTTGGTACAGTGGAAATGATGCAAGATGAACAAATGCTGACATTTTTACAATTACAGGCTCAGACAGCTAAGTATATTACTGCCGTTTGTACAGGTTCCCTAATTTTAGGAGCGGCGGGATTATTGCAGGGTTATAAAGCAACTTCCCACTGGGCATTTCGGGAACAACTACAATTGATGGGTGCACAAGTAATTACAGAAAGAGTGGTGAGCGATCGCAATCGAATCACAGGAGGCGGGGTAACTGCGGGGATTGATTTTGCTCTCCAGGTTGTAGCCATACTTTGCGGTGAGGATACTGCCAAGTTTATCGAGCTACTGCTGGAATATAATCCCGCACCACCCTTTGGAGTCGGTTCCCCAGAAAAAGCCAGTACTGAATTAGTGCAAACGATGAAAAAGATGGCAGCGCCACTTATAGAAGCATCCCATGCAGCCAGCAAAAAAGCTGCTTCTAAATTTCCTTCCTCTTAATATTTCCGTTTTTTCCCTCTTTGAATATACATTTTTGAGTGAAAACAGATTGTGACCTCTAAATTCCCCGATTGCACCCTAGTAAAGTGGTAAGGTAATCCATCATTTCCCAGATTTATCTGTAAAATCAATCTAAAATCTAAAATCTAAAATCCAAAATCTAAACTTGTATGACTGTTAAGCCAGACTGGTTACGAGTAAAAGCACCTCAATGGGAGCGTGTGGGCAATATTAAGGAAATTTTACGGGATTTATCCCTGAATACGGTTTGTGAAGAAGCATCCTGTCCTAATATTGGTGAATGTTTTAATGCTGGTACTGCTACATTTTTAATTATGGGCCCAGCTTGTACCCGTGCTTGCCCTTATTGTGATATTGATTTTGACAAGAAACCTCAAGCTTTAGATCCCACGGAACCCACACGGTTAGCAGAAGCTGTACGCCGCATGAGACTTAATCATGTTGTCATTACTTCTGTTAATCGGGATGATTTACCAGATGGTGGTGCTTCTCAGTTTGTCCGTTGCATTCAAGAAATCCGCCAAGTCTCCCCCCACACAACTATAGAAGTCTTAATTCCCGACTTATGTGGTAACTGGGAAGCATTAGAAATAATTCTTACCGCACAACCAGAAGTCCTCAACCATAATACGGAAACTATTCCTCGTTTGTATCGACGGGTACGTCCCCAAGGTGATTATCAACGCACTCTGGAATTATTAGAGCGATCGCGGCAAATCGCTCCCTGGGTTTACACAAAATCTGGCATTATGGTGGGATTGGGAGAAACTGATGCAGAAATTCGCGCCTGTATGCAGGATTTACGCGCCGTTGATTGTGATATTTTAACCATTGGGCAATACCTCCAACCCAGTTCAAAACATTTGCAGGTTAATAACTTTATTCATCCCGATTTATTTGCTAATTGGCAAGCTTTTGGTGAGGAATTAGGATTTTTACAAGTTGTTTCATCACCATTGACAAGAAGTTCTTATCATGCTGAGCAGGTGCGAGAATTAATGCAGCGATATCCACGAGTCAAAGGATGAGTTTTCTGAGGCAGTATTAAATACTGCCTATTTGTTTTTAATGGTGTCAGTGCAGCCACTTTTAAGCAATATAGTCCCGTTCATTGTTTGGTTATCAGGGCGGACTGTGGAACCTAAAAGATAAATTTGTTACTAATGTACTTAAAGACCACGAGGTTGTTGTAAATTCAATCAATGGACTCCTGTAGGTAATCAAAAAAGGAATTAGCAAAGATTGCCGCTTGGGTGCGATCGCGTAGACCTAAACGATTTAAAATATTAGTAACGTGGTTTTTAACCGTCCCTTCAGAAATATATAGTTTTTTTGCAATTTCTTTATTACTATCACCCGTAGCAATTAATCGTAAAACTTCTTTTTCTCTAGGAGTTAATTCTACTAAATTAGCTGGAGGAGGCGGAGAAGATTGATGATTCTTACTACCTGAAAATTGAGTCATCAATTTTTTGACTATTCCTGGCCCTAATTGAGTATATCCCTTATTTACAGCACGAATAGCAATGGCTAACTCTTCTGAGGGTGTATCCTTCAGCAAATAACCCATTGCACCATTTTGCAATGCTAGTTGTACATATTCGTCATCATCAAAAGTCGTCAGCACTAAAACTTTAACCTTCGGGAAATGTGTGTTTATCTCTTTTGTTGCTGCTACTCCATCCAGAATTGGCATCCTCACATCCATTAACACCACATCTGGATTTAGTTCTACCATCATTTTCAAAGCTATGTCTCCATTTTCCGCTTCTCCAATTACTTCTAAATCAGGTTCTAATTCTAATAATACTTTTAATCCTTGACGAATTAAGCTTTGGTCATCTACTAATAAAATTTTAATAAATTTGGTCATTTTTGATTTAGGCTAAATTAATTAATCATATTTTTTACTGATTCATCTTATTTAAAGGAATATCAACAATAATTTGACAACCATCCCCAAGACTACTATTAATCTGAAAAATGCCTCCTAATGAGATAGTGCGATCGCGCATACTTTTAATCCCAAAGCCAGTAGTGTTTTGTGCTACATTAAATCCTATACCATTATCCTCAATTTTTAGTTGAAAATTAGTTGTTGTATTTGTAATGACTAAGTAAATTTCTGTTGCCTGGGCATATTTACAAATATTTGTTAATGACTCTTGAATAATCCGGTAAACAGCTGTAGAAAATTCCCTAGAAGGAGTATAAGATAAAGCAATATTTAAGTGAGTTTTAATCCCAGTTGTTTGGTCAATATTATCTACTAAATCTGCAACTGCTACTTCTAAAGATTGATGTTGTATAGGTAGAGAAACTATGGTGGAAACTGAATGACGAACATCTTGTAATGCCTGAGAACCTAGCTTTTTAGCAGTTTTCAGAAATTCCTGTGCTTTTAAAGGATGAGATTGCCATAACTTCATAGCAGTTTCTAATTGTAAATTTAAAGCAGTCAAAGAATGTCCTAAAGAATCATGAATCTCCCTAGCAATACGATTGCGTTCTTCTAAGATGGCTTGATCTTCTATTTTTAGTGCGTATTCCCGGAGTTTTTGATTGGCGATCGCTAATTTTTCACGGTTTTTACGTTCTGTAATTAAAGTATTAATCATCAAAAAAAAGAATAATAATGTCAATCCAAATAACAGGACAAAACTAAAAATTAAAAATCCTATACGTTCTTGAATTATTGGTGGTATTTTTATTTGAGATAAGCGCCATATTAATGTTAATACAAATAGAATAAATGACAGAAAAGTAACAACTAAGCGACCATATATTTGAAAAATCAGGCAGCTACGGGTTACTAAGATGAGATATAAGAATGTAAATAAACGGGCAGGTGTACTTCCTAGAAAGTTAGTAACTACAATTAAAATTATTTCAACAATAGTATAAATAATTTTATGCTTTTGTTTATAATTAGGTAATCGTAAACCCATCAATCCAAAAAGAATCAAACTGCAAACTGTCAGTTCAGGAGATTGATTGAAAAATACGCGTAACTTAAATGGAGAAAGAGTTGAGATAATTGCTAGTGTCAATAGTACCCACTCTAAATAAAGTAGAAATTTGAAGGGATGATT
>NZ_FYBH01000266.1 GCF_900185595.1 Calothrix rhizosoleniae SC01
ACGACAAGACTTAATCGCTTATGTTTTTAAACGTATTCCTTGCTTTTACAATAGTAGGGAAGCAAACAATGTTTGTGATTGGAGTGATAAATTACCTCGTAATCCATTAGAGCATCAAATACACATTGAAGGTTTAATTCATCAAGGAATTCAATCAATCATCAAAGAAAAATCTGAATGGATTAGCCACCATTTATGTGCAACAGTTAAACCTGCTTGTGAGCCATCTCACTGGTTTGGATAAAACTATAATTTCAATATTGCCCCAATAATTTTAAGTTGTAAATTTGTACGACTGATAAAGAATTTGTGGGCTATTTTTTCTGAAATATTTCTGTAAATAACTGTTTCATTGCTAGCCAAGAACGCTTATCAGCCAACTGATTATAAGCAACTCCCTTAGATGAATTATGGGCTGATGCAGGGTTAGTAAAACTATGTACCACACCACCATAGGAGATTAATTGCCAGTCTACCTTGGCTTGTTCCATCTCTGCTTGAAATGCTTGTACTTGCTCTTCTGGTACAAATGGATCAATTGCACCATGCAAGACTAGAACTTTAGCTTTGATATTTTTAGCGTCCTTGAGGTTGGGAGTGTCAAGATTGCCATGAAAACTAACCACACCTGCAATATTAGCACCACTGCGAGCTAATTCTAATACCGTACCACCACCAAAACAATAACCAATGGCAGCGATGCGTTTAACATCAGCTAGAGGATTGTTTTGTAATACTTGTAAACCTGCGGTAGCGCGTTCCCGCATCAATTTTCTATCTTGACGGTAAATAGAGGCTTGCTTGCTTGATTCTTGGGGATTTTGAGGGCGAATCCCTTTACCATACATATCTATGGCAAAGGCAACATAACCAAGTTTAGCTAATTGTGTGGTACGTTTTCTGGCATAATCTTGTAATCCATTCCATTCATGAACTACTAATACTCCAGGACGTTTTTCTTTAATGGCATCATCATATGCTAAGTACCCTTGTAAAACCTGATTACCGTGTTTATAGTCAACTACTTGAGTTTGAATAGCTGCTAAGGCTGGGCTAGAAAAAGAAATAGAAACAGAAAAAGCGATCGCTGGAATTAATAAAGTCGGAAATAATGGTTTCATTGTGGTGAAAATATCATTTGCCATAAAGTTTAAAACAAATTTGGTAAGTAAGTCGGTACAATAAAACCAAACTATGTGAAGAAAAGTAAATAAGCCTAAAACTCTTTTTCCCCCTGCTCCCTGCCCCCCTGCCCCCTGCCTTATCCAAACGATAATTTTTTACGCCTACCTACTTAATTTGGGAGCAACTATTCTGGCAAACCTTTGACTTGCAATAAATCCAATCCTTTGGTAAATATTTCATCAATTGGTAACATTTCCCCAGTTGTAGTCATAAATTTATGGTCTTTTGTAGCTTGAATAGTGGAACCATCTTCTAACTCATATGCAAAAATTTCTTGTTCTCCTCGATGATGCCATTGGACAATGGGTTGGGTATACACATTACCATGACGATTAACGGTGTATACCTGACACTCAATACCTTTCTCGACAATTTCTCCAATGGGCATTAAGCCATATTCTACTGTCAAAATTTTTGTATCATAGCTTAAGCAATACTCGGCAAACTTCAACATTTGCTCAAATAATTCTTCAGCTGTTTTCTTGTTAACTCCATTTTTGGCTGAACCATCAATAAACTTTTCTCGCTGCTTCTGCATCTCCGCAACTTTCTTTTTACCCATAGCTCGACGCAGCAAATCGGCTTGTCCTAAAGAATAGCCAGCCATATCTTGAGCAATTTTCATAATTTGCTCTTGATAGACCATAATTCCATAGGTTTCATCTAAAATTGGTTCTAAAACTTGATCATCGTAGGCAATTTCTTCTCTACCATGTTTACGATTAATAAACTTAGGAATTAATCCTGCATCTAATGGCCCTGGTCGATATAATGCCAAAATGGAAGAGATATCTTCAATATTAGAAGGTTTCAAATCCCGGACAATTTGTTTCATCCCCGAAGATTCTAATTGGAATATCCCTTCCAATTCTCCTGCTTCCAGCAAATCATAGGTTTTCTGTACTTCTTTTGGTAGATTAGTGTGTTTTCCCTCTGCTAATATACGCTGTGCTTTTCTCTCTTGAGCAGTAATTTCATAAGGGTCGATTGTAAAGTGTTGACTGGCTTCAATTAAATCAATGGTTTTCTGAATCATGGTGAGATTTCTTAACCCCAGGAAATCCATTTTTAACAATCCCAAGGAATCTAAATCTTCCATATAATATTGAGTAATTACAGAACCATCATTATTTTTTTGCAGAGGAACGATTTCATCTAATGGTTCGGCGGAAATAACGACCCCGGCTGCATGAACACCAAAGGTTTTGTTAGTTCCTTCAATCCTAATCGCCATATCTAACCAATGACGTACATGGGGTTCATTGTCATATCTTTGTTTAAATTCTGGCTCAGGGGTATCATCAGAAATCATCACTTTTAACTTAGTTGGTTTACCCCTAGATACAGGAATCATTTTTGCCATTTTATCTGATTCTGCGTAGGGAATATTTAACACCCTGGCGACATCTTTTAATACTGCTTTCGATGTCATGCGGTTAAAGGTAATAATTTGAGCTACCTTATCTTCCCCGTATTGATGAGTTACATAATCAATCACTTTATCCCGCTGTTCAATACAGAAATCTGTATCAATATCAGGCATGGATTTTCGTTCAGGATTGAGGAATCGCTCAAAGAGTAACCCATGATGTACGGGGTCAATATTAGTAATTCCCATACAATAAGCGACTAAAGAACCGGCAGCCGAACCCCTTCCTGGTCCCACAGGGATTTTATTATCTCGAGCAAATTTGATGTAATCCCAAACTACTAAAAAGTATGTAGAAAATCCCATCTTTTGAATCATTTTTAATTCATATTCCAACCTTTCTTTATAGGCTGAATCGATTTCGTTGCGGGATTTACGATTAAGTTTATCTAAAAGTCCTTGCCAAGCAACTTCTTCTACATAAGTATCAGCAGTATGACCGGAAGGAATGGGATAATTAGGAATACGAGGCTCTCCTAAAATGTTGTAAGGTTCAATTTTATCGGCAACTTCTAAAGTGGTATTAATAGCTTCTTCAATGACATCATCTGTTAAATGGTCGCGGAATAATTGTTTCATTTCTTCAGCCGATTTGAGGTATTCCGTACCGCTATAACGCATCCTTTTATCTTCAACAATTAACTTCCCAGTTTGAATACAAAGCAAAGCATCATGGGCTTCTACATCAAAGCAAGAAATATAATGGGAATCATTGGTGGCAATAAACTTAATATCTAATTCTCTGGCAATTTTGACGATTTCTACATTGACGATTCTATCTTCTTGGGAACCATGATCCTGAATTTCTAAATAATAGTCATCTCCAAACACTTCCTTATACCATTTAGCAACTTTCCGAGCTGCATCTGTTCTACCACTCAGAATCGCTTGGGGTATTTCTCCACCCAAACAAGCACTAGTCACAATTAAATTTTCATGGTATTGCTTGAGTAATTCTTTGTTAATACAAGGGCGAGAAAAAATGCCTTTACCTTGTACACCTTTGAGGTTAGAAGTAGTAGTTAATTTAACTAAATTTTTATACCCTTGAGTATTCTTAGCTAAGACAATTTGGTGATAGCGAGGGCGACGTTCTTGCTTAGTAATATCACCATTGATAATGTACATCTCATTACCAATGATTGGCTTAATATTCTTGTTGCGGCAAATTTTGATTAATTCGATCGCACCATACATTACACCATGATCCGTAAGTGCGATCGCTTCCATACCCAATTCAATTGCTTTATCGACTAAATTTGGTAGCTGACTAGCGCCATCTAGCAAACTATAGTCACTGTGAATGTGCAAAGGAACAAAGGACATGGTGCATTTCCCCAGAAACGAACAAGAAGTTCAGCAGCACCTGCAAGAGGATGCTCTGTAAACGAATCATCTGTATTAGAGTATTTTAGGTTAGCTTATATTGGAGACAAATCTGAAATTTTGTATTTTTTTGGAATGTGAACCTTCCTGGCAAGAGTTTCAATTATGACTTTTTTACTTAAGTATTACTGCGATGTCTGTTATAGACTGGGTTTTAAAAATTAATGTATAATTTTTTCATAATACATAGAAATTTACAAGGGAATATATACTTAAGTTTCAAGTGTTATCTCGGACAGATACATTCAGGTTTGCTGAGCAATAATACTTAAAATAGGAGGATTTCTAACAGGATCTTTGAACAGCGATCGCTCCTTTGGTAGTTACTGTGTCAGGATACTATAAATTTAACAGATTGTGTCCTATATATCAGAGCAAAATCCCAGTATCTGCTATGTAAATAAATAATTTTAGCTTCTTGGATACAAGCATACAGGATTTTTCCTAATTTTATTTCCTAGCCTGCAAACAACCATGTGTAGGGGGTTTGAGTTTATGTAGGTGAACCTAAATCACGAAATCCGGGTTTTTTCATTTTTGTAACACACTATTACAAGGAATGATTGAATTACTATAAAAATTATGAATGATTTTTGTTAACTCTAGAAAATAGTGATTCAGAACCATGTCCCGCTCACTCTCCCAAGCCGTTTTGCTGGTGGACGGCTACAATATCATTGGCGCTTGGTCTTGTTTGAAGAAAACCCGAGATACTGCGGGATTAGAAGCAGCCCGGTGGGAATTAGTCGAAGCTTTGATTAGTTATAGTGCTTTTGAGAATTATCAAACGAAAATCGTATTTGATGCTCATTATCAAAACACTTCTAGTAATCATCAAATAATTACCGGCAATGTATCGGTATACTATACGGAATTTGAGCAAACTGCCGACACATACATTGAAAAGAGTTGTGCATCCCTTCGACATGAAATAGCTCAATCTTTAATCTCCCGTGTCATTGTAGCTACATCTGACCGAGCACAGCAACTCACAGTTCAAGGCTATGGAGCAGAATGGCTCTCTGCACAACAGCTATGTTATCGAGTCCAAGACAGTGTTTGCCGAGTCAGAAAGAAATCTCAACCCCTAAAACAATCTAAGGGAAGATTCTTAGCTAATTCCATCGATCCTAAGTCAAGGCAACGTCTAGCTGAATTACGTATGGGGTTCAAATAGATTAGTATTATCACCAAGTCAGTCTCCGTGAACAATTTCATCCCCTGATGATATTAGCGGAGCTTGGCACATCTTAGATTTATACTATTTGAGATTTGATATTTCAGATTGTGAAAGAAATTTTGTGTAAAAAGCTTAGTAATTCTTCATTCTCCCCACATTCCCCACATTCCCCACAACCTGTTCGAGGAAATCATTTCAGCCACTAATCACAAAAAAAAATAAAAAATTTGGGAAATTACTTGCAATTTTCTGTAGTTTACTTTAAGATTAATAATCGTTGCATTCCTCAGTAGCTCAGTGGTAGAGCGGTCGGCTGTTAACCGATTGGTCGTAGGTTCGAATCCTACCTGGGGAGTTTACTAAATTCATCGGGGCGAGATATGAAGTATGAAGGTCATAACTTTAGACTTCCAATCCCCAATATCCGAGAATTATGGTCATTAGACCCAAATATAACCTTTCTCAATCATGGTTCATTTGGTGCTTGTCCCCAAGCTGTGCTATCTATGCAACAGCAGCTCAGGTCAAAATTAGAAGCAGAACCAGTTCGTTTTTTTATTAGAGAATGGGAACCACTAATTAATGAATCTAGAAACCAACTGGCTCATTTCATTGGTGCTGATGAGCGGGATTTAGTATTTGTCCCTAATGCGACAACAGGGGTTAATGCTGTGTTACGTTCTCTACATTTCTCCCCAGATGATGAATTACTGACAACCAACCACGAATATAATGCTTGTCGCAATGCTCTAGATTTTGTTGTCAGTCGTAGCGATGCGCGGTTAGTAGTGGCGAAAATTCCCTTTCCCTTGGAATCACCCCAACAGGTAATAGCAGCAGTGTTAGAGCGAGTATCAGCAAAAACTAAGCTAGTTTTGTTGGATCATATAACCAGTCAAACAGGATTAATTTTACCCATTCCAGAATTAGTCAGGGAATTAAATTTACGTGGTGTAGATACCCTGATAGATGGTTCCCACGCACCGGGAATGATTCCCCTCAATCTACAAGAAATTGGGGCGACTTATTACACTGGAAATTGTCATAAATGGTTGTGTGCGCCTAAAGGAGCTGCATTTTTATATGTGGTAAGGGATAAGCAGTCAGAAATTCGTCCCCTAACAATTAGTCATGGTGCGAATTCTCCCCGTACAGATAAAAGTTCTTTTCAATTGGAATTTGACTGGATGGGAACTGATGATCCCACAGCTTATATATGTGTAGCAGAAGCAATTAAGTTTATGAGTTCGTTGTTATCCGGCGGGTGGGATGAGTTAAGACAGCGCAATCATGAATTAGTTTGTCAGGGAAGAGAGGTGTTGTGTGATGCATTGAAGGTATTACCACCATGTCCTGAGAATATGATTGGTTCTATGGCGGTGATTCCTATGCCAGAATCTTGGGAAAATCTTGATTTTGCATCGATACATGATCAGTTATTTGATCATTTTGCTATTGAAGTACCTCTGACTCCTTGGCAAGAGAAACCAAAGTTATTGATGCGGATATCGGCTCAGATTTATAATTCCATAGAAGAGTATAAGTATTTGGCAGAGGTATTAACAAGTGTGAGAGGGGAGAAGGAGAGACAAAGGTAAAATCCGAATGGCACTCTTGTTAAGCGTAAACCCCTGATGTTACTGGCTTTGGGGTGTAGGGTGTGGGGTATGGGGTGTAGGGAATGAAGAAGAAGAGAATTTTTTTCAAGCACTAAATTGAATATCTCTTAACACTACACGCTAAACCCTACCCTAACCAGGTTTTGTCTTAACTTCGTGCCATTCGGGTAAAATCCCTCATAACTCCCTATTTCTCAGCCATTGAGGTTGTGGCAAAAAAAATAATTACAAAACACTTGCGTTTTCAAAAAGATCATGCTAACTTATATTTGTGTGTGAGGAGCAAGTGAAACAAAAAGCGTTTGGGGTGGAAACACGGCAACACTCCCGAGCGCTTTTTGCTTTATATAATTTATTCTCTGAGTATATAGAAATAAATATATTGATTATGACAGTATTGTTGGACTAAAGGACTATCAACTGAAAAACGTCCTAACTTGGCTGGCTATAGCTATAAATAAAATATATTGCGATCAAAAATAGCGATCGCGTAGTGGCTTCTAGATTCTATCCCTATTTGTGAATCATTCAACTCTCCGACTTTTTGAAAAAATTGGAGAGTTTAGGTTTGCCAAATATCCAATAAATCTGGCTGATGGAATTATTATTTCATATCTTCCAATATCTTCTGCAATTCAGATAATTGAACCGCACCGGAAGCCTTCTCACTTTGAATGATAAAGAAAGGCGTACCAGAAAGTCCCAAGTTTGTTGCTAATTCCGTATCCCTAGCAACTTCCTTCTCTACAATTGTACGATCTCGATTGAATTTTTCTAAGTCTAAGTTCAGTTTTTGGGCGATATCTAAATATAAGGTTTCACCCAAGTCATCTTGATTATTGAATAAAGCACCATCATATTCCCAAAATAGACCCTGTTTATGTGCTGCTAAGGCTGCTGTAGCTGCTGGTATGGCTTGTTTATGAATGCTGCTTAAAGGGAAGTTTTTGTAAACTAATTGCACTTTGTCACCATACTTAGCCATTAAAGAATCCAATGTTTTCTGTGCTTCCCCACAATAAGGACATTCAAAGTCAGAAAACTCTATCACTAAAATTTTCGGTGTAGGGGAACCAGTGGTGGGGGAATTACCAATTACGGCTTGGGGATTGGCTTTTAAATCCTGTAAAAATCTTTCTCTATTAGTTTGTATTTTCTGTTGTTGCTGTTGTTGGTAAATCTGTATAGACTCTACAACTATCTGGGGATTTTTGCGGATAATTTCTAATACCTGTTGTTCAAGTTTGCGATCGATATTGGAGGCTGCTTGTGCGGGCAATGTCCATGTTGTCAGAAGAAATAGTAAGCAGATGGCTGTTAAAGTCCGCAACCATTGTCGCAATTGCTGCAACCAGGAAGAGAATGTATTCATAGCAACTCTTGAATCTTGAAATTACAACACTCTCCTAGTATTCCTTAAAATGGGCATTATAGCGCTACCACGCAAGTAATTAAGTAATAACGCACGGTTTGCCCATTTTTTCTAGAACAGTAAAACTAACTAGACTAGGTTTTGTATATTTACGCCTAGGGGTAATGACTTGCAACAATCTTGTCTAGCATTACCTCAAAAAGTGACCTCGTTCGATATGGTGATCCTTGTACATATTTCATGGGATGAGTTCATATCAGTCCAAATAAGCCGACTCGTGGAAAGAGGAAGCTCAAAGAGTAATCTTTGGAATCTCCCGCTACACCGCTTGCGGTTAGCAGGATGAGGATGTCAAGCGACATTAGGGAACAATAATGTCACTTGGTACACTAATTCCCGGTAGGGCATCTAACTCAGCATGAGTGAGAGGATCACCACCGTATTCATTGACACTACGGGCAAGAGCACCCGTGAAGGCTGCATTGTAGTCTAAAGCCACCTCATTAGTGATATAGTTAGTGCGATCGTCCTGATAGTCAAAGTCATTTGCTGAAGCTGGTCCACCCACCAGCGCACCAAAGAGAATATTGTTATTGGGAATAACGCTATTAAAGTCAGCCCAATTGCCCCCATGGGAAGAGCGGTGATGGGGATTCACAGGTGCATTTTCCCCAAAACCCACCACATAACTTGACCCCCTTGGATTATCCCCAAGCAAGTAATCCACTGTCGTCCCAGCCAAGTCACTATATTTACCATTAGGATCATTGACGGTGTCTGCATAGACCCCTGCCACAAATGCTGTGTTGGCAGCATAGCGCAGAGACCCCCATTGGCTAATCCAGCGTAATCCCCCATTTGTAATTTGGACACCACTGTGACCATCAGTCCAGGCATTGAGCCAATTTTCCACATCCTGGGAATAGCTGTTGTCCCCAGCTTGTTGAGCCAACTTTACCGCAACACCATGGGACTTGTCATCCCAATTAATTGTCCAGCCCGAACTTAAATTCCCACTCTGGTAAGTAGATTCAGCTTTTTCCAGGAAAGCTGCATCACCCGTGGCATCATAAAGCCAACTAGCTCCCCAGGCTAGCTCATCTTGGTACCCACTCCAGGAGTTATAAAAACTTGCTGCATTGGGAATTGAGTCAGAATATTTGCCTCTATAGGTATCGGCAAAATCGTAAAGTTGTTGTGCATTGGTTAACAGGGTATTAGCATATTCCACCTCACCTTGTTCTCTAAAGAGAATAGAAGCAGCAGCTAAAGCAGCAGCGGTTTCTGCTGCCACCTCTGTGCCAGGATTGTTAGGAGTCACAGCAAAGGATGGTCGGTTCATAGACATATCTTCTGGTGCTCCCCAGTAAGCATGATCCACATGACCATCCCCTACTTGAGCATAAAAGGCTTGAGTCTCTCCATTTTCAACCACATGGGCTTTAAGGAAATAATCCGTTCCCCAACGAATAGCTTCCATCACTTCATCTAATTGCCCCATGGTTTCATAAGCCTCTGTGTAAGTAAGGGCACCCCAGGCTAACATCGTCATGCTATAAGCCATTGGTAAACCAAACTTTACATGATCTCCAGCATCATAGTATCCACCACTCAAATCCCGTCCTACATCAGCACCATCTGAGAGGGCAGAATCTCCTCGCCAGTCAATACGCTTGTTACTTTCATCTAAATCCCCAGAACGTTGAGCTTCAAAGAAGAGAAAAGACTTTTGTAATGCTTCTCCATAGTTAAAGTTGCCTGAAGAAGGAGGAATCAAGGAATCAGGCAAATCGCTAGGGGGAGTATCATTATTGAGGATTGTTACTGTCGCCGTATCATCTAAGAATAAGGCTCCAGATGGATTCGATAACTTAACCGAGAACGTTTCATTGTCCTCAACCTGAAGATCCCCCTGGATGGAAATACTGATAGTTTGGCTTGTCTGATCTGGTGCAAAGTTGAGAATACCAGTGACTGCTGTGAAGTCTGAACCTGCTATGGCAGTACCATTATTGGTTCCATATTGAACAGATACGGTTTCCTGGCTTATTTCACTCAACTCGACATTCAGATTGATTGTAGTCACCCCTGTGTCGGCTTCTGTAATACTGGCATCACCGATAGAGAGAGTTGGAAGTGGAGCAGGTTCCGGTGTAGGCTCTGGTTCGGGAGCTGGTGTTGGAGTATTATCAACAGGATTATCGTTAAATATAAAGTTGCTTGCATAGGGGTCTCCAGACCCATTGAAACCAAAAGTAACCGTCTGCCCTACCCCAATTGTGGAGTTCCAACTTAAATTACTGAATTCGTAGGTATTACCCTGATAACTTTCTATGGCATTCCAAGAGTGCTGGATATCAAAACCAGTGGTAAAACTTAATTCCCATCCTTCGATCGCAGTTGAGCCATCATTTGTCAAGCTAATCTTACCCGTAAAGCCACTACCCCAATCATTGAGAATATCAAACTCTACGGTAATATCATCGCTGGCAGAAGCAACGGGAGAATCGTTATCGAGAATGGTGACCTGACCTTGCATATCACCTGCTTCGGCATTGGTAGCTTGGGTTAGGTTCACCCAAAAACGCTCATTGTCCTCGTCGGTTGTGTCCCCTAGCACAGCAAGGCTAATGGTCTTTTGGATTTCACCAGGCGCAAAGGTAATGGTGCCTGTGGTTGGAGTATAATCTTCATTGCCGAAAGCTGTATTATTCGCAGTAGCGTATTCAACAGATACAGTTTCCTGGCTTGTTTGACTCAACTCTACTTCCAGGTTAATTGTTGTGAAACCCCCATCAGTTTCAGTGACTGTGGCATCGCCAATGGAGACAGTTGGAAGGGGTACAGGTTCTGGTGTAGGGTCTGGTGAAGTGGGTTCATCACCAATCAACTCCCCATTGAGCTGAAGGTCATTCGGTTGAGCAATTTGTCCATCAGCACTCTCACCAATAAAGCCAAATGTGACCTCTTCCCCGGGTGCTACTCTATTCCAACTTGCGCCACGAATTACGTAGTTATCACCCTCATGACTAAGAATTTCAGCACCCCAAATATTTTTAATTTCAAAGTCAGCTGTAAATTCAATTACCCATTCATCAAGTCTGGAATTACTATCATTGCTTAAAGAAAAACCTCCTTGAAAGCCACTTCCCCAATTATTTTGGACGAAGAAATCAACCGAATAGAAATCGGTCATGTTATCGGACAAGTTCAAAGACATAATCTTACCTCTTGGTATCTGCGAGTGTAAAATAAGCAAAATCAATCAAAAAAATTGAAGCAGATACATCCCTGAATTGTTGACTTGAAAAAGGCTTTTAATACACGATATGCAACTTTAATCCCAACGAATTTGCATTTGTTTTAGCCTTTAAATGAAGTTTTAGGTCAAAGTTTTGTGAGAGTTTCCTAATTGTTGCAATATCCAAGTGTTAATAACATCGTTACGACTACATAAACTCTTAAATATTTTTTTACAAAAGAAAAAGTTTATTTTCCATCTTGATGCATCATCGAAAATACTGATTCAATATAGGAATCCTATTTGATTTTTGAAAGAGAGTCCGAGAAAATATGGAGGGGTACATCTTAAGATATTTGGAGAAAAAAAGGTTTTTCGCTGATTTCTGAGGAAAGCACATTTTGATTTCTGTAATCGTTTCACAGTAATATTTTCAGGCATTGTGTCGCGCTTCATGCTATCAAGGACTACAGCTCCCTTCGTCTATACTTTTGTCAGTCAATTAGTATTGGGGTCACTAAAACTAGGATTTTGGATAAAAGATTCATCCATCAAACTTCGCAAAAACTCGATTAAATCTTGCTTTTCTTGGGGAGTAATTTGAAATCCATTAATTAACTCACTTTTCAAAGGATTTTTACTCCCTACCCCTGCATATTTTCCAGTTACAATAGTTCTACCACCTGCAGCATAATGGTCAATCACTTCCTCTAATGTTGCAATACTACCATCATGCATATAAGGAGCAGTAAGTTCAATATTACGCAATGTTGGCACTTTGAATTTACCCATATCCGAGGGCTTACGAGTAATTTTATAGATTCCAGTGTTATTATCAGGATAACTTCCTTTACCATCAAGATTGTAAAGTCCGGTATTGTGGAAAAATATTTTCTCTCCTATACCTTCGTGTTTAATGGAGTCACTAAAATTGAAACCACTATGACACTGAAAACATTGTAATTTCTCACTATTAAATAAAACTTCTCCTCTTTTTGCAGCCTGAGAAATGGCATTTTTATCTCCACCATAACGATAGCGATCATAAGGCGAATTAGCAGAAATCAAACTACGTTGAAATGCTGCCAGGGATTTTGTTAAATTTTGAATAGTAATGTTATTTTTACCCTTACCAAAAGCCTCTGCAAACATCTTTTGATAATGGGAATCTTGTTTCAACATTGTCATCAAAACTTCTCTAGTGCGCCATTTTAAACCCATCTCTACAGGATGTTCACCAAACATTGGTACTAATGCTTGCACCTCTAGCTTTTTCATCCCTGGATCAGCCCAAGTGAGAACAGAATTATATGCTACATTTGCAAGAGTCATGGAATTACGTGGATGCTTTTCTCCTGTAACTCCTACTGAAACTTGCTTGGGTTCAGAAAATGCTCTAGCTTGAATATGACAAGAAGCACAGGAAAATTCTCCGTTGCTAGAAAGACGTTTTTCATAAAATATATGTCTACCCAGTTCTACCTTTTCTTTGTTCATGGGGTTATCAAGGGGAACAAGAGGTTTAGGCATCCAATCGGGAATATCCCAGACGTAAGCATTGCTATGACTAGATGCAGATAGCACCCCAGCCAAACATATAGATACGCAAAATGTAAACGCGAAAATTACTATTAACACCAACCAGCGTTTAAAACCCACGCTTTGGTTCCCATGGCTGTTAATAGCAGTCCAAGTAAACTTACCCTGAGGAAAAATCACTAATCTCATATACTTGTGAGATACACCAATGTTCAGTGTTCCCCGAAACAAGTGTGAATTTTCACAGAATCTAAAAAATACTTTTTGGAGTGCTTCCCCCAGCTTTATTGCTTCTCCGTGAGCTCGGTCTTAATATTTTGTTTTTTGATTTCATCCAATATCATCCGCAAGGTAAGCGCAACACTTGAACTTGATTTGAGTGGAGTGTGTAGGGGTGCTTTGACTCACCCCACCCGGATTTATATTTGGGTGACAGCTAATCAGAAGCGAAGGGAAGCGGTTTTAACCCGTCGTGTAGCATCTTTTTAGAATTCCCTCGCCTTCAGCAGGGGAGCAGTCAAAACACTCTCCTAGTATTCCTTAAAATGGGCATTATAGCGCTACCACGCAAGTTATAAGTAATAACGCACGGTTCGCCCATTTTTTTCTAGAACGGTAAAACCAACTAGGCTAGGTTTTGTATATTTACGCCTAGGGGTAATGGCTCGCAACAATCTTGCGAGAGAGAAGCTGACGAACCGGGGAAGAAGGTGATGGCAGCAACAACCCTTACGCACTGGGCTTTTCTGTCCCTAACCTTTGCTCACAAATTGCTAAAGCCTTTTGATACAGAGGTTAGGCTTCTGAGTACCATCCTTGGGAGTTGTAGAGATTAGCCAGGTTGTTACAAGTAATCAAACAAAATTATTTACATATTCACTTAAAATAAAATATATAGATTCCAAGGGTGAATCTACATAACAGAAAAAATGCGATATATTCAGGGACTAAGTTCGGAAACTCGAAATTTACTGACAAGGATTTATCAATAGAGTAAGTATACTCAAGTTAGACAACGAGCTTACTGCCTTTTGTTAAGTTTTGAAGGCTACTCGATGAAAGATATAACGAAGATTTTAGGAGTAAGTCGTAAAACAATTCATAACTGGTTAGTTTCTTGGGAAGAACGAAGTCTTATTGGCTTGTATGATAAAAAAGGACGGAGCAGAAAACCAACTTTATCGAAATCACAAAAATCACAAATATGTCTATGGGTAAAACAAAGTCACAAGCAATTAGAAAAGGTGCGTAGCCGCATTGAAAGAGAATGGGAATTAAAGTTTGCAAAGAGACAATAAAACGAGTTTTAAAAAATTTAATTTTCAGTTGGCATAGAGTGAGAAAAAAAGTAGCGGGAAAGCCGCTATCAGGGGATTAAAAGGCTGCTAAACAATCATTGGAGAAACTTAAACTGAAAGATGATGCAGGTGAAATTGATTTAAGATATATGGATGAAACAGGGTTTTGCCTAACTCCTTATTTACCATATGCTTGGCAAGAAAAAGGAGAACAGATTCAAATTAGAACCAGTGCCAGTAAAAGATTAAATATCATTGTTTTCATGAATCGTAAAAATGATTTAGATGTATATGTATTTGAATGTAAAATTAATAGTGAAGTTGTGATAGCTTGTATTGATACATTTTGTGAAAATCTTACCAAAAAAACTGTTATATTTATCGATAATGCTCCGACTCATACCAGTAATATATTCTATGACAAAATGTCAGAACGGAAACAAAAAAAATAAGAATTTTTCTTTTTAACGACTTACTCTCCCCAGTTAAATTTGATTGAAATTTTGTGGCGTTTTATCAAATATGAGTTGTTGGAAGTATCAGCATATTAAAGTTGGAAACACTTAGTGAAATCTGTTGAAAATATTCTGAGAGAATTTGGTCATAACTATGTAATTAATTTTGTGTAACTACTTATCTGATGGTGAATCAACACTTGAGGTGTTAATTTGGATGATTCAACAATATATTCCCGTACTCAAACACATTCAAAGACTGCAAGAAAAGGGGGATAAAAGCGATCATCAGCAATAAAAGAGAAAAATGAGTGAGGTAATGCTGGGCAATTTTGGAAGGAGGCATTACCTCCCAAAACTCTTGCCCTACAAGCATTTTTTGTTTTCAATAATTTTGGAAGTAAGTAATAGCTCATAAAAACCTTATCCAGGCAGGCGTTTTAGCCTTTAATTCCTAAAAAAACAGGTCTGCGTTTCTTAAAATTTTCTTACTCCAAGAGCGCGTTGTAAGCGAACCGGAGATTTATCGCCTAGAACGCGCTCAAAGATGTGATCGCCCTTTGGGCGGAGAGAGCGGAGCATCGCAAGAGCGCGGGCACTTTGTGCCATCGCGTTACGCCCACTGTAAGTGCTTAATTTTCCGGATGTTCTCAGTATGTTCTCGAAGGCTTATACTGAATAACTGACAGTACTTTTCCCAGTATAAGCAGTAATCCCCCAGTGAAGAAAATCTTGGTGTTGACAGCAAATCCCAAACATACCAAACAGTTACGGGTGGGTGAGGAAGTACGTGGGATATTCAGGAAGGTTTGCAAAGGTCGTTAAACCGGGAAAAATTTGACCTGCGGTATGATTTGGCGGTACGTCTTCGTGATATTTGTCGCGCTATTTTAGATTATCGACCCAATATTATCCATTTTGGAGGGCATGGTTCGGGGGAAAATGGTTTATATTCTGAAGATGTCACGGGTATACCATCCCATTCTATTCTATGGGTTTATTTCATTTGTTGTCACACGCGCCCTTAAAAACTCTCTCATTTTTTCAATAATTTGTGGCGCATCTTCTTCTAAAGGGAAATGCCCAGTGTCAAAAATATGATAGTCAATATCTCTAACGTCTTGTTGATAAGCAGCCGCACCTTGTTCAAGAAAGATCGGATCATTTCTACCCCAAACAATTAGCATTGGCGGTTGTGTGTCGCGTAAGTATTGCTGCCAATTCGCATAAAGCGGAATGTTGTTTGGATAATCGTAAAGCAACTCAAGATTCAGCGCAGTTACATGAGGCTCATTTATAATCGCATGATCCAAATGCCAACCGTCTGGGTTGAGGCCATCGGGATTGCGCGTGCCTTCGGTGTACATCCATTTGATTCCGTCAAGGCTCATAAAACTTCCTATCTTGGTAGCTTCGTCCTCGGGTGTACGTGTTTGACTTAAAGTCTGCTGACTAAGATCGCTAAGACCTTCTTCACTGT
>NZ_FYBH01000108.1 GCF_900185595.1 Calothrix rhizosoleniae SC01
CAAATCTAGATAAATATGTTCGCAGCAGTGCTATTGATGCTTTAGCTCAAAACTTTAGCCAGCAAGAAAAAACATTTGCCTTCCTCCAACAAGCTGCTGGGGATACAACCCTAGATACATATGTTCGCCGCAGTGCGATTGGTGCTTTAGGCAAAAAGTTTAGCCAGCGAAAAGAAACATTTACCTTCCTCCAACAAGCTGCTGGGGATACAACCCTAGATAAATATGTTCGCTATACCGCCATACTCGCCTTAGTAGAACACTTTCGACACCTCCCCCAAACCCTAGCAATCTTAAAAGATCGTGCCGTAAATGACGAATCACCCACATCAGATGTTAAATACTCCGATCGCTTTCACGTCCGCGAATTATGCCTAGTCGCCCTAGCTAACCTCTATCCCAGCCATCCCCATACCTTCCCCCTGCTAGAAGAGAGGAAAGAAAACGAACCCGTAGACTGGTTGCGACAAAAAGCACAGGCATTGTGCGATCGCCACAACAAAACTCAGTATTCCTAATCCAAACTTGAGTTAAGTAAGTAGGCGCAAATAAACCTATGTAGGGCTTGCTGTTCGCGGAGCGTGCCGTTAGGCATAAAAGTCTTTTGGTGGGGGTAGGGAGTAGGGAGTAGTTCCAGCCTCTTTATTTCTATTCTTTTTGCCATCAAGAATAACAGATGCAAGGATTTTAAACCTAAAATCCTAATTTCCTTGCACGCCCTTCCCCAATAAAATAGCCTCAAAGCATTGATAAATCAATATTTTTCAGTTATTCAGCAGACCCTATGTAATAACATACCTTGAATCTCTTACGCCGACCTACTGACCGAAAAAGAAAAGGATACAAGCCCCCAAATTTATTTGTGGAAAAATTAGAAATAATTGTGCCGCGATGCATAAGCACAAGGCTCAATGATTCCTTTCTTGATGCAGTCGCTCATGGGGGAAACCTCAAGACCACGCTGCATCGCTATTTCAAGCCCCTACATTCATGTATGGAGTTTCTCCCCTGCTCCCTGCTCCCTGCTCCCTGCTCCCCTGCCTCTTCCTGACTTCAAGCCAAATCTTCCGATTCAGTTGTCAATGTCCCAACAATTTGACCGGGAAGAGAAGCCGGTAAGGATTGAGAATTATCTGAGTATGCCTGGGTGATATTAGGGCGCAAATTCCGCATTAAGCTAGCCATTTCCAAGGCATTCATGGCATATTCCCAGCCCAAGTTACTTTTGATACCTGCTCTTTCTAAAGCCTGTTGCATAGTATCGGTGGTCAAAATACCAAATATGACTGGTACGCCAGTTTGAAAAGACGCAGCAGCGATGCCTTTCGCGACTTCAGATGAGACTACATCAAAATGAGGAGTTTGTCCCCGGATAACGGCACCCAGGCAAATCACAGCATCATAACGTTGGGAGAGTGCTAATTGGCGAGCTACCACAGGAACTTCAAAGCTGCCAGGAACCCATATGTAGTCTACTTGGGAACCTTGGGGATTAGCATCTACACCGTGGCGTTTTAAACAATCTTGACACCCTTCTAGTAGCTTATTGGTAACTAGATCGTTGAATCGACCAATGACCATTGCAAATCGCAATGGTTCTGTTTGAGTAAAGGTACCTTCAAAAACTGCCATGACCACCTCTAAATCTACTATACTTTTGGCAAACACACATTTTTTGTCAGAAATGACAGGAGCAGTAGAGCCCTGAAGCATGGTTCAAGAATCAAAGCGATCGCTTTTTCTTCTTTATACTCGATAATCCATGTTTTCTTCAGTTACTCTTCTACCCCTGTATTCTCCATGCTATTTGCCTGGGACTGGTCATAGCAGTGGCTTAAACTACGAAAAAGTTTAAGACCCCCACAGCAATAACTAAAATAGCCCAGGCAATAGAACCAATCCACAGGAACTTTTTAGATTCAATCCAATTTTGGGGAGAGGCATAGGCAACAGGTACGCCAATTACCATCACAAAAGACAAAAAGACTAATCCTAATAAAGCAACTTGAAATATGATATTCATTTTCCCTTCTCCCAAGACGACTAAGTATTAAAAATAGGATATCTGGCACCTGAGGGCTGACAGATTTCGCCTATTTGTAAATTATCAGAAAAATCATCGTTTTAGTCTTTTTAGTCTTTGTGTTGCCCCTATTGATCGCCGATAATAATTATTATGGACTTAATTTTATGTCACACCACAGCAGATTTTGATGCCTTAGGAGCGGCGGTAGGACTCACACGGCTATTACCTGGGAGTAAAATTGTCTTGACTGGGGGCGCTCATCCACCTGTAAGGGATTTTTTGGCACTGCATCGGGATGAATATCCTTTAATTGAAAGACGTTCGGTAAACCCCAAAAAAATCCGTTCTTTGATTGTAGTGGATACCCAGTACCGCGATCGCTTGGGAAAGGCCGCCTCATGGTTCGATTTACCCCAATTGCAAGGAATAATTCTCTACGATCATCACTTGGGACAACAAGGAGATATTCCCGCCACCCAATTACATATTTCTGAAGTGGGATCCACCACTACCCTCATTGCTGAGAAATTACAACAGCAGCAAATTCAATTGACTCCAGCAGAAGCTACAGCGATGGCTTTGGGTATCCATGTAGATACTGGTTCCCTCATGTATGATTGTTCCACACCAAGGGATGCCCTCGCTTTAGCCTGGTTAATGGCACAAGGAGCTAGTTTGTCTGTTGTGGCTGAATATGTAGAACCAGGATTATCACCACAATTACAGCAGCTATTAGCTATAGCCCTTGACAAAATGCAATATTTATGCGTTAGGGGATATACAATTGCTTGGGTAGTTCTGAATACAGATGGATTTGTGCCGGGATTGTCTAGTTTGGCATCTGAGTTAGTGGAGTTAACAGAAATTGATGCCTTGCTGTTGGCAAATGAATATCTCAGTCGGGAAGGAGAAACCTATCGATTGACGGTAATTGGGCGCTCACAAATTCCCGATGTGAATCTCAATCAGCTATTTCAGCCTCTTGGTGGTGGTGGACATTCCCAAGCAGCATCTTTAAATTGTCGCGGAGTTGATACCCAAGATATATTAAATCAACTGCTGTCAGGGCTAAAGGCTCAAATTCCCCATCCCCCTAGGGCACGAGATTTAATGTCATCTCCCGTGCGTACCATTCGCCCGGAAACTACCATTGCCCAAGCACAACGAATTTTATTGCGTTACGGACATTCTGGTTTATCGGTGGTGGATGCTGGGGGTAAGTTGGTGGGAATTATTTCCCGGCGAGATTTAGATATTGCCCTACACCACGGTTTTAGCCATGCCCCTGTTAAGGGTTATATGACCTTAAACCTGAAAACTATTACACCTGAGACTACATTGCCACAAATTGAGTCCTTGATGGTGACCTATGATATTGGCAGATTACCAGTGCTAGAAGATGAAAATTTAATCGGTATTGTCACTCGGACTGATGTGTTGCGAGAGCTACATCAATTAGGAAAGGGTAGAGGGCAAAAGCCAGAAGGTACTAAGTTAGAGGTAGGGAACTTACCCAACTTGGCAGAATTACGGGAACGCCTAGCTCCTTCTTTGTGGGAATTACTCACCAAAGCATCTTTACAGGCAAAACAACGGGGTTGGCACCTCTATTTAGTGGGGGGAGCCGTGCGGGATTTATTGTTAGCCGAGAAAGTATCTGGTACTTTGTTAATTCAAGACATTGACTTGGTGGTGGATGGTTTTCATAAATCCGCCGATGTGGGGGCTGGGGTAGAATTAGCTAAAGCACTGCAAGAGATTTATCCTGGGGCGCGGTTAGAAATTCATGGAGCTTTTCAAACTGCGGCTTTATTGTGGCATAAGGACTCCGAATTAGATTCATTGTGGGTAGATATTGCGACTGCACGAACAGAGTTTTATCCTTACCCCGCAGCTAATCCGGAAGTGGAAGCGAGTTCCATTCGTCAAGATTTGTATCGACGGGACTTCACTATTAATGCCTTAGCTTTGCAACTTACCCCTCCCCATGCTGGTAAATTATTGGATTTCTTTGGCGGTTTAATAGATTTGGATGGGAAACAAATTCGGGTGTTACACGCCAACAGCTTTATTGAAGATCCCACCAGAATTTTTCGTGGGGTGCGTTTTGCAGTGCGTTTCGGTTTTGAAATTGAGTCCCAAACCCAAGAATATATCCGCTACGCGATTAACAGTGGAATTTACGATCGCACCACGAAAGAAAACCATCGCGCCCCGGCTTTACAAACTCGACTCAAAGCAGAATTAAAGCATATTTTAGAGGCTCCCTATTGGCGATTAGCTCTGCAATTATTAGATAGTTTAGGAGCATTGAAGTGCATTCATTTTACTCTCAAGCTTGATAGAAAACTTCTGGGGCGCTTAAAGCTATTAGAGTATTGCGTACAGCGATTTGACCATCAGTATGGCTTAATATTGTGGCAAATGCGTCTAGAGGTTTTAATTGCCCATATAGAACCCCAATATCGGGAGAAAGTTGCCAAAAATCTGCAATTACATGAAGATGGCATTAAACGATTACAGAATTTAGCTACAGCACAAGCTGAGATACAAGCATCCCTACCGACATACGAGTATCCCAGTCAAATAGTTAAATTATTGCGTCAGTATGAATTACCAATGTTAATTCTCATTGCTATACATTGCCCGAGAATTTTGAGAAGGCAAATTTGGTATTATGTGACTGAATTAACTCACGTCCAACCAATTCTCAATGGAAATGACCTGAAAAAATTAGGTTACAAACCAGGGCCAAAGTATCGAGAAATGTTAGATGATTTACTAACTGCTACCTTAGATGGGGAAATTTGCGATCGCACCCAGGCGGAGTCGTTTTTAATAGAGCATTATCCTCGATTGGGAGGGAAAGAGTGATGGAGGGATAGAATGATGGAGGGATAGAGTGATGGAGGGATAGAGTGATGGAGGGAAAGAAGTGTGGGGAGATGAAACAAATAACTATCAACTAACAACTAACAACTAACAACTATCAACTAACAACTATCAACTAACAACTGTCTCAAATCTAAATGTCCCAAATTGATATTCTCATTCTTTCCAATGGTCCAGGGGAAGTAACTACCTGGGTACGTCCAGTTGTTAAGGCGTTACGTCTGGGTTTGGGAAAGGATAGATCGCAGGTAAGAATTTCCGTGATTTTATCCCCTTGTCCCCATGCTAGTGGCAAGGAAGTAGATATTGCCGCATCTTATCCAGAAGTGGACAGAGTGCAAGGTGCAGAATATTTTTTCTCTTTTTTACTCAGGGGAACCACTGAGGATAATTGGGATTGGAGAAGTAAAGGGGTAGTTATATTTCTCGGTGGCGACCAATTTTTCTCCATTATTATTGGTAAACGACTGGGTTATAAGACAATTGTCTATGCAGAGTGGGAAGCAAGATGGCATAACTTAATCGATAGATTTGCAGTCATGAAGCCAGAAGTTGCAGCCAAAGTATCCCCAAAATATGCACATAAATTTACTGTGGTGGGGGATTTAATTGCATCAGCTAGGGAAGAAGAGAGAGATGACAACTCTGCTGCCAATCGTCCAGAATTAGTTGGTTTATTGCCAGGATCTAAAAGTGCAAAATTATCTCAGGGAGTGCCTTTAGTACTAGCGATCGCAGAATATATCCACGCACTAAGACCCCAGACTAAGTTTATCATTCCCGTGGCTCCCACATTGGACTTACCAACCTTAGTTGATTTTGCCAATCCTGCAAAAAACCCTTATGTGCATACCTTTAAAAGTTCGTCAGCAGAGTTATTAAATTCCCATACTCCAGTATTAAAAACAGCCACAGGATTAACCATAGAGCTAATTACCGCCAATCCTGCTTACCAGATTTTATCCCAATGCAGTATTTGTCTAACCACCGTGGGAGCCAATACCGCAGAGCTCGGTTCTCTTGGTATACCGATGATTGTCTTATTTCCCACCCAACAATTAGATGCGATGCGGGCTTGGGATGGTTTACCAGGGTTATTAGCCAATTTACCTTTAGTTGGTTCTGGTTTTGCTAAGGCTATTAATAGGTTATTTATCCAACGCAAGGGTTTATTAGCATGGCCGAATATTTGGGCACAGGAGGAAATAGTACCAGAATTGGTTGGTAAATTGCATCCCTCAGAATTGGGGGAAATGGTTTTAGACTACTTGCAAAATCCAGATAAATTAGCAGATATGCGAAATAAGTTAAAAAGCGTTAGGGGTGAATCTGGTGCGGCTCAAAAGATAAGTGATTTAGTTTTTCTCCCATAAATAGGGTACAAAATTGATTGCATTTTTTCCGAAATATACCGTACAGATGGTGTATTCAGTTTCAGAACACGCTTAATAACTTATCAATCCTTAAGGAATGCACGAATGATTACTCTCCGCATCAAAGAC
>NZ_FYBH01000268.1 GCF_900185595.1 Calothrix rhizosoleniae SC01
TGTTATTGGTTCAATTTTTATGTCTAAATTTTCCCTAGCTCCATACACTTTAAGACTAAAATCAAAAGATGTTAAAGATTATTTGCTATTGGGGGATGTATGTGGCTTAGATTTCCTGGATATTTTTGACGAGTATTTATCAATTTTTTTGTCTAATTATCCAATAGACAATAAAGCTGGAGAGGTAGTAAAAGTTATTGATACCCACAAAAAGAATAGGACTATCTATGGCTTACTTGAGGCTGGAAAAAATGGGTATGGTTCTAAATTGTTAAACACATCTACTGATACTATTTCTTACGAAAGAGAGCTTCTAGACGCAGAACTAATCCCTTATTATTTCTTGGTTAGGATGCCCTCAAAATCGGATAAGGGTGTAGTTATCTTGCAAAGGTTTCATAATCTTGGTATTAAAACTTTATTTTTTAGGAGGTTTAACCAATATTTAAACACCAAGTTTCCTGATATCATGCTAGAAATCAACCCTTTGGTTCCAAAAGGATTGATTAGAGAATATATTAACGGCAGAATAGTCAAAATTAGGTTGATAAAACAAGGCTTTCCAAAAGATATCGCGGATGTATCTAGTGAAGCAATGCCAGATGATCATGGGTTTGATGGTAAATGCGAAATGGTTTTATCTGCAAGTAAAAATGGCTACTTCCCAGATTTATTTCTTTCAAATTTTTCTCGAAAAATCGATAAATTT
Organism: Calothrix rhizosoleniae SC01; assembly: GCF_900185595.1. Classification (GTDB taxonomy): domain Bacteria; phylum Cyanobacteriota; class Cyanobacteriia; order Cyanobacteriales; family Nostocaceae; genus Calothrix_A; species Calothrix_A rhizosoleniae. The sequence goes on from NZ_FYBH01000268.1 coordinate 710, forward strand.
CTAGATCCAAATGGTAGTGACACATCCATAGGCGATATCATAGAAATGAGTAATTTTGACTATGAAAATATCAAAATTGAAGTCAAAATTGGCAATACATACAAGACAGTAAATCTTTCAGAAAATGACAAGATAAGGTATTATGAAGATATATCTGGAATTGAGGTAAATGTAAAAGATGGGCACCCTAAGTTTGATATAATAGATGATAGAGCTAAATCATTTTTAAAAGATTTAGCCATGTCTATTTGGGGGGATAATGTAGATGCCTAAATCTAACTCTTCCGGGCAAAAATCTTCTTTTTTTTCTAAAATTAACGTTATCGAAATTGTTGCAAATCATTTAAGCACATTAAAAGAATACAGAACAAATAAAAAATCCATCTCTGACCTTGTTTTATTTTTTGTATTCCCATTTTTGGTATCTTTATTATTGGTTCATTTTAGAGTTGTCTTAAACAAAGAATTAGTTGGTGTTTTAATAAATGTATTTGCAATTTTTGCTGGACTTTTGTTCAACCTATTGGTTCTTGTTTACGACGCAGCTTCAAAGGCTAGTAGCACCAAAGGCTCACCTCAAGCATATAAACTGAAGTTAGACATATTAGAGCAAATATACTTTAATATTTCGTTTGAAATATTACTATCTTTGTTAGTAGTTCTTTTGCTGGCTGCTTCAATCACACTAAAAAACAGCTTAATCAATAATATTTTTTCTGCTTTAGTTTTTTATCTAATCGTTTTGTTCACGTTAACTTTTTTGATGATTTTAAAAAGGGTCAACGTACTTCTCTCCCGAGAAATAGAGCATCAAAAAAATACCATACAATAATTAAATACTTCTGAGTCTCAAAAGAGATGTATCTTACGCTGTGAATATGTCTACAATGTAGAACGCTATATATGCAAGGTATGTATCGTTTTAGATGTAGATAAGATCTAATTATGTCCCCCAGCAGCAGCAATCTCCAAAGCACGACGGGCATGAGCCTGTCCTTTGACATCCTTTAAATCAGTCATACCAGAATGTAGAGAGGTTGTGTGTAGGTTTTCTACCCCATCCTCCATCTGCACAGGTTTATAACTGACTGGGTTATTCAGAAAATCCGCAACCTCAGCCACATTTTTGAAAGCATAAACAGCCAATCCTTCCACCGCCACTGCTTCTTGGGCATTATCTGCTGGCACCACCAACCCAGCAATCCCCATCTTTTGTGCCGTAGCTGCGATCGGTAATACACCAGCTACTGGACGCAAACTACCATCCAGGGAAACTTCACCTAAAAATAAATAATCACCTAATAAATCAGCTTTAACTTGCTCAGAAGCGGCCAAAATCCCTACACTAATAGGTAAATCAAAATAGGGTCCCTCCTTCCGTAAGTCAGCAGGGGTGAGATTAATCACAATCTTTCGCATGGGGAAAGCAAAACCTGCATTCTTCAGGGTTGCCTTGACCCTTTCTCGGGATTCTTGCACCACCGCATCCGGTAATCCCAACACCACAATTCCCGGCAAACCGCCAGAAATATCTACTTCTACCCCCACTTTCACGGCATCGATGCCAATTATTGATGCACTCCAAACTCTAGCCAGCATGAGTTAAATATTTCTTTTATAAATAAGCACTAAACCTTTAGAATCTCTAACAAATAAGCAACTACATCGCCATGAGTGAAACCACAGAAACGATTTTCAGTAAAATCATCCGTCGAGAAATTCCCGCCGACATTGTTTATGAAGATGACCTAGCCTTAGCATTCAAAGACATTCAGCCCCAAGCACCCGTTCACATCCTGGTAATTCCCAAAAAACCCATTGTCAACTTAGCTAATGCAGAATCCCAAGATAGCAATCTCATGGGACATTTACTGCTAACTGCTAAAAGGGTTGCGGAACAAGCTGGATTAACAAATGGCTATCGCGTAGTAATTAATAATGGTGCAGATGGCGGTCAAACAGTTTATCACTTACATATACATATCCTGGGTGGACGACAGATGAAATGGCCCCCTGGTTGATAAGAGGAAAGGAGGGTTAGGGGTTGGGGAAGCCCTACCCCTTTCATTTTGATGTGTCGCCACCCTGCCAATGGTTGGAAATACGCAAATAAATTAACACTGCCATTCCGTTTATACTCAAAGTCATAACGCTCCGGCTGGTCGGGTTCTGGAGGCAATGGTTTTCTAATTTTTTCTATAAGTTGGTATGGGGTCTCATAAAAAGGAACTTGAGCAGGTGCAAAAGTTGAACATATCAATTCCCCTTTCCTGGTTGTATGCCTGCAATATTCAAGGGTATACGATAAATAGCTTCACCAGCTGTGATATAAAGTGTTTGATAATTTTTACCACCCCAAGCTAAATTCGTTACAGCTTTGGGAACAGCAATTTTATTCAGTAGTTCACCTGTTGGCAAGAAAATCCATATCCCCCCAGAACCACTACAGTAGATATTGCCTTTAATATCCACTTTCATCCCATCAGGTACGCCTTTATCCTTGGGTCCAGGTAACTCTGCAAATACCTTACCGTTAGTTAATGTACCATCTGCTTTGACATCAAAAACACGAATATGTAATTTTTTGGAATCAGATACGTATAATTTTTTCTCATCTGGGGAGAAAGCAATACCATTAGGACGCACCATTTCTTGATTCAATAAAGTCAGCTTTCCACCTGATTGCCAACGATAAATCCCATAAAAGCCGAGTTCTTCCTGTTCTTTTTTAATCCCATAGGGTGGGTCAGTAAAATAAATACTACCATCCGACTTAACTACAACATCATTGGGACTGTTAAGACGTTTTCCCTGGTAGCGTTCAGCCAAGATTGTAACTTTACCATTTTTCTCCGTGCGTGTCAGTTGACGGTTATGTTGAGCGGAAATTAACCGTCCTTGACGATCTAAAGTATTACCATTGGCATTTCCCGCAGGACGACGAAAAACAGAAAGTTTACCGTTAGTTGTCCACTTGTAAATAGTGTCAGCAGGAATATCACTAAAGAGTAAAAAGCCTTTGGGATGCCATACAGGACCCTCTGTAAACTTTAACCCGTCAGATAACTTTTCTACCTTGGCGTTGCTGTCCATGATTGCTGATATACCACTAGAGGTATTGCCGCAGCTTTGCTGTAGTATCAACAAGCCTAGGAATAAAATGTATGCAGTTATTCGTAAAGTCAAATTTCTCATTGTTATTTTATGTTACAAATAATCTTGGGTTTTCCAAATTTCTCGCTAGTTTATAGGTTTTGTGCTTCAACCAACTTTAGGGGTAAGAGTCCCCTGCTTCTAAAAGCAGCGCGTTTTGCGTCGAGGTAAAATCTCCGTTGCAAAACGTAATTCTAAATTCTAAATTCTAAATTCTAGATTCTTTTAATAGTGTCTGTGCCCTAAGTACGTAGTGCTATGCTATTTCAGTCTTGTAGGTGCAAACCATTGCCGAATTAACTCCACGTGAAAGCGATATCCATCCCCGACTTGTTCAATCAGTTCCCGTTGTAATAACTGCTGCCAAGCACTTTCTGATACATCATTTACTGATTGCAATATAGTATTTTTACTGACTATTATTCCTTCTCTTTGTGCTGCGATGAATTTCAGAATAGCCAGTCCCACTGCGTCTACTTGGTTATTTTGAATATCAGCAAAGAAGAAACTACCAGTACTTAAAGCCTCTGTCACCGCCGCTTCCACATCCCCTAAAGTCGCTAGTCGTCGCACAGAGGGGTCTTGCTCGTTTTTGTAGGCGACAATTTCGCTACACAGTAATTGCACTAAAAAAGGGTGACAACGGGTAAGTTGCAAAATGCGCTCTACTGCATCCGGTTCGTAGCGCAGGGTAAAATCTTGGACGGGACGTTCGATGAGTTGACGAGCTTCTTCTTGTTTCAAGTAGCCGATATACACCACTTGCACGTTGATTAAGTAACTAGCCCAACGCTGATATTCTTCAAGAGTATGAGAACCAGCCAGCATGACTTTGAAGCGAGGACGATGTTGGATCAGGTGGCGCAACATTCCTAATACATCTTGTTCGTCGAAGCGTCCTTTGGTAATCGCGCTGTCTAGTACCTCAAATTCGTCTAGCATCAACAAGGCGGTATTTTGTTCTAGTACCTCTTCTACCTGATCCAGCCATTCATCAAAGTAGGTGAAGGGGTCATCTCCTAGAGTTTCGCGGGTGAGGGGTGGTAGGGTAACAGCTTGTTTTTTCCCTGAGTTAATCATCCCCTTGGCGAGGTTGTAGAGAAAACCTGTGTAGTTACTGGCTGATGAGGGGGCACCTTGCAAGTCTACAAACATAGGGATAATGGAATTGGGTAGGAGTTTTCCCAGGTTATTGAGGAGGGAAGTTTTACCCATGCGTCGCTGTCCGTAGAGTAGTAGGGGTGGGCGACGGCGATCTAAAATTAATTGTTCGATGCGGATTCCGATGTCATTGCGTCCACTGAAAATTTCTTGCTCTTGGGTGAGGGGAACAGCCAGAATGTAAGGAGAGTCAATTTCTTGGCGGAGTTCTACTTCTTTTGCTAGTTGTTCTACATAGTCAGTGATTATTTTATGCCAACTTTTAGCGATCGGGTAAAAGCGTTTACTATATTTATCGCTGCTGCGGATTAAATCCTGTAAATTTGTATTTAACCTGTCTATCACAGCTTTAAAGGCTAAACGTTGGTTATAGTTACTACGCTGATTGAGAGCAGCATCGACATCTTCACTGATGCGACTGAAGATATTTAGCAGGTTGCTGATGGGACTTTCTATTTCCCCAGAAGTTAGTTTTTGATAAGTATGACGAATATCTTTCACATCTGCACAGCATTCTAAACTCCAGGCATCTAGTTCAATTTGTGCAGCTTGTGCAGCCCATCGCTGACGACTAGTACTGAGATAATCTATAGCTGCTTTTCCTTCCGTTGGGTTACGCTTTGCTACTAGGATAATATGTTCCTCTAGACTCAGGATAGGTAAACGTTGGTGTTCGTCCCAAAAAGCGGGATGCCAGGGTAATAGACTGGATTGAGTGCGAAAACGCCGTAGTTCAGCTTGATAGAGTAGGGTATTTGCTGCTAAGAGTAAGGGATATAAAGCTACTGGTCGCCACCAAGCCCAAGTTAATCCCAGTAAAGTACTTATAATGATTGCTATAGAAATAATCTGGGTATGTTCATTACTACTCAAAATAACTATCCACCACCCCATATTTGATAAAGCACCTGCTACTGCACCGGCTGAAGCACCAGCAATAGGCTCTGTAATTACATAAGGGAAGGCAAAGAACATGATAATTATAAAACCTACTGCCACGCCGAGTGTCACACCTCCCTCCACCACGCCGAGCGCCACGCCGACCGCCACACCGAGCGCCACGCCGACCGCCACGCCATAAGACAATTTTTTTGTTCGCAATCCTCCCGCCACGCCGACCGCCACGCCTCCCGCCACGCCTCCTGCCACGCCGAGCGCCACGCCTCCCTCCGCCACGCCTCCTGCCACACCTCCTGCCACACCTCCTGCCACGCCTCCTGCCACGCCTTCTGCCACGCCTCCTGCCACGCCTCCTGCCACGCCTCCTGTCACGCCTCCTGCCACGCCGAGCGCCACGCCGAGCGCCACGGTTGCGTTTGAATTACCACTTAATAACAGTACACAGCCAATGAATAAGCCAGTAAGGACAGGTAATATAATATATGCCTGTATCAGCAGCTTTCGCAAAACAGGGTGATGCCAATGAAATCGGCGTAATTCACCTAAGCAAAAGTCTGGGCGTAGTTCGGGATCAATTCTGGCTATATGATTCCGCCATGCTGTGGGACGAAAGAAAAGCCAGAATAGCAGTTGCAGGCTACCCAGTATGAGGTTGGCGTGCTGTTCGGGTGCATCGGTGTAGATTTTGGAGTAGTCGATGGGGGGAGCCATGGCGGTAATTTATGTCATTGCGTAGATGTAACTACGGCACCTCTTTTTGAGTTTATAACATTGATGAGATTGCTTCCCTTCGGTCGCAATGACATCAAACTGTCATTGCGAGGAGGAACGACAAAGCAATCGCGAAATCTTGTGTTATCAACCAATTAATGAGATTGCTTCCTTGCGTCGCAATGACAATCGTAAGCTTTGGGTAATGAGTTGATTGTTGTTGCGAGCTTTTATAGTCATTGCGAGGAGGAACGACAACTTAAATTTAATTACACTTACCTACTTTGTTCAACCCTAAAATTCTTCATATAAATCCTTCCATCCTGGATTGAGATTGTTAATTAAATCAATTTTCTTTTGCCTAGAACCTGCTTTAATTTGTTTTTCTCGACTAATTGCAGTATAAGCATCTTCATAGGTTTCGTAATAAACTAACTTGGTAATGTTGTATTTTTTGGTAAATCCTTCGATCAATTTGGATTTATGTTCATAAATTCTTCTTTGT
>NZ_FYBH01000107.1 GCF_900185595.1 Calothrix rhizosoleniae SC01
ACTAGGAGAAAAAAATACTGGTCTTACCTCCCATCTTCAACATCATTATGGATTATGCGATCGCCTCCTAATTTTGCTATTTAAATTTTCTGGTTGATCAACAACATCAAAATCAGGGTTGAAAATTATTCTCTATGAAGATATTGTTTCCCCTAGGAGAAACCGGCATTGTACCGGTTTTTCTTCCTCCAGCCAGAATTAATGGTTAAGCCTTTTTTGTTTTTAGTACCGTCCAGCAAATACCAGAAGACAGCAATGTACTAGCACAAATAATCAACATCACAACTGGAAGTGCATCACTTAAGTTGAAGTTCATGGTGAATTATCTCAATGTCCTATATTTATGTTCTCCATTCTGTGATGCACTTCTTCCAGAGAAAAATGTGTGATCTGGCTCACTAGCAAACTGAGATCTGCATCACTAATGAACTGGGATCATCGTTGCTGAGCGAAAAAGGAAAGGATACAAGCCCCCAAATTTATTTGTGGAAAAATTAGAAATAATTGTGCCGCGATACATAAGCACTCTTTCTCAATAATTCCTTTCTTGATGCAGTCACTCATGGGGGAGATCCCTTTTCTGCTCGCTGCTCTCTACATTCATGTACGAGGTTTCTCCCCTGCTCCCTAATCCCCTGGCTCTTTCTGGCTAGTTATTTCTTTCCCTAGCTAACTTCCCAAGCACTGCTCAAATGCCATTAACCCATCTGAATATCTATTACAATTAAAACAAAATTCATAATAATCATGAGACGAAAGCCTCCCAGTAGATCTACTAGTCCCTATAAATCATCCCCTAGTTCTCAATCTCCGGTATTTAATTTGACTACCATCGCTATTTTAGCGGGGGTATTTATTTTAGGTATAGGAATTGGTATTGCTTTTAGCTCCAATACCACTTTTTCGCCATCAAATGTGGCTTCCCGCGAATACATTGATACTAAAGCACCCAATCCTGAGATATGCGTACAATATGGAGCCAGTGCAGTAGTAATGGATACAAGATTATTTCTTACTTTCAACCCATTTAATGTTTATGTATCTCAATCAAGTATGCGTCCTGGGTGCGTTTTACGTACTAATAATTGGCAGATACTAGAAAATAAGAAGTTAGTAACATCAACTCAGGTGAGAGATTGTAAGAACCGTCTTAATACCTTTGGATTTACAGGAAATTTGGATAGCAAGGATGTGAATATTAGTTGTGTTTATCAAAATGATGCTGCTAAAAATATATTTAGTACTCCTGAAGGTGCAGTAGCTCCACCAACTGAAACAGAAAGATTCTAAGTGAGAAAGAAAGAGTTTTGAAAGCTTCGTGAGTAATTTTAGACTTCAAAACTCTGTTATTTTTAATTAATTGAATAATTTTGCTCAAGCATATTTATTGACCTGGTTGAGGTATAGGTTGACCATAAGGTAGTACCTGAAAATTGGAATTATTTTGTTGATAGTTAGGTAAATTTGGTACAGGAAAATTAGTTTGTGGCGCAGGGGTAGTGTTTCTCACAAAACTAGGTTGATTGTTAAATGTAGCTGGAGGAAGAACAGAGTTAGAGTTCAAAGGCTGGGGTTTATTGCTGCTATTTAGAGGCGGTACAATCACCCGAGGTTGAATTTGAGTATTGATTGGTACAGAGAAGTTGTTAGTAGTTGTATCATTGTTAAAGTTACTAGGGATGGTATTATTGCCCGGTAATTGAGGGAATAAAGGAGCTTGCTGATTGTTATTAAAGTTTCCAGGGATATTATTGTTGCCGGGTAACTGAGGGAATAAAGGGGCTTGCTGATTGTTATTAAAGTTCCCAGGGATATTATTTGTTTGAGAATAATTTGCGTAAGCAAGATTATTAATGGGAGTTAATAACCAACGGCTGGGATTCTGCCAAGAAATAGGTTGTAATTGTACTTGATTCGCATCTAATACAGTTCCGGGTGCTAAATCTAGAACAATGCGAGTAACATCTGCATTTAATTGGGAAATACGAATACTTTGAACTGCACCAGAAAAATTCTGTTTGGTATTGACATAGCCTAATTTAGTATTAGGTAAATCGACAACTATGCGGTCTGGTTGGCGTAAAGAGAAATGTCGGGGTTGGGTTGACCCTGAGAGAGTAAATTCCAGTTGTAATGTTTGTGGAGAAAAGCGCCAATCGTCTAATCTAGCTCTGGGTGAGGCTGCAAATAAACCAGAAATAATAGATAATTGTGTTAAGACTACAGTGCTGGTACAAGCGAAACCAAACAAGCTTATGCCAAGGAAATAATTTTTAATTTTTGTTCCTTGTTCATGATCATTATCCTTATTAATATGGTATGCAGTAATTTCCTGATTGTTGTATGTTTAACAACAGGGTATATGTTTTATCACGGTTGAGCAACTTTTTTTATTTAATCTTTGAGGAAATAATATAGCTACACCCCAAATCCTTGATTGGATTATGACAATGGTTGTTATACCAATTCAAATAATGTTTGCGACAGATAAATTATTCGTAGTAGGGGTTTAACAATTTTAAACCTCTACCCATGTGTCGCATTCTTTTTTCAAATTGGTATTAGTCCAACTATTTATTAAGTTTTGCAAAAGTGAGATGCTCTCGTTTTACGATTCTTTTTACGAGCAGCATCTCGTATATGTTGGTTGATTAAATAACCAAAACCCACTCTTTCTAAACGGTTAACAAATTCTTCACGAGTATTACCTAACGTGGTAGCTGTAGTATCAAGATTCCAATTATGTGCAGATAACTGGCTGAGTAAATACACTCGCTTGGTTTGTTTCGCAGATAGGCGGTAAGTTTTTAGATATTCTAAATCACCATTGTTACGGATAATTACCTCACCAATATGATTTTCCTGCTTGGGGTCTAAATCAGTGATAAATCGTTGCAGAACGAATGGTCTAGTGGTATATAAAATCTTTGACTGTAGCCTACGTTTCAGTAATCCCTCTGTCATGAAACCTTGAAATGAAGACCAATCAGCACGGATTTTTCCTATGGCTTTTCTCAATGCGGTTAAATTATTAACCTGGGATTCATCTACAGATATATCCATAGGGAAAGTGGTATGGCAAAGTAAGCCATATTCATACAGTAGTTCACCATAGAAGTCTTCTAGCAAACTAGTATGCAATAATCGATAATCTTCTGGTGTGGGAGTCACAAAGGCTGATGCTAAGGCTTCAGCAATGAATACCAATACCCCCACCTGTTGGGGATGAATTTCAAATACTCGTAAAGCCTCTTCTAACCCAGCAATGTATCTTCCAGGGATGCTGGTTTCGTAGCGACAACCAAGACCATGAGATAAGGCATACTTAGAATACTCGCTCCAAGCAATATCTGGACCAGAAAAAAATAGGGAGAGAAAACCTTCCATTGCTAAATGTAAGGGTAAAAACCGTAGCTGATTTTTAGATTCGCGTTTTGTCATACGATGCATTAACCGCACCTTTGCACAGCCGCAATTTAGGCTTTTTCCATCACCCTTTATCATCTGTCCACCGTAAGCTGCTACTGGACTACCATCATCAGTCCAAGACATGACTAAGCCGTGGGGAATATAAGAAAAATATTTCATCCCCGGTGCTTCGATTTTCCCTTCTAAGGAAACTATGGTCATGTCTTGTTCGTAGTTACGTTGCATCAGTCGCAAGTCACCTCGTACTTGACGACGTAGTAAGGGAACAATGCGAACTGCACCACAGACTTGGGAAGGAGCTATTTCTAAGCCTTGGAGGGATATGTCCGTGAGTAAGTGCTTTTTTTGTGCCATATCTGTTGAGAAGGAGTGATATCATGTCCGGTTAAAGACTTATGGTGAAGACTGCAAGAGGGCAGGGTGCAGGGGGCAGGGTGCAGGGGAGAAAGAGTTTTAATATGTTTGCACCACGATCCGAATAATCAGTAATCTCCCGAACTTGATATGAGGGAATGAAGCAGGAGATAAAATACTTATTACTTATTACTTATTACTTATTACTTATTAATTCTTTGACTCTCTGGGCTAAATAAGCTTCTAATTCCCCAAGAGATGCGGAACCATCTGCAAAGCGAGCAAATCCTAGCATTGTGGGTAAGTCTTCTGCATCCCTTAATCCAACTGTGGGGACGTAAGAACTTAAGGTTTTGAGAGTAAAGTCATCAGAGTTGAATACAGGGTTGCAGTGAACAATCCCTGTTCTGCGCCAAGGATCTATTTGATGACGATAAATACGCAATACCTCTGCTGCACCATTAGGAGGGTCATTTTCCCAGCCATCAGAAATAATTACTACTAAATCTGCATCCCATTCCAAACCATCTAACAAAGGAGTTGCTAAGTCTGTTTGTCCGTAAGGGCGTACCAACATGAGATTATGGATGGGTACTGTCCAGAATGCTTGGTATTCCCTCGATGCTGCTTGCAGTAAATAATGAGTAGCTAAAGCTATACCCAATGGACGACGACGTTTTTCACTGGAGCCAGAGCTAGAGTAGCTACAATCCAATACTGCTGCTACCTTTCCTAGTTTGAGTGGTGCTTTTTTTAGTGCTAATTGGGCAGATTTCTCTAAGGCTTGATGTAAGATATCCTGTTCTTTTTCCCTAGTTTCCAAGGGTAAGGAAAGGATATACAAAGCCAGTTTGGTTAAAGGTAATTTTGCCAAATTGAGATTAATGTCAACCTTAGTACGCTCTGCTACGCCCTGAAAACGTAACTTTTCCCCCAGAGTCATCTGTCCTTGGATGCGAGAGAGAAATATATCCCGTTTAATTTTGTGTTTTACCGCTAAACCTTCAGCAACGGTAAATGGTAATTTATACACCGCTTCTGCACTGTAATATGCTTGGCGGTAATTCTCGAATATTTCTGTTTTGTAATGCTTTTGCTGCCATTTACGAAAGAGGAAAGTACTTAGCTCTCCTTGTAACTTTAAATGCGCATGGGTTGCGATCGCTCTTACCTTGGAGCGATACTTGACTGCATCAAAATTCAAATCCCGGCGTTGTTGCAAGTAATCCCGAGCAATGGCTCTAGCACGACGGTTGTTAATCCTTTGTTTTCGCAGTTCTTGTAATACTTTCCAAGCCCGTTGTGTTGGTAAGTT
>NZ_FYBH01000146.1 GCF_900185595.1 Calothrix rhizosoleniae SC01
TTGGAATATGAAATTTAAAAATCAGGTTTTTCAAACTCTTGTTATCTAAACCTCTGCATGAGATAAATTCATATCTTTATTCAGCAACGCCCTTTTTGATATCACGTCTGAGACTACAAGTATTTGTAGCTTTAGCCGCATAATTAAAAAATATCTGCAGGGTCTGTGGAACGCAACTTGTTAATAGCAAATGCACCAGAAGTCATACACATTAAAATTGAGGAAATTAACACCATAATGGCATTTTGAAAGCTCATCATGATCGGTAATTTTGTAGCTTCCATCGCAAAGTCATACATTAAGATTGAAATAGCGAACCCTGGGATATAAGCTAGTACAGATAAAACAAAAGCCTGTTGAAATACCATAATTAACAGGTAATTGTTTTTATAACCAATAGCCTTTAATGTGGCATAGGCAGTTAATTGGGTAGAAATATTGCTGTAAAGAATTTGGTAAACAATGACAATTCCGACCACAGATGCCATAGTTAGCATTAGATTGAGAATAAATCCAATAGGTGTTCTTGTTGCCCAATATTCCTTCTCAAAATTAATGAATTCCTTGTAGGTGAGTATTTTTACATCTTTTGGTAATTGCGATCGCAAATTAGACATTACTTTTTGGGGATCGGCACCTGGCTTGAGAGATATAACCCCAACATCAATACTTTCTGCCGGACGGGTGTTAGGAAATATCCTCAAAAAAGTTGTGTCACTAACAATTAAGTTGCCATCTACACCAAAGGATGGACCTAGTTTAAATAAGCCACCGACCCGAGCTCGATATCCTTTGATGGAATTAAAAGGGAATATCTCGATAATTTGTTCCCGTTTTTTCCGCTCGAATTTCTTGGCAATGGGCCCAAATTCTGGTCGAGAATTACGGTCGAAAAGTACTACATCTGGTATTTTCAATTTATCTGTATTAGCTACCACACCTGGTAGTTTCATTACAGGTTTACCTGGCTCAAAACCAATCACATATATAGAATACTTTTCTCCATTTTCTGGATTTTTAAATTTAGCAAATCCTAAATACATAGGAGAAACTGATTCTACAGCATCAAACCCTAAAGTTTGATATAAGCGGCTACGAAAAAAACTTTGAATTGCAGTCAAGGATTTATATTGAGAACTAATTACAAATAAATCCCCTCGCAAGTTGCGATGCACTTGGGTGGCGCTAGAATAGAGTGCATCTTGAAACCCAAGTTGCAAAAACATTAAAATGACGATAAAACTAATACCTGCTATTGCCACTAGAGAACGAATTTTGTTTCTAGTTAGCTGTAGCAATCCCAAGGGAGTTTTAAACAGCATGATTCCAGCCTCTGGGAATTCAATTATCAGTGAACAGTTATTAACTGTTCACTAGTAGGAGATGGTGTTGAACAGAAAATACCTCTTTGTATTTACCAGACTAAATTTTGATTGCTACATCTACTTGTAAATGAGTTAAACTAGCAACTTTTTTACTATCTTCTGGATTGTTAATCCGAATTTTTACTTGAATGATTCTCCTGTCTGTATCCGCTCCAGGATTGATACTTAAGATGCTTTGTCTATCAACTAATAAGCCAATATCACTCACAGTTCCTTGCAATTTTCCACTAAAAGCTGTACTACTGATGGTAGCTTTTTGTCCGATACGTACATTTTCAATATCGGTTTGATAGACTTCTGCAATTACATACATCTGAGATGTTTTACCAATTTCTACAATCCCTGATGTAGCGACAACTTCTCCAGTTTTAGCGTGGACTTTTAAAATTGTGCCATCTATGGGAGCAATAACGTAAGTTAAATCCCGCTCGGCTTTAGCTTGAGTTACCCCAGTCATGGCACTTTTGAGTTCGGCTTTCGCTAAATTCACATCCACAGTACGGACTTCTCGAATACTGGTGAGTTTGGCTTTTGCCTCTTTTAACTGGTCTTTGATACTATTACGAGTACTATTGAGGTTAGCTTGAGCTTCTTTCAGTTGTTGCTGTACAGTTTTCAATTGCAATCGCTTAGAATCTGAGTTGGAAGCTGATATTGCTCCTTCTTGGTACAACTTTTGATACCTCTGATTTTCTGTATCAGCATTTTCTACCTGAGCCTTCAAACGAGCGATCGCAGCTTTTTGAGTAGCTATTTCCCCGACTAATTGCTGATTTAAGCGGGAAATTGTGGCTTCTTGAGCATTAATATCACCTTTTTTGGCTCCAGCCTCAATTTGCGACAATTTAGCTTCAGATACTTTCAATTTATCTTTAGCTTGCTGCCATGCTGCTGTAGCTTTACTATATCCTTGCAGCCAAGCTACTACCTGTCCTGCTTTTACCTTATCTCCTTGTTTAATCAGTAATTTTTCTACCCTAATACCACTTAAGGAACTAGGTGCAGACAACTGAGTCACTTCACCTTCTGGAACTAAATGCCCTAAAGCAGTAACAGCTACTCGAGCTCTCTTTGCAGATTGATTTTTGGGTGACTGACTCTGTTGAGAAGATTTGATTGCTTGGGTCGCAAAATTTGACCTTAGTTTAAAATAGCTGTAAAAAGAAACTAATCCAAGAATTACAGCAATTGATGTTCCTAAAATAATTCGCCACCGAATAGATGGTGGGAATAATTGGCGCTCTCTATCTACTGCCATATTTTCATTCCAATTCTGCTATGATGACTACATTATTTGATGGCATTAGGCATCTTTATAACTAAAATTAAGATGTCTAAATAGTTATTCATACTTGTAAAGATGATGGTTAGTAATGCTTCAAGCCATATCCAAATTTGATTTCATGAACAGGATCATTCAGATAAAAAATCATTCAATGACCACATAAATCTTGAGTTTGCATCTAATTTATCAATTTTCTCTCTTGAGTAGTTATGAGTACAAAAGGCTCTATAAATCGTAGATGTAGCAACTAAACTTATATAACAAAAAACATGAAGTGCTACTATGAATATTTAACCAAACTCAAGGCATTTCTTGTCATTAAGTATGACAATAGAACAAGATGTTTGTCAAGAGTTAATCCGTTACAAAATAATGTTTTTTAGTGTTTTTAAATACATATATCATAAATTATTCCCATTACTGTTCATAGCTGTCTATATATATTGCTCAACAATAAAAGATCTGATTTTAAGCATAAATATATGGAAAGATATATTGATGAGTAAATAGTATGAATGGCAACATTTTTTTGATGATGTATAATCACAAAACTTATCGAAAAATTCAAAATCAAATCAGGATATATCCAATATATTAGGTGTATACTGTTGCAAATATAAAAATTAAATCATTTTTACTAATAGTTAATTATGCCTAAAATCAACATAGATGAAATTTATATTGGCACTAATCGTCGCCCCATTAAAGAAGAAAAGGTCAAGCAATTAAGAGAATCGATCAAAACTAATGGTTTATTGAATCCGATTACTATAGATAGTCAAGGACATTTAATCGCTGGGCTACATAGGCTTACAGCTTGTAAGCAGCTAGGATTCAAAGCAATTGAGTGCAATATATTTGATTATCAAAATGATGAGCAAACTCGACTAGCAGAGATTGATGAAAATTTAATCCGCAATGAATTAGAGGCTTTAGAACGGGCGGAGTTGTGGTTAGAGAGGGATAAGTTGTTAGCACGTATGGGTTTGAAAGCACAACCAGGGGATAACCAATATACCCAAGCAGGTGGTGAAATGATTTCACTACCTGTCAAAACCAACTTAGACTTTGCTCAAGAAATTGGATATTCCAAACGTACCTTGCAACATGGGAAGCAAATTGCCAAAGATATTGTTCCGGAAGTGAAAGAAATAATTAAGGGAACTGCGATTGCTAATAGTCCGACAAAACTCTTGCAAGTTGCCAGAGTTGGTAATCAAGAACGAAGTGTCATAGAACAGGCGCAAAGGGCTTTGGAAAAGGCAAAGCAGAGGGGAGAAGAAGCAGAAATTCAAAGACAAAGGCAAATATTGATCCAGGCTCAGGCTAAACAAAAAGAATTACAGCTCATAGCCTTAAAAAAGGTCATGGCTCCTAGGGAAGTTAAGTTAACAATTGCACCAGAGATAACACCAGTATCCATTCCAGAGATCGAAGCACAATCGACTCAGGAGTGGATATTGGGGCGACACCGAGTGTACGGAAGGAATACAGGAGGTGATGAATTTATCAATTTATTGCCAGGGAATGCTGCATTAGCGATCGCTACTCTATCATCCACATGGAACCATGATTACGTCATAAACAAAGCAAGGGTTGTAGCTGTTTTACGTTCCCAGGGTTATATTTATCAATTTTGTCGCCAGCACCGCATGAATTTTCAATATGAATTTTTGGTGGGAAATATTTATGTAGGCATATTTTCTCAGGAATCAATATCTCAACCACCCACGCCGATTAAGGTAGAAGGGGTTGAGGGAGTAGTCAATTATTTATTACATTTGTACACGAGTCCTAATGATGTTGTAATTGCTCCTTTTATGGGACAAGGTGAAGTGCTTGCCACTTGTGAAAAAATGGGGCGTATATGCATAATTGGCGATGATAATAGAGAATTGCTCAACCGGGGTATGATACGCTGGCAAAACTTGACTGGGAAGCAAGTTCAGCATCCTTCTACTATGAGTCTGCTAGAGTCTGTTTGATGGGTGAGTAATAAGTAGGTAGGCGTAAAAAAATATCGTTTGGATAAGGCAGGGAGCAGGGGGTAGGGAGCAGGGGGCAGGGAGAAAAAGGGTTTTAGCCTTATTTACTTTTCTTCACATAGTTTGGTTTTATTGTGCCGACTTACTTAAATAAGTAATAAGTAATAAGTAAGGTTATTGCTTTACTTTTAGGAAAATTGAAATTGATTGTCACAAAACCCTTATTAGAAAAGGATTGTAAATAATTATGGTAATTTTTAAATTGGAAATACTTATGCTGATATAATAATACCTCACAACGATTTTAACCAATTTCTCTATAAAAATAGCTAGGGAGGATAGAGGTTAACGAAAAAGATAGCTGTGATGAAAATGGCAATTAAGATTATTTTAATCATAGTTAATGATATTTTGCTAGAAATATCATGCTCCTCTGAAAAATAGTACTGAATTGGATCAAAGCCTTTCAAGTATTAATTATATCTGTGCCTTGGCTAACAATAAAAAATGAATCATATGTTATTGGAGGTACATTTGAGAAGAAAATGTTCATCCAATCATAATATTTATTTATTAGAGATTGTTTTTAGTTATACTAGCCCTTCATAATTGCTGAACAACAGCACTGATATTTTTCCTAAAATGAATAATAATGAACTCTTCGGCTATTTATAGCTATGCTAGATTTTTATTAACTAAAGTCCACATATTGGTTAATAGCTTAGATAGATGATTTAATCTATTACGTCTGGGTAAATCAACTGGAAATTTATCATTAACGCCATCACCAATTGACAGTTATATTTATGTCCGAAAAAGTTGATAAATTCTGATAAATTATGGGTTTCTTCTGTAACAAAATTGTCAACTTTTTATCGCTAAATTCCATAAACTATATTATCTTGGACGTTGCAATTTGCTATGGCATTTATCAAGATCCAGAATGTTGTTATTAACACTAACTACGTTGCTGCGGTAAAACTAGACAGTCAAACTAGTTCTGGAGAAAAAAGTATTTCTGTTCTTATCACTACTCCCAACTTTTCATTATTTTCATGGGAATTTATGTCTGAAAATATTGCTCATTCTCAATGGATTGAGTTTACAGGTCAAGCAGCCAATGCTCTAAGGGACTATTTTACAAGTTGTAACAATGTGATTGATTTAATACCAAAATGTCATGAAACTAGTATTCTGTAGGTAAAAAACCAAGTATTTATTTTTCATTAATCATTGGTTATTTGTGCTGGATATTTCTTTTATCAATGATTGTAATTTGCTAGAAAAATAATTACTGATTGACACAGCTTTAATTGAGAACTAAAAAATCTCAATTGAAAAAGCTAATAGCGAACATTCAGAAGTTATTGGATATATCTTACTGAATTTCAATCAGCAAGATAGCTGATAACTGTTAACAATTCTATCCATAACACCAAATATTATTCCTATGTCTGCTTCTTGGATTGATACAGCCTTATCACAATTAGAAGAGCAGATTGATAATTGCGAACAGGCGATAATTGATTTTATAGAGGGGAAGAAAATGAGCTCTGAGAAATCTGGATCGAACGAAAAAATTAATCGGAAATTACAACATAATCCTATTGCCATTGTGGGGATGGCATCTATATTTCCCGAAGCCAGAAACATACAAGAATATTGGGAAAATATTGTTAATAAACTTGATTGTATTACTGATATTCCAGATTCTCACTGGAATGTAGATGATTATTACGATCCCAATCCTAGAACCCCAGAGGATAAGACCTATTGTAAGCGAGGTGGGTTTCTTCCCCATATTGATTTTAACCCGGTGGAGTTTGGCATCCCCCCCAATATTTTGGAAGCTACTGATGTTTCCCAATTATTAAGTTTGGTGGTTGCGAAAGAAGCCATGATTGACGCTGGTTATGGTTTAGAGCGTCAGTTTAATCGGGAAAATGTCGGAGTCATTTTAGGTTCTGCGGCTCTGAAATTAGGTATTCCCCTCTCAGCACGTTTGCAATATCCAATTTGGAAAAAAGTCCTCAAAAATAGTGGCTTATCCGACGAGGATACAGAAAAAATTATTGAAAAAATGCAAAGTGCTTATGTGAAGTGGGATGAAAATTCATTCCCCGGCATGTTAGCAAATGTAATTGCTGGTAGGATTGCTAATCGCCTCAATTTGGGAGGCATCAATTGTACAGTAGATGCAGCTTGTGCTAGTTCTTTAGCAGCTTTAAAAATGGCAATTGGAGAATTAGTAGACTATCGTTGCGATATGATGCTCACCGGTGGTGTGGATACTGATAATTCTATTACTGCCTATATTAGTTTTAGTAAAACTCCGGCGGTTTCCCCTGGGGATACAGTCAAGCCTTTTGATGCTGAATCCGATGGCATGATGTTGGGTGAAGGCATTGGCATGACAGTACTCAAGCGGTTAGAAGATGCCGAGCGGGATGGGGATAAAATCTATGCCGTCATTAAGGGTATTGGAACTTCCAGCGATGGCAGATATAAGAGTATTTATGCTCCCCGTAAAGAAGGGCAAGTAGCTGCTCTACGTCGCGCCTATGAAGATGCAGGTATTGCCCCAGAAACCGTAACCTTGATGGAAGCTCATGGTACGGGGACAATGGCGGGAGATCCCACGGAGTTTGGCTCTTTGCGGGATTTCTTCGGTGAAACTGACAACAAACGCCAACACATTGCTTTAGGTACGGTAAAATCCCAAATTGGACATACAAAAGCAGCTGCGGGGGCGGCTAGCTTAATTAAAACAGCCTTGGCTCTACATCACAAGGTTTTACCACCTACCTTGAATGTGAAGACACCAAATCCCAAACTCAATCTCAAGGATTCTTCTTTCTATTTAAACACCGAAACTAGACCTTGGATTCGGGCTGAGGGACAACCCCCAAGAAGGGCGGGTGTAAGTTCCTTTGGGTTTGGAGGCACTAATTATCATGTGGTTTTGGAAGAATACCAAGGGGAACACGAACAAGCTTACCGCTTACATAATTCTGGCTCCCAGGTGTTGCTGTTTGCTGACAATCCAGCCCAGTTGTTAGAAAAGTGTGAGGAAACCCTGCATCAATTGCAGTCAGAGCAGGGAGAAAAATACTATCTCAATTTAGTAGAGGCATGTAAATCTCTAGAAATTCCCCAAAGTGCTGCCAGATTGGGTTTTGTAGCCGATTCCTTGGCTCAGGCTTGTAAATTGTTAAAAATGAGTGTGGATTTGTTGAAAAACAAGTCTTCAGCACCATCTTGGGAGCATCCCCAAGGAATTTTCTATCGCGCCACCGGAATGGAATTGGGCGGTAAGGTAGTAGCTTTGTTTTCTGGACAAGGTTCCCAATACCTAGAGATGGGTAAGGAAGTGGTGATGAACTTCCCCCAAATGCGGCAGATGTATGGTTACATGGATAGTTTGCTGCTGCAAGAGAATTTAAAGCCATTGTCAGAAGTGGTGTTCCCCAATCCAGTATTTACTGAGGTGGAAAAGAATAGTCAAATTGCCGCATTGCAGCGAACTGAATATGCTCAACCCGCCATTGGTATGTTGAGTGCTGGACTGTACAAAATTCTTCAGCAAGCGGGGTTAAAACCTGATTTTGTTGCCGGACATAGTTTTGGTGAATTAACAGCCTTGTGGGCAGCAGGAGTGCTCACAGATGAGACTTATTGCCTACTGGTGAAAGCTCGGGGACAGGCCATGGCAGCGCCCCAAGATCCCAACTATGATACGGGAACTATGTTGGCGGTGAAGGAAGAATTGAGCAAGGTTGAGGCTATTCTCAAACAGTTTCCTAAGGTAGCGATCGCTAATCTCAATTCTCCCACACAAGTGGTATTAGCAGGGCCCACAGCAGATATTCATCAAGTAAAGGATGTTTTGCAGGGGCAAGGTTGTACGGCGGTGATATTACCGGTAGCGGCTGCATTCCACACTCCCCTAATTGCTTTTGCCCAGAAAGCCTTTGCCATTGCCATTAAAGACATGGAGTTTAATACTCCCCAGGTTCCGGTATACAGTAATGTGACAGCCAAGGAATATCCCCAAACAGCAGGGGAGATTCAGAAGATTCTGGAAACTCACATTGCTAATTCTGTGCTGTTTAAGCAGGAAATTGAGAATATTTATGGTGCCGGGGGTTACTGCTTTATTGAATTTGGGCCTCGGAAAATACTGACTAACTTAGTCAAGGATATTTTGGGTGAGCGTCCCCACATGGCGATTGCTCTTAATCCTAGTGCCCAGAAAAATAGCGATCGCTCCTTGCGTCAAGCGGTGGTACAGTTGCGAGTGGCTGGTGTATGTTTGCAAAATCTCGATCCATATTATGTACCCAAATCGATTCCAGAGCCGGAGCAGAAGAAGGGGTTGAAGTTCCCCTTAAATGGGACAAACTATGTGTCCGATAAGACTAAGCAGGGATTTGAGCAGGCTTTAGCAAATGGACATCAAGTCAAGGCTTTGTTGAATGGTAAGGGTAGTGGTAATCCAGAGTCAGTGTCTGTGAATGGTAAAAATGCCATGGGACATGTGGGTGATGAGAAGCTTACCCTCAAAAACATTACACATGAAGTGGCTTCCCCCAGGGTAGACGCAAAGGAAGAGAGAAAAATGGAGAGTAATGGGGTGAATCCAAAGGTAAATGGTTCCCAGGAGAAAGGTAAAGCGAGGATTACTATTGCTGATTTGTCACCAACTCCAGTATCGCCAGTTTCTCACTCTTCTATCCCTTCAATTTCTCAGTTAAATATGCAGAATACAAAGAAAGTTGTTAATTTTCAAAAGATTTTATCTAGTCTGGAATATGTGCTGACTCAGTTTCAGCAAAACCAAAAGGACAATTTACAGGTTCACAGTAATTATCTCCATCATCAGGTGGAGTATGCTCAGAGCTTTTTCCAATTGATGCAACAGCAGAATGCTTTGTTTGCTAAGGGACAATCTACATCTGCGCCATTAAACTCTGGGATTGTTGATAGTTTAAATCGCAGTATGCAGCAGTTTCATCGCCAGCAAGGTGATACTCTGCGGGTTCACGAGCAGTATTTACAGGAGCAGGTAGAATATACCAAAAACTTTTTCCAATTGATTCAACAGGAGTATTCTCAATTGATTGGGGTGGAAGATGGTGGAGAATCAATCATTGCTAGGGAAGTAAGTTTACCTCAGCAAGAAATTTCCCCGACTCCTCCAGCAAGTCAGTTGACTCCTGTTGCTCCTGTTGTCGAGGTATCCCCAACTAAATTAGAAACACCAGAAAACTTGGTAGCTCCTCATCCCCAAGTATGGGAAACACAAGGGGAACCTGAAGTTAAAAATGGTGCTACTGCTGTGATGGAAGTTGCACCAGTACCAGAAACAACTGTCACTGTGGAAGAAACTGTAGTAGCCGAGGTAACTACACCCGTTGCTGAACCTGCTACCGAATCTGTCAGCATAGATTTGAGCAACTTAGCCGATAATTTGCTAGCCATTACCAGTGAGAAAACTGGTTATCCAATAGAGATGTTGGAATTGGATATGGATATGGAAGCAGACTTGGGTATTGATTCCATCAAGCGGGTGGAAATCATGGGAGCATTGCAAGAGATGTACCCAGACTTACCCAAACCAGATAATGTGGAAGACTTGGGAGAACTGCGTACCATTGCTCAAATCGTTGACTATCTCAAGTCCCTGGTGAATAAATCTGCTGATGCTCCAGTAGTAGAAACTCCCACCGTTAGCCAACCCGTCAATGAAACAGCCATTGAACCCACACCCGTCATCGAAGAGGTGAATGTTAATAATGTTTTTACCCCAGTAGCAGAAAATGTAGGGGTAAATCCAGAAATGACAGCACCTGTGGCTGAACCTGTAGGGATGGATTTGAGCAACTTATCCGAGAATCTGTTAGCTATTACCAGTGAGAAGACTGGTTATCCAGTAGAGATGTTAGAACTGGATATGGATATGGAAGCAGACTTGGGTATTGATTCCATCAAGCGGGTAGAAATCATGGGAGCATTGCAAGAGATGTACCCAGGCTTACCCAAACCAGACAACGTAGAAGATTTGGGAGAACTACGTACCATTGCTCAAATCGTTGATTATCTCCAGAAATTAGCTGGAGAAAAAAAAAGTCCCAGCTCCAATCTCCTAGTCAGCCAAAGCAGCTAAATCATAACGTTAAGCGTTTACCAGCTAGGCTGAAAACTATTCCCGAACCAGATTTTTGGGACGTAACATTACCAGAGGGACACATTGGCTTAATTACCGATGATGGTTCCCTCACTACCTCCAAAGTTGCAGAGATGTTGATTGAGCGTGGGTGGAAAGTTGTAGTTTTAAGTTTTCCTCCCTCCCTCATTCCCCAACAATCTGCTTTACCCCCAGGAGTCAACCGCATTACCTTACAAGACTTGAGCGAAAACCATTTACAACAACAACTAAATGCGATCGCAACTAATTATGGTAATGTGGGAGCATTCATCCATCTACATCCGATATTTGGTAGTAAGCCCAACGCCACAGTTCCTTACTTCCCCGAAGAGAAAGCAATTGTCAAACACATCTTTTTGATGGCGAAACATCTGAAAAAGTCCCTCAATCAAGCAGCAAATCAAAATGGGCGTAGTTGTTTCTGTACAGTAGCTCGATTAGATGGTGCTTTTGGATTAGAACAAAAAGTTAACTTTGGAGCCATTGGTGCTGGTTTATTCGGATTAACCAAGAGTATGATTTGGGAATGGGAAAAAGTATTTTGTCGAGCCATAGATATTAGTCCCGACGTTAATGCTGGAGATGTAGCTAATCATATTATTGCAGAATTGCATGACCCCAATCGTTACCTAACTGAAGTAGCTTACGGTTCCCAAGGGAGAGTTACTTTAATAGCCTAAGGGAAGGAGTGATGGAGTCAAGGAGGGAAGGAGGGAAAGAGTGATGGAGGGAAGGAGTAAAAGAAATAATATTGCTCCCTACACTTCCCACACCTCCCACATTCCCCACACTTCCCACACCTCCCACACTCCCCACACTTCCCACACCTCCCACATCTCCCACACTCCCCACATGTCGCAGTCTCCCAGCATTAGTTACACTGGTCGTATTATCGATCAACGAAGACAAGCTCCTATTAGTGGAGCAAGAGTATCTTTTAAGTCAGAAGAAATTTCAATTTTTACTTACACTGATATAGAAGGAATTTATCGATTATTTATCAACTCCACAGATACAAATACCCTGAAAGGGGAATTAACTATAGAAGCAGAAGGTTACAGAAATTATCAATCTTCTATCCATTTATCCTCCCAACAAACAGAACTAGGAGATATTCGTTTACTGGGATTAAATGAGGAATATATTAACCCTTGGTTGACATGGAATGCAGAAGAAAACAGTAATTTATTTCCGATTGTCATAGTAGCTACAATCGCTTTATTTACCATTGCCATTATCATTCTTAATGCTGCACCTCGAAGAAATCCTGAATATCGGCGTAATGTTCCTCCTCGGTATTTTCAGGGTTACGAAAAAGTTATTTAGTAGTTTGTGAACGCAGAGAAGAGAATATTGGGATCACAAATAAGATTGCAATTACAGAATTTGATTAAGTTTAATAGGAGAAGTTATGTCTGTAAAAGCTGAAATTAAGCCAACATCAGTTTTTATTGTGAGCGGTGGTGCTAAGGGGATTACAGCTAAGTGTACAATTAATTTGGCACAGCAACATCCTTGTAAATTTATTCTTTTAGGGCGTTCTGAATTGCTAGCAAATGAGCCTGAGTTTGCCCGTGATTGTTTTGATGAAGCAACATTAAAAAAACGAATTATGGAGTACCTAATGAATCAGGGAGAAAAACCTACTCCCATGAAGGTACAAGGTTTTTATCAGCAGATTGCTGGTAGTAGAGAAATTAAGCAGACTTTATCAGAAATTAGGGCAACTGGTAGCGAAGTACAATATCTGAGTGTAGATGTTACAGATACCCTAGATTTACATCAAAAAATTACCGATACCGTCGAGAGTATGGGTAAAGTTACAGGTATTATTCATGGTGCTGGTAATTTAGCAGATAAGTTAATTGAAAAGAAAACAGAAGCAGATTTTGAAAAAGTTTATACTGCTAAAGTGAAGGGATTAGAAAATCTTTTATCCTGTATAAATTCTAGTGACTTAGAACATTTAGTATTATTTTCCTCCGTCAGTGGTTTTTACGGTAATATCGGACAATCTGATTATGCGATCGCTAATGAAATTCTCAATAAGTCAGCCTATTTAGTGAAGCAAAAATATCCTAGTTGTCATGTGGTAGCAATTAACTGGGGTGCTTGGGATAGTGGTATGGTAACGCCACAGTTGAAAAAGGAATTTGCCAAACGAGGTATTGATATTATTCCCATTGAAGTGGGTACACAAATGTTAGTGAATGAATTACAATCACGTCACCATGATACAACTCAATTGGTAATTGGTAGCCCCAGTATTCCCCCAGCAGTAAAATTAGCACCAGAATTAAAAAAATATCGGATTCGTCGTCAATTAAATTTATCAGCAAATCCATTTTTACATGATCATGTAATTGCTGGTAATCCCGTTCTTCCTGCTACTTGTGCGGTATCTTGGATATCTGATACCTGTGAGAAAATTTATCCCGGACATAAGGCTTTTGGTTGTTCAGATTTCCGAGTTTTAAAAGGTATTACTTTCAATGAAACTTTAGCCACGGAATATTTTTTAGATTTACAAGAAGTTGCTAAAGATGTAGATAACCATGAGGTAGATTTCCAAGGGAAGATTTGGAGTCGGAATCCACAAGGTAAAATCATTTATCACTTCAGCTCCAATGTCAAATTACGTCGAGATATTCCATCTGCACCTACTTATGAAAGATTAAATCTGGCAGCAGATAATATTATTACCACAGTAGGTAAAGATTTTTATCAAAAGGGATCATCTTCATTATTTCATGGCCCAGCTTTCCAGCAAGTCAAACGAGTTATTAATATTAGCCAAGAAAAGATTACTACTGAATGTTTTTGGCAAGAAATTAGTCGCAAACAACAAGGACAATTCGCTGCATATTGGGTAAACGGATTTACCACCGACTTAAGCACCCACGGGCTATGGTTATGGTTATCTCACCTCTATCAAGAAATTTGTCTCCCCGGACAATTTTTGCAATACGAACAGTTTGCTAAAACTCCTTGTAATGCAACTTTTTATGTATCCTGTGAAGTCGTTAGTAAAACCACAACTGGTGTAGTCGCTGACTTCTACATTCATGATGAACAAGGAAAATTATACTCCCAACTATTAGGAGCAAAAGGTATTATTTTCCCAGCCAAACTTATGGAAGGAAAATAAGAGGAAAAGAGAGAAGGAGGGAAGGAGGGAAAGAGAGAAGGAGGGAAGGAGGGAAGGATTGAAAGAGGAAAAGAGGGAAAGAGGGAAAGAAATAATATTGCTCCCCACACTCTCTCACTCTCTCACTCCCTCACTCCCCACACCTCCCACACTCACCACACTCCCCACACCCCCTCACTCCCTCACTCCCCATCTCTTCCTTTGCGTCTTTGCGCGATATAAATTCATATTCTTAACCAAAATAATTTTCCCGGAGATATATAGTGGAAAAAATTGCAATTATTGGATTCTCTTGTTTATTTCCTGATGCCAAGAACTCTCAAGAATTCTGGCAAAATCTCATTAACCAGAAAGATTCCACATCCTCCATCACAATTGAAGAAACTGGCATAGATCCCAGTGTATTTTACAATCCAACCAAAGGAATACCGGATAAAATCTATTCCCTCAAAGGTGGATTTATCCGCGACTTCCAATTTGATGCCAATGGATATAATATACCCCCATCATTCTTAGAAAAATTAGACAATACCTTTAAATGGTCACTTGATACCGCTAAACAAGCCTTACAACATAGCGGTTATTTAGAACAACCTGCCATCCTGGCGAAAACTGGAGTCATTTTAGGTACCCTCTCCCTACCGACAAAATCCTCCAATCAATTATTCGCACCCATTTACCAACAGGTACTTAACCCTGCTATTCAAGAACTATTACAACAAAAAGACTTTGATTTAGCCCAACTATCCTCCTCTGCAACTTCCATTCACAATGCCATGATATCCGGCTTACCCACGGCTATCATTGCCCAGGCTTTGTCCCTATCTAATATCCATTTTTGCATAGATGCGGCCTGCTCCTCACCCCAATATGCAGCCCGGTTAGCATCCCATTACCTGTGGACACATAAAGCTGATTTAATGTTAGCAGGTGGTATTAGCTGTGCCGATCCTTTATTCTTGCGGATGTTATTTTCCGGTATCCAAGGCTATCCCGAAGATAATGATATCAGCCGTCCCCTAGATCAAACATCGAGAGGAATGCTAACCGCCGAAGGTACGGGGATGGTAGTACTCAAACGCTATAGGGATGCAGTGCGAGATGGCGATCGCATTTATGCTACTATCTCTGGTAATGGTTTATCTAATGATGGTAAGGGTAAACACTTACTCAGCCCTAATTCTAAGGGACAAACTCTAGCTTTTCAACGAGCTTATGAGGAGGCTGGTATTAGTCCCCAAGATATTGATTATATGGAGTGTCATGCTACGGGTACTCTATTGGGAGATACCACTGAGTTTAATTCCATAGAAACCTTTTTTGGACAACATCAAGCTACCCCTTTGGTGGGTTCAGTCAAATCCAATGTGGGGCACTTATTAACCTCTGCGGGGGCGGTGAGTTTAATTAAGGTGCTGTTGAGTATGAATGAGGGTGTTATCCCTGCAACTATTAATGTCACTCAGCCCCAAGGTAATGAAAATCAGGTGATTTCTCCCCAGAATATTGTCACCAGTAATACTAGTTGGGCAAATAAACCCGTCAAACGCGCCGCCATTAGTGCTTTTGGCTTGGGTGGTACTAATGCCCATATGATTTTAGAACAAGGTAATACTGAGGAAGAAATTGCCCCTTCAGAACCGATACAACCTTCCAAGGTGGCGATTGTGGGGATGGATGCCTTTTTTGGGCAATGTGATGGGTTAGATGCCTTTGAACGCAGTATCTATGAAGGTAAGCAGCATTTTATTCCCCTACCAGCCCAAAGATGGCATGGTGTGGAAACCCAAACTGAGTTATTACAAAAGTATGGGTTAAAGGATGGGAAACCACCCCAGGGAGCTTATATTGCGGAATTTGAAATTGATACGGTTTCTAGTAAGATTCCCCCCAATGAATTAGATAAGCTCAACCAGCAGCAACTATTAATGTTGAAAGTTGCCGAAAGAGCTTTACAAGATGCTGAGATTCAACCAGGTGGTAACGTCGCCGTGGTAATTGCGGCGGAAACTGAGTTTTCTGTACATCAATTACAGCAAAGATGGAATAGTGGTTGGCAAGTTAAAGAAGGTTTAATTGCTGGAGAAATTGTCCTCCCTGAAGAGAAGGGGAATCAACTAGAAAACATTGTTAAAGATGGTATCCATCACCCCGTTGCAACTAGCGAGTATGTCAGTTATATCGCCAATATTATGGCGAGTCGTATTTCCTCCTTGTGGGATTTTACCGCCCCAGTATTTACCATGACTGCGGGAGAAAATTCCACTTTCAAGGTGTTGGAAGTGGCGCAACATCTACTCACAACTGGGGAAGCTGATGCCGTATTGGTGGGTGCAGTAGATTTAGCTGGTGGTGTGGAAAATGTCTTGTTACGCAACCAATTTGCTAACATCAATCAAGGGGTAAATACCCTGAGTTATGACCAAAAAGCTGATGGCTGGATGGTGGGAGAAGGTGCAGGAGCAGTGGTTTTAAAACGCCATGACGTTGCTAAACAGAACCAAGACAAGATTTATGCTGCCATTGATGCCATTAGCTTTACCCAACAGGGAGTTGGCGGAAAAGATAATTTGGCGCAACCAGATGGGAGTTTTGTCAACCAAGCTAGCCAACAAGCTTTATTGAATGCAGGGGTAAAAACCACAGATATTAACTACCTAGAAGTGGTAGGTAGTGGGATTCCTCAAACAGATGAAGCGGAAATCACTGGTTTAATTCAGGCTTATGCCAACGGTAGCAGCAACTTAACCTGTGCCATTGGTAGCGTCAAAGCTAATATTGGACATACCTACGTTGCTTCTGGTATTGCTAGCTTAATTAAAACCGCCCTCTGCCTATATCACCGATACATCCCGGCAACTCCCCAATGGACAGGAGTGAAAAACGAAGAACAATGGCAAGGTAGTCCCTTTTATGTTGCCACAGAATCCAGACCTTGGTTCCTGGAAGAGCAAGCAACTAAAAGAATGGCAGCTATCAACGGTATGGGCATTGATGGCAGTTATGCCCATGTGATTTTATCACAAGAGGCAGGGGGCAGGGAGCAGGGAGCAGGGAGAGAAGGAGGGAAAGAGGGAAGGAGTGAAAGCAATAAGTTTTTACAACAAACACCTTTTTATCTATTCCCCATTGTTGGTGAAAATACAGCAGATTTATTTGCCCAGGTAGATACTTTAGCCGCCAGTATTAATAATGGTGCTTCCCTTGCTAACGCTGCTCACCAAGCCCTGACAAAATATCAACAATCCCCCCTAGGAAAATATACCCTCGTCATCCTTGCCCACAACCAAAAAGAATTAACCAGAGAAATCTCCTCAGCCCGTAAAGGCATAGAAACAGCTCTGAAAACCGACAAAGATTGGCAAACCCCTCTAGGTAGCTACTTCACCGCCAATCCCCTGGGCACAACTGGAGAAGTCGCCTACATCTATCCCGCCGCCGTCAACTCCTACCTCGGGATTGCCCGCAATCTCTTCCGCCTGTTCCCCAAAATTCATGATGATGTTGCCATCACCAACCTGCAAGATTTAGTTGCAGCTAGCTCCCACAAAGTCTTTCCCCGCAGTCTCAACAAACTCTCCTCTAGACAACTAGAAAACCTCGAAAAGCAATTCCTGGAAGATCCCCTGGCAATCTTCGATTTGGATATGTTGTTTACCAGATTCATCACCCAAATTATTCGCGACGACTTCCAAATCAAACCCAAATTCGTCTTTGGCTACAGCTTAGGGGAAACCAGTATGATGTCTGCTATGGGAGTGTGGGATAACTTTACCCAAGGCATTCTTGCCCTGCATCAATCCACCTTATTTGCCAACAGATTAGCTGGGGAGAAAAAAGCAGTGCGTCAATTTTGGCACATACCCCCTAACCAGGCACCAGACAATAATATTTGGGCTAACTACGTCCTTGTTGCCACTCCTTCCTACGTCCAAGAGGCAATCAAAAACGAACCCAAAGTCTTCCTCACCCAAATTAATACTCCCGAAGAAGTAGTTATAGCAGGAGACCCCAAAGCTTGCGATCGCGTCATCCAAACCATTGGCTGCAATGCCTTTCGTGCTCCTTTCGATCACGTCATCCACTGCCAAGCTATGCGTTCGGAATACAGTGAAATTGCTAAGGTTAATACCTTATCCATACAACAAAAGCTACCAACATCTATACTCTATTCCGCCGCCGAATATGCCCCCGTGCAACTCAAAAGTGATGCGATCGCTAAAAGCATAGCTACAGGATTATGTCAAGAACTTGATTTCCCTCGCCTAGTTAACCAATTGTATAGCGATGGAGCCAGGATATTCATTGAAACTGGAGCTGGTAACGTTTGTTCTCGTTGGATAGACAAAAATTTGCATGAACGTCCCCACCTCACCGTATCCGTCAATCGTAGAGGATTAGATGATCATGCAGGGTTAATCAAAGCCCTAGCAAAACTCATCAGCCATCAAGTTGACGTAGACTTATCACCGCTAATTTCTAGGGAACCACAAACAACTAAAAAAGCAAAACTCACCCATAAAAAAGTAATGTTAGGTGGTGAAAGCTTGATTGACAAAATCGTCACAGAAGAGAACAAAAAACTTTTCCACAATATATCTAAGAAAGTAACCAACCTCTCCACAAATAAAATTACTCCTGAAAAAATAGCAACAGCAAAAGTGGGGGATGTGAGCCATAAAATCAAAACCCCAGCAACTCATAATTCTTCAATTAACCCCCTAAAAACACCCTCCAAATATCAGCCACAGCCAAAATATCCCATGCCAAGCACCATCACTCCCACATTACAAACCCATTATCAAGAACTACATAAAAACAACAAAATCCTCCATCAAAGTCATAACACCTTCCTCCAATCTCGCCAAGAATTTAGCCAACAAATGAGCCAAATAATCCAACTACAAATAGCCTGCGCCGAAAACCTCCTAGAGGACTAGGTGTGGGGAGTGTGGGAAGTGTGGGGAGCAATATTATTTCTTTCACTCCATCACTCCATCCCTCCCCCTCTCTAAGCCTCCGCGTGAGCCATAAAACCAACCTCCAAGGAACCTCAACGTGAACACAATCAACGCCATACCAAACAATGGACTTCACCTCAACCCATCATCCCATTCCACCTATCAAACCTGGAAAGGTTGCCTAGACTCAATATCCTTCACACCTGCAGCCATCAAAAAAACCCTACTCACCCTGAACAAACCCTGCTACATAGTCAGAGTAGATAACAAAATCGGAGTTACCAATGAAGGTTATATCTCCCCCTTGGAAAACGGTAACACCGCACAGGTAGAACTGTTAATGGCAACTCCCCCCATCTCCCTACAACAAATGGGCGATCGCAACTTTCTTGCCTTTCACGGTGTAAAATATGCCTATACCACCGGTGCTATGGCTAGTGGTATCGCCTCAGAAGAAATGGTAATTGCCCTAGGTAAAGAAAAAATACTCGCTTCCTTCGGTGCGGGAGGATTACCACCTCAACACCTAGAAGCAGCCATCAACCGCATTCAACAAGCATTACCCCAGGGCCCCTACGCCTTCAATTTAATCCATAGCCCCAACGAGCCAACCATAGAACGGGGTGCGGTGGACTTATACCTCAAATATGGGGTAAAAACCATTGAAGCCTCTGCATTCCTCGATATCACCCCAAATATAGTTTACTATCGAGCCGCAGGACTAAGCTTAAACCCAGCTAATCAAATCCAAATCAACAACAAAGTCATTGCCAAAATTTCTCGGCGAGAAGTTGCTAGCAAATTTATGCAACCAGCCCCAGAAAAAATGCTCAAAGACTTGGTTGCACAAGGATTAATTACAGAATTACAAGCCAACTTAGCCACTAAAGTCCCCCTCGCTGATGATATTACCGTAGAAGCTGACTCTGGGGGTCATACAGATAATCGTCCCTTGGTATGTCTCCTTCCTTCCATGATGGCTTTGAGGGATGAGATTCAAGGTAAATATAATTACACCTACCCCATTCGCGTGGGAGTAGCTGGAGGTATAGCCACCCCGGAATCCACCCTCGCTGCGTTTATGATGGGTGCGGCTTATGTGGTAACTGGTTCGATTAACCAATCCTGCGTGGAGTCTGGAGCTAGCGAACATACCAAAAAATTATTAGCACAAGCCGAAATGGCTGATGTAATTATGGCTCCAGCAGCAGATATGTTTGAAATGGGGGTAAAATTGCAAGTCCTCAAGCGAGGCACAATGTTTGCTCTCCGCGCCCAAAAGTTATATGAAATCTACCGCAACTATAATTCCATTGATGAGATTCCTGAAGAGGAAAGATTGAAGTTAGAAAAACAAATATTTCGCAAAACCCTAAGTGAAGTTTGGGAAGCTACTGCTAATTATTTGTCACAAAAAAATCCTGCCAAATTAGGGAAAGCATTGAATAACCCCAAACTCAAAATGGCTCTCATTTTTCGCTGGTATTTAGGCTTATCTTCTCGATGGTCAAACTCTGGAGAAAAAGGCAGAGAGGTGGATTACCAAATTTGGTGTGGTCCAGCTATGGGTGGTTTTAATGATTGGGTGCGGGGTTCTTACCTGTCTGAGCCAGGGAATCGTCATGTAGTTGATGTTGCTAATCACATGATGGCAGGAGCCGCATTTTTATACCGGATTCAAAGTTTAAAAATGCAAGGATTGCAACTCTCAGGTGACTACAGTCACTATTACCCAGTTCGTTCTACATTGGAAGTATAAAAAGATGATGACTACAAAACAAGCCTATACCCAAGAAGAAATTAAAGTCTGGTTATGTTCTCACTTAGCATCAGCATTGCAGGTAGAAGCAGAAGAAATTGACATTCAGCAGTCTTTAGAAGACTATGGTTTAGATTCTACCCAAGCGATGTCAATTGTAACTCAAACGGAGAAAATGCTTGGTTTTGAGGTATCTCCTACCCTACTATGGCATTATCCTAATGTGGAGATGCTTTCCCAACGATTAGCAGAAGAATCGGCAGAGCTGGGGGAAGAAGTAAAAAGTACAGCAAGTCTGAATCAACCAAACATTGTCAAACCTACAACCTTGGATTTAGGCGCAGAGATTGTTCTTGACCCTGCTATTCGTCCTCCTTCCCAATCTTTTCGCTTTGTCGGACAAGTAGATAATATCTTTTTAACAGGTGGAACAGGCTTTCTAGGAGCCTTTATTATCCACGAACTGCTACAACAAACCAATGCAGATATCTATTGCTTGGTACGAGCAGATGATATTACTGCTGGTAAGCAGAAATTACAAAAGAATCTAGAGTCCTACGCACTGTGGGATGAAGAATTGAGTCCTAGAATTATCCCTGTGTTGGGAGACTTATCCCTACCATATCTAGGGATTAGTACGGAAGGTTTTGAGATGTTAGCAGCAAATATTGATAGCATTTACCATAGTGCTGCTATGCTCAACTATGTTTATCCCTACCCCGCACTCAAAGCACCCAATGTATTGGGAACTCAAGAAGTTTTACGGATGGCAAGCTTATTTAAAGTTAAGCCTGTACACTATGTTTCTAGTGTGGCAGTATTTGAATCATCCGCCTACGCCGGTCAGCTTGTCAAGGAAGACGATGACTTCCAACATTGGTCAGGCATATTTCTGGGTTACTCCCAAACCAAATGGGTGGCAGAAAAACTAGTCAAACTAGCGGGAGAAAGGGGAATTCCTGTTACCATACATAGACCACCTTTAATTTCTGGTGATAGCAGAACTGGTGCGTGTAACACCGACGATTTCATCAATTTGATAATCAAAGGTTGTATCCAAATGGGGTGTTTCCCAGATGTCGATTATATGTTGGATGCATCTCCTGTAGATTATGTCAGTAAAGCTATTGTCTATCTGTCTAGACAGGAAGAATCTATTGGTAAAGCCTTCCACCTCCAACATCCCCAACCAGAACCCCTAAGTCATTTGGTAAATTGGATCAGTTCTATGGGTTTCCCAGTGGAAATGATCCCCTATGAGAAATGGCAAGCTAGGTTAATCAATGACTTATCTGATGCTGACAATCCTTTGTATACATTACGTCCTTTCTTACTAGAAAAGTGGTCTGACGAACAAATTACTATCCCCGATTTATATCTGCAATCCAGACGACCAAAAATTAGTTGTGAAGAGACATTAAATGCACTTGCAGGTAGTGGAATTGTTTGTCCTCTCTTCGACTCTCAGTTATTAATGACTTATTCTGCATTCTTGATTCAGAATGGTTTTCTGGGTGTAGCTTAATATTTTTTGGTGCTTCTATTAGGTAAAAGTAAAAGGTATTATCGATTTTAAAACAGAACTGAAACAGTTATAGCACTACGTCTAAGTAACAAGTAACAAGTAATAAGTTTACTATTCATAGATTTGCTACTTCAACAATGACCTCACCCTAATTGCGTAGTGCTATATCAGTTAATTGGGGGTGTTACAAACATAATTTCTATTTCGGTAAAAGACAAGACTTATTACAGTTGCATTAATGTTTAATATGCAACTTTTTTTATGGGATGATATGGCACTAAGCGCAAGTAATAAGTTTACTGCTCATAAATTTAGTACTTCAACAATGCCTTAAAATAATTGCGTACGTAGTGCTATATAATAAATTAGTTCCCCGATTTTTGAAACAGTCGAGGAACTAAGCACAATTAAATTACATCATAACCGTTAACTGTTAATTGATAACTGATAACTGTTAATACTGCCAATATTTCATTTGCCAACCAAAACCACGAATTGCCACAGCAGCAGCAAAATTATCACCTGGTTTGATTTCTAATAGATTCCAATCATCAACATTCTTTAACTTTGCCGAATCGCTAGGACTAAGAGTAATTTCAATTTCCCGTAGTTTAGACAATCCTACACCTGTTGCTTTTAAATAAGCTTCCTTGCAAGTCCAATAACGAAAGAAAATTTCTTGCTTTTGTTGGGGAGGTAAGGATTGAATTAAACCATATTCAGAAGGAGCAAAAAACTGTTTGGCTAGGGAAAGTAAATCAGACATGGGGCGAATATATTCTAAGTCTATACCCAAAGGGCGATCGCAACTAACCACACACAAACCCAAACCTTGGGAATGGGACAAATTAAAGCGAGGTCGATTTTCACCAAAAATAGAGCCTAATATTGGTTTTCCTAGGGGTTCATATTCAAACTGTACCTGACTAGGTTCAATACCCAAATAATTAGCTAATATAGTTCGCAAAATACCCCTACCGGCAATAAAACGATGCCTGTGTAACTTCTGATAAAATCTGTCTGCACGGGTAATCTCGTCATCAGAAAGAGTTTTACGTAATTCTCGCAGTTTTGCTTCAGGTAAGTCAAGGTCTATTCGCCAAACATGAACATCATCCGGTAACAATGTCAAATCTGTCGGTACAGGTATCCACATAGGATTAATAACAGTCATGGAATTGGCAAGTTTTAAGTTAGCTAAAATCTTGATTTTCGATGTCCGGATTGGAGAGGACATTTGGCAAAGTCAATTTCCCTAACTCCCATTATGTTTCTCCACTTTTAATTTATTTCCTGAAAATACTTTA
This sequence comes from Calothrix rhizosoleniae SC01, assembly GCF_900185595.1. GTDB lineage: Bacteria > Cyanobacteriota > Cyanobacteriia > Cyanobacteriales > Nostocaceae > Calothrix_A > Calothrix_A rhizosoleniae. Next base: position 23,564 of record NZ_FYBH01000146.1, read on the forward strand.
TAGTAATGTGGTGTATTTGTGAGGAAACTTATGAAAATGGTGGATTATTTTGAGCTTTTACTTGTGGCAGCATGAACAAAAATAAGATTATTGACAATTAAAATTTTTCAATTAGTTGCCAATCTTACTTTATGTTACTTCTGTTGTAGGGAATCTACCAAAAAAGCGATATTGTTTGAGGATAAAAAGTTTATTTTCCAATCATAAGCTGCTTTTTGGTCTTACAGTTATTATATAACTTTATTGATTTTTACTAGTAGTCTATTTGTCATTAATTTTAAATTATATTGAGACTAAATACCTGTAGAATCATTAAATAAGTAAAATACTCACATCGTAGTCATTCT
>NZ_FYBH01000058.1 GCF_900185595.1 Calothrix rhizosoleniae SC01
GATAAATCAAATGTTTCATAGTTATTCAGCAGACCCTAGATAAGAAAAAAGGTAAAGGGAAAAAATGATTTCTTCTACCATTTACCTTTTATTTTTTCTTGTCTGCCTGATTTTGTCTAGGCAGTAACTTTAGAATCAGCTTCTAATTTCGCCAATTTTTCTGCTAACAATTGCTCCAAGGTTTCCAATGCTTTAGTAAAGCCCTTAATACCTTCATCTAGTTTGTCATTTGCCATCCGATCTTCAGCGTGCATTTTGTCAAAAATGACTTTATCTATAGGCATCTTTTCAATGCTCATAGCTGCTGCTTTTGTGGCATCCAGTTTACGGGGTAGTTCGCCAATGGTAGCCTGTAGCTCACCTAATAGCTTAGGAGAGATAGTTAGCAAATCGCAACCAGCTAATTCGGTAATTTCACCTATATTACGGAAGCTAGCTCCCATGACCTCAGTTTTATAACCAAATTTCTTATAGTAGTTGTAGATTTTGGTTACAGATAAAACTCCTGGGTCTTCTGCTGCAGGATAGCTATCTCGTCCGGTATCCTTCTTGTACCAGTCAAGAATCCTGCCCACAAAGGGAGAAATCAGAGTTACTTTAGCCTCTGCACAGGCGATCGCTTGGTGTATGCCAAACAACAGGGTGAGGTTACAGTGGATACCTTCTTTTTCTAGTACTTCTGCTGCCCGGATACCTTCCCAAGTAGAAGCGATTTTAATCAAAATGCGATCGCGATTCACTCCAGCAGTTTCATATTGAGCGATCAATTCCCTCGCTTTGGCAATGGTAGCTTCGGTATCATAAGATAAGCGCGCATCTACCTCTGTTGATACTCGACCAGGGATAATTTGCAAAATCTTCAATCCAAAGGACACAGCCAAGCGATCAAATGCCAAGGACACAATGTCACCGGGGGATGCACTTGCTCCCGCATCTGTCTTTGCTTGGAGTAAAGTCTGGTCGACAATTTCCTCATACTCTGGCATTTGTGCAGCAGCAGTAATCAAGGAGGGATTGGTAGTTGCATCTTGAGGCGTAAACTTTTCAATTGCTTGGATATCTCCCGTATCTGCTACTACAACGGTCATTTCCCGCAATTGTTCTAATAAATTCTTAGACATACATAGCTCCTTGAGTGTGGTTGATTCAGGATTAATATCATTCTTGTTTTCATGTTGCTAATCCTAGAATCTGTGTTAGTGGGTAATTGGCAATAGTAGATGAATTTATATTCTTGTTAATTACTGATTACCAACTACACTTTAACAATTTCGCAAATATTCCTGTTTTATTCCCCTAGGACTATTTTAGGCAAGTCATGACCAGATTGGCTGTGAGCTTGTATGCATTTTAGTTAAAATATCTTGCTACTTTTACTATTTTATGAAGCAGTCATATCAATAAATATACTCTTCTTGATTCCTACCCCTATATAGTTACATTTACGCAACTAATACCAAGCATTAGTAGTACTTTCAGCCAATTCCCAGTATCTATAATCCTCGATAAGTTGTAGTTAATTATTAAGAAAATATAATAAAAATCAGGGATAATTGGATACCAACTCTATTTTTTGCCAATAAATAAATTAATCTTTAATAAAGATGTTTGATATATTGTTTACTTATCTATGTATCATCATTTATATAGTTGTCAGAACCATTAGATTTATGTATACAAACTGATTCAGTATTTCAATGGTTTTGAAAATATAAAAAAAATCTAAAAATTGTTGTTTTCCCATAAATTTTGCTCTCAAACAAATAGCTCTGAGAAAATAGGGACGGGCAGGATGCCCATCCACAATATTAGATCATCTTTTTTGTGGAGTTCTCTGAGGCGCGAACTATAGTATTCCTTCCTTTTGTGCCATCGACAACATCAAATCAATGACCCGATTGGAATAACCCCATTCATTGTCATACCACGACACAACTTTAAAAAAGTGGGAATTGAGTTCCATGCCTGCACCTGCATCAAATATACTCGAATGGCGATCGCCTTGAAAATCTGTGGATACCACTGGCTCCTCTGTGTATCCCAGGATACCTGGCATTTCACCTGTGGCAGCAGCTTTCATTGCCTCACAGATTTCTTTATAACTTGTAGCCTTAGTTGTTTTGAAGGTTAAATCGACTACAGATACATCGGGAGTCGGCACACGAAACGCCATACCAGTTAATTTACCCTTCAATTCTGGCAAGACTAATGCTACGGCTTTAGCTGCACCAGTAGAGGAAGGAATAATATTTTGTGCTGCACCGCGTCCTCCCCGCCAATCTTTTTTACTTGGACCATCCACCGTAGGCTGGGTAGCAGTCATAGCATGAACAGTAGTCATCAAACCTTCTGCTAAACCAAAATTATCATTGATCACTTTAGCAACAGGAGCCAAGCAGTTAGTAGTACAGCTAGCATTGGAAACAATCACATCTTTTGCTGGATCAAATAATTGGTGATTAACTCCTACCAATAGGGTATTAACCTTGTCTGGATCTTTGGTAGGAGCCGAAATTACCACTCGTTTAGCTCCAGCTTGTAGATGACTTGCTGCACTATCATGAGTAGTAAATAATCCTGTGGATTCAATTACGTAATCTGCACCCAACTTACCCCAAGGTAATTCTGCTGGATTACGTACAGATACACAAGGAATAAATTTGCCATCAACAACCATCCCATCTTCTTTTGCCTCCACTGTACCTTTGTAAGTACCATGGGTTGAGTCATACTTCAATAAGTAAGCTAGGTTATCTGGGGTTACTAGGTCGTTAATACCGACAAACTCTACATGGGGATTGTTGATTCCAGCACGAAATACCAATCGCCCAATCCGACCAAATCCATTGATCCCAACTTTTAACTTTTTCAAGAATCAAACTCCTATTCATCAACAATTAATTCAGGGTGATTACCCAGACAATTTTTGCTTGATTGTCATGTGGTAGAAATCCCTAACTCGGAATAAAATTCCCATAACAGAGACTGCAAGAGTGGATTCGCTCAACTTACGGCAAAATCCAGAATGCTCTTACCTGATACTGACAGTCTCCGATGCCGAAAACCATTTTGATTGGCATATTTTAAGGTTTGTCAAGATTTACAGATGCTAGCTTGATAAATAATTCCCTAGTGTATTGACAAAAAATATCTCACATTCGACATTCTCAAAGATCCGGCAAATTATTGCCTTGATTTGTAACCAAGAGCGGGTGTTAAATAATTAATACAGGTATTTGTGTGGCAATTTTCATTACCAAATAATTCTTCCCTACTGGGGTGGTTTTCCTTGACCAATCATCTTTGTGAATAAATTATGGTACCATACCATAAAAATATATATCCTCAGATAGATGTCAGAAATAATATTCTATATAACCAATGGAAAAAATCATACATGTAAATGGTTATTTCGCCCTTGCAAAAATTAGAGATTGAATCCAGCTAATCCCTCTCAAATGGTATTTATTTAAGCTCCAGAAGATGAACGATAATTTCTGGAATATTCTGACAAAAGGTATAAATTTGAATTTGTTCTATACATTTGTGACGTAATTGAGCTAATATCGTTATTCCTGACTGTCAAATTCGTTCTGAATTGATTAAAATATCCTTGTATACAATAAAAACAACTTGTCAAGTTTCATAGGGGTGAATTTTCAGCAGTGCGCTAACGTGTAAATAGAGGCTCTCCCGCTAAAACTAAATTAAATAGCCCAAATGGCTAATTTTAATTCAGCATTCCCATCCCTTATGGAACTGTTGAAAAATAAGGTTACGGCGTTGTCAGAGCAAAACTATAATCGTTTAGACAAAAAAATAAGTGGGTGGGATATTCTTTGACTGCAAGCAAGAAAATATCTTTAACTACTATTTCCTGGTTTTTGTGGAGAACATAATGAACCGAATCTTAGTAATAAGTAACTCTCTTCCTCCGCCTAATATCAATTTATACTGAGCGACAGATGAAGGAATTGTAAAAATAAGTGCATTCAAGCTTATTTTCTGTATCCAGAAATGAGACTACAATTGACTACATCTAAGTAAAGTATGTTTTTAAAAATACAGTGGATTTGACGATAGCAAGTGTACCTAATTTTAAAGGTATTGAAAATATTGTCACCATTACACAAAGTTTTGGACAAATTGTCAGGAAATGGCTACCGTTTGTCATATCTTTTTGGTACAACAGGCTAAAAGTACTTAATTACTTTATTGAGTTGATACATGAAAAGAGCGCAATTTCTGTGAAACAAGCTACAATCGGAACAGTCTTTACCAAAAAATATTTCCCAAGTCATAAAATGTGTTTGTAAGGAGTAGTAATTCTTTTGATATATGAAGTCATCTTTGAGGCTACTTTGTCAAATTTTGTCAGTAAAAGTGACAACTCTGGCATTTTCTAAAAAATAGGGAAGCTACCAGCAAGCATAGCCTCAGCCTTGAGGCAAGATTCAGATATAACATGAGAACTAATCCTCACAAATATCTTAGGGAAATGAACCAATCGCCCTCTTAAAAAATTTAGCCAATACTTTTAAGAGTGGTAATAAAAGTCTTGAGTAATTGATTCTGCAAGGAGCATGAGGAACGCGGCATGAACCAGGCTAACAACGTACTCGAAAATATATATCAGCCTGACCTAATAATAAATCAGCCTGAAGTCGAGTTAGAAGCACTCTTGATAGAGGGAGAAGAAGAGGAAGAGGACTTACTAATTAATGATGAAGGCGAAGGAGATGAATTTTTAGAAACTCAGTCTGATGAAGACGACGCTAAGTCTGGGAAAGCCGCCAAGTCGCGTCGTCGTTCACAAGCAAAGAAAAAGCATTATACTGAAGATTCTATTCGTCTTTATCTGCAAGAAATTGGGCGTATTCGTCTCTTACGAGCTGATGAAGAAATTGAATTGGCAAGAAAAATTGCCGATTTATTAGAAATGGAGCGAGTGTATGATCGCTTATATGATCAATTAGCACGGGAACCGAAACATAGTGAATGGGCAGAAGCAGTACAAATACCTTTGCCCCAATTTCGCTATCGTCTTCATGTCGGTCGTAGGGCAAAAGATAAAATGGTGCAGTCCAACCTGCGTCTTGTAGTATCAATTGCCAAGAAATACATGAATCGGGGTTTATCTTTCCAAGACCTGATTCAAGAAGGTAGCCTAGGTTTAATTCGGGCTGCTGAAAAGTTCGACCATGAAAAAGGCTACAAGTTCTCTACTTATGCTACATGGTGGATTCGTCAGGCAATTACCCGAGCGATCGCAGATCAATCTCGTACTATCCGACTTCCGGTTCACCTTTACGAAACTATATCCCGGATTAAGAAAACTACCAAGTTACTTTCTCAAGAAATGGGTCGTAAACCTACTGAGGAAGAGATTGCTACCCGTATGGAAATGACTATTGAGAAGCTACGGTTTATTGCTAAATCTGCTCAATTACCTATTTCTTTAGAGACACCCATTGGGAAAGAGGAAGATTCACGTTTAGGTGATTTTATTGAATCCGATGGTGAAACACCAGAAGACCAAGTTTCTAAGAATCTATTAAGGGAAGATTTAGAGAAAGTTCTTGATAGCCTCAGTCCCAGAGAACGGGATGTATTGAGACTGCGCTATGGTTTGGATGATGGTCGCATGAAGACTTTAGAAGAAATTGGACAAATTTTCAACGTCACCCGAGAACGTATTCGTCAAATTGAAGCTAAAGCACTGCGTAAGTTACGTCACCCCAATCGTAACAGTGTCTTGAAAGAGTATATCCGCTAATTTATTAGCAATATTTACCAACATAGCAAAAATTAAGAGGCGAAAAGAAGAGTTAATCTTCATTTTTGCCTCTTTTTATTTAACAATTAACGATCTCAGAAATTCATCTATTCACTAGCTTGATAGTTTAATGGAGAGATGAATTTCTGTATAAACATGAAGCAACCTTGAACTATGGAGCTTACAAAGCACTCCAGAAATGCATTAGCCCTTCACCAAAAAATATCTCGACTAAAGTTGCTGTAAAAAAGCCAATCATTGCTAGACGACCATTCCAAATTTCTGCTTGAGGGGTAAAGCCCCAGCGCCAAGCATTACGATCATTTTTGACTTGTTGAGCAGAAACTTTTGTTGTATCTTCCATGATTGGAACCTCAGAAGTAAATGTTTTACTAAATTTAAGTTACCTTATGTGAATAAATATAACAATTTTTATGAGCAATGCAAAACTTGTAGAGCCCATTTTGTTGAATTGTTAACATAAGGACTTAATTCTTAATTTAATACAGTTCCCTCAATTGTGGAAAATATGGCATCGTATGGCGCTACACACAAGTCGTAATTAATAAGGAGATTTCCAGAATTAAGATTACCAGACGATTACAAATTTATCTTAGGGGCGTAAGGCTTGCGCCCTTGTCATTGGTAAAATTATTTTCAGAAATCACCTAAGTCTCCTGTTCATAGGTTGAGACCTCCAAGAATATCCGCACCTTAATTGCGTAGTGCGATAAAAGTGATCTACAAATATAAAAAGACATTGCATTGCAATGTCTTGAATATTGATGAAATATATTTGTTGGTAAGTACTGAATTAATATTCTTAGGTAATTATTCCAGGTTTCCCAATCCTACTAACGAACACTTTGCATATCTTCTGCTGTGAGTTTTGCAGGACGAGATTCGGTAAACAAAGCATTGTATAACCAACCTGCAAGAATTGCGCCGAGAATAGGAGCTACCCAGAACAACCAGAGTTGGCTAAATAATTCTGCACCTGCAAATAAAGCTACCCCTGTACTACGAGCAGGATTCACAGAAGTATTGGTGATAGGAATACTAATTAAGTGAATTAGGGTCAAACACAAACCAATAGCTGCTGGAGCAAAGCCTTGAGGTGCGCGGCTATCAGTTGCTCCTAAAATTACTATGAGGAACATAAAGGTCATCACAACTTCAGCAATGAAACAGGCTAATAAGTTATATCCACCTGGAGAATGAGCGCCAAAACCATTGGTAGCCAAAGGATTTGCACCGCTAAATCCTGAAAACCCATCTTGACCAATGGCAATGAGGTAAATAAGTGCACCTGCGACAATAGCCCCTATAACCTGAGAAATGATATAAGGCAGTAATTCTGAGGCTGGGAAGCGCTTACCTGCCCATAAACCGAATGAAACTGCGGGGTTAAGGTGACAACCAGATATATGACCAATTGCATAAGCCATTGTCAGGACAGTAAGTCCAAAGGCTAGAGATACACCTAAGAAACCTAA
>NZ_FYBH01000009.1 GCF_900185595.1 Calothrix rhizosoleniae SC01
TACCTGGTGGTTTGTTTACAACAACAGATTTAATTGGGGATGCGGGTAAAAGTTTGAATATCAAAACTAATACTTTACTAGTAAAAGATGGAGCACGAGTGAGTGCTAGTACTTTTGGTGCTGGTGACGGTGGAAATATAAACATTGAAGCAGAAGATATTCAACTTATTGGTGAAAACAAAGATGGTTTACCTGGTGGTTTGTTTACAACAGCATTTTCAATAGGAAATGCAGGTGAAAGTTTGAATATCAAAACTAATACTTTATTAGTAAAAGATGGTGCTGAGGTAAATGCTAGTACCGTTGCTGCTGGTGACGGTGGAAATATAAACATTGAAGCAGAAGATATTCAACTTATTGGCGAAAGAAAAGATGATTCACCTGGTGGTTTGTTTACTACTGCTGAAGACACAGGGGATGGAGGAGATTTGATTGTTAACAGTAATATTTTAAAGGTTGAAAATGGGGCACGGATAAGTGCTGAAGGTTCGAGTACCGGAAGGGCAGGAAACTTACTCATAAATGCTGATTCTATTCGCTTAAATAATAATGCTCAACTTAACGCAAGTACGCAAAGTAATAAATTTGATCCCGAAAGAGAACAAGCGACAATTAATATCACCTCGAAAGATTTGATAATGCGCCATGGTAGCAACATTTTTACTAACGCAGAAGACGATAATGTCAAAGGTGGTAACATTAATATTAATACTGATATCCTTGCTGCTTTGGAAAACAGTGATATCAGCGCTAATTCTTTAAACTTTCTTGGTGGTAAAGTCGTAATTGAAGCTCAAGGCATCTTTGGTACCCAATTTCGACCAGAAGAAACAGATAAAAGCGATATTACTGCTACTGGTGCTGATGAGATAGAAGAGAACGCTGGTACTGTAGAAATTATTACCCCAAATATTGACCTTAATAGTGGCTTAATTACCTTAGCAACAATCCCAGTAGAAACCAAAGTTGCTCAAGCTTGTGCTGCTGGTAGCTCCATAGCCCAAAGTAGATTTGAGATCATCGGACGTGGTGGTTTACCGACTCTACCTACCGATGCTTTGAGTGCGGATGCTGTGCAGGTTGATTTGGTGAGTATTAAACCAGAAATCAATCAATCTACTGCAACAAATGTGTCCATCAAAAAGAAAACATCTACACCAAAGAAACTTGTAGAAGCAACTGGTTGGATAAGAAATAAAAAGGGAGAGATATTTTTGTTTGCGGATTCATCTAATGGTAAGCAAGTTAATAATTGGTACAACAAGAATAGTTGTTTGAAATGAAAATGGTTCAGTTAAAGCGTCTGGTTAAAAGATAAGGATAAACGCAAGAATCAATAAGGCATATCTTATTGCGAAAACTTAAACTATCCCTTGTTTTAAGCCCCTCGATTTATCGATGAGGTAACTGATAACTGAAATGGCTGGTCAATTCCCATAACTAGCAATTTGAGTCTAGTAATGAATCGAAGTCAAAATTTCATCAATTGAACTTTCAAGTTCTTCCTCAGATGCTTGTTCTATCTCATTTAATAGATTAGCTTCCAAAACCTTTTCTTCTTGCTCGGTATCATCTTCGGTACTAAACTTCAATATTTGAGAACTTATATGCTTAGTTAGTTGCTCAATGTTAGGAAAGTCAAAGCTCAGGGTTGGGGGTAATGTCACTCCTAGTAATTTTGTTATGCGATTATTTAAATCAACTGCCATTAAGGAGTCCATACCCAAATCGAAAAATCCTGACTCGAAACCGGGTAGTTGGGTTTCGTTCAACCCCATTACTTTCGCTACTTCAGTTTGAATTCTAGTCTTGAGAAAATCGTAGCGATCACGCTCATCTACTGATTCCAATTTTACTAAAAATTCGTTTTGTTCGGAATTTGATGTTGGGGTTTCGAGTGCTTCAATCTCAATTTCAGAAAGAAGTGATTTTTGCCCTCCGATTTCGTAAAGTTGTTTAAATAAACTCCAATTGATATTAGCTACCGTTGTTTGGGAATTACCACTGTTCCATAACTGTTGTAGTGCTGCAATTCCTTGCTGGGGAGATATGGATTCTACACCTCTTTTCCTGAGTTCTTTTAAATCATTTTCCTTGGCAATACCACCACCAGACCAAGGTCCCCAATTTACGCTAAAACTGGTTAATCCTTTTGCTTGGCGGTAATGGACTAATGCGTCTAAGAAATGGTTTGCTGCTGCGTAATGAGCTTGACCTGCTGAACCCCATACCGCAGCTATAGATGAGAAGGTAATAAAAAAGTCTAGCTGTTTATCTTGGGTTAATTGATGAAGGTTCCATCCACCAATCACTTTAGCAGCCATGACTTGTTTTAAGTGAGTTAATTCCATTTGCTGGATTGGTTGAAATATTTCTATACCAGCAGCATGAATAATTCCTTTGAGTGGTACTTTGGAATTATTTAATTTTTCAAAAATTTGGGAAATTTCTGCTGTGTTACAAACATCGGCTTGAACTACGGTTATTTCAGTTCCTTGTTGTTGTAAATTATTGATGGTGGTTAATTTCTCTTCTGAGGGTTTGCTACGACTGAGCAATACTAAATGTTTGGCACCTTTCTCAACCATTAATTTAGCTGTATGTAATCCTAAAGCTCCCAATCCTCCTGTAATCAGGTAAGTAGCGTTTGAATCAAGGGATAATGGTTGTGAATTTTTTGGCGATTGTTTGACCAAACGAGCCGTATATGTCAGTTTTCCTCGCAAAGCGATATGGTCTTCTGGTTGATTATTATCTGCTAAAAGTTGGATTAGGGTTTGAGTTTCCGATTCTGGGGAAAGTGAATCTAAATCAATTAATCCTCCCCATAGTTGCGGATGTTCTAGGGATATTACTCTACCCATACCCCATAAAGTTGATGCAGCTAGCGATACTTCCTCCTTGGATGATTTTACTGATTGAGTACCCCGAGTCACTAACCACAATTTAGCTCTATTATCCGTTACTTTATTATCTGTTGTTGTTGTTAATACTTGGACTAAGTGTAATACAGAACCACATCCCCAAGTTTGGGTTTGTTCTAAGAAAGTAATAGTTAAATCGTTGCTAGTAGGAGCATCTAAACTCCACAGATGAATTACTTTTTGTAGCGGTAATTTACGATTTTTCTCGATACTTTGAATCAGTTTTTCAAAGTCTTTGGGTTGTGTAGGATTGAGTTGATAAGTACTTGCTGATAATTTTTGATATTGCTCACCTCGATATATTAAAGTATATTCACATCCTTGTGGTCGTAAAAATTCAGCTAATTTTTCGCTGACTCCCGTATTATCTGCAAAAATTAACCAATGACCTGATTGAATACTTGTTTGAGTTTGAATAATATCCGAAGCTTCCCATTTTATTTGGTAGAAGCAATCTTTGATATTTGTTACGTTTAGTTCTTGTTGATGCTGTTCTACTAATAATTCGAGTAATTCTGGCAATAAATTAATTTGTTCTGGGGAAAATTTACTAACTGTTTCTAACTGTTGAAGTAATTTTTGAGTATTACCATTATTAAGCAATTCAACAATATTTGTGGTTTTATTTTCATCTGAGCTAGCAGTGGCTTTTCGAGAATATTCTAGTGATTTTTCAATCCAATAACTTTGTCTTTGAAATGGATAGGTTGGTAATACTACCTTACTACGGGAATAATCGCTATCAAATCCCGACCAATCAATTTTTACTCCTTTGACATAGAATTCTGCCAAAGTTTGTAATATTTGTTGGTAATCTTCTTGATTTTGTCTGAGAGAAGGTAGCCAAATTCCATTATTAGGTAAACACTGTTTTCCCATCCCTAATAAAATTGGTTTTGGTCCAATTTCTAGGAACATTTCATAACCAACCTTACCCAAAGTTTCCATACTACGAGCAAATTTTACTGGTTGTCTGACATGATTTACCCAGTAAGAAGCCGTGGTAATATTATCGTTTGCTTCGCTTCCAGTTACATTTGATATTAATTGAATCTGGGGTTGGTTGTAGGTTATTTGATTCGCTATCAGCGTAAATCCCTCAAGCATTGGTTCCATCAAATGTGAGTGAAATGCATGAGAAACTTGTAGCTGTTTGTTTTTTCTACTAAGTGAATCTAATTTTTCTTTAATTGTAGTAATGGCTTCTGCTTCACCAGAAATAACAATACTTTGGGGACCATTAATGGCTGCGATTGCGACTTTTTCCGAGTATGGTGCAATCAATTGATTTACTTCCTCTTCGGATGCCATTATAGATAACATCTCGCCGACCGGAGGTAATTGTTGCATTAACCTTCCTCGGTGGGAAATTAACTTTAAGCCATCTTCTAAACTAAATACTCCTGCAACGGTAGCTGCTACATATTCACCTACACTATGACCCATAACAGCATCTGGTTTTATTCCCCAGGATTCCCATAATTTATAGAGAGCGTATTCTATGGAAAATAAAGCTGGTTGAGTATAAGCAGTTTCATTGATTGGTGAAGTAGCTTCTGATTCTGGAAAAATAACATCTAAAATAGATTTTTGTAGATAAGTTTTTAAAATACTCTCGCATTCTTCTAAAGCTTGACGAAATACAGATTTTGTTTCATAAAGTTGTCTTCCCATGTTTATATATTGGGAGCCTTGACCTGTAAATAAAAATGCAATTTTCGGTTGTTTTTTACTGTTAACTTGACCCTTACTAATTCCTGGAGTATCTTCAGTTTTAAAAGCTTTTAATTGTTGACATAATTGCTCTTTTGATTCCGCTACTAAACCAAGACGGTAATCAAAATCGCTGCGTCCTGTATTGGCACTAAAACAAATATCAGCTATTGTTGCTGTGGAATTATTACTTAAAAATTCTTCATATTTTTGCGCCAATTCTTGCAGACCTTGTTCGCATTTTGCAGATAAAGTCAAAATGTGATGAGAGCGATCGCACAAATCTTCATTTTTGAATTTTGAATTTTGACTTTTGACTTCCTGTGGTGCTGATTCTAAAATCACATGAGCATTAGTACCACTAATCCCAAAGGAACTTACCCCAGCCAGTTGGCTTTTTGAACCAGATGACCACTGAGTTGGTTGGGTTGGTACAACTACTGGAAGTTCTTCCCAGTTGATATGAGGATTGGGCTGTGTGAAATGTAGATGGGTAGCAATTTCTTGATGTTGTAGTTGCAAGACTATTTTCATCAAACCAGCAATACCAGCTGCTGCTTCTAGATGACCAATATTGGTTTTCACCGAACCAACCATCAAGGGGTTTTCTGGAGAATGAGATTGTTGAAAAACTTTAGCTAAAGCTCTAATTTCTATTGGATCTCCCAAAGAAGTACCCGTACCATGTGCTTCGATATAACTTACTGAGGATGGATCTACCTTAGCTGTTTCTAGAGCCTGCTGAATTAGTTTTTCCTGTGCTAGTTTATTCGGAACCGTTAAACCGCTACTTGGTCCATCATGATTAACGGCGGAGCCTCGAATTGTTGCTAAAATATTATCGCTATCACGTACTGCATCTGAAAGACGTTTGAGGACTACCACCCCACATCCTTCACCTCTTCCATAACCGTCAGCAGAAGCATCAAAAGTTTTACAACGACCATCTGGTGATAAAGCTTTCATTTGACATAAAGCTGTAGTTACCACAGGTGATAATATCAGTTGTACTCCACCAGTTAGGGCTAGATTACACTCACCCGAACGCAGACTTTGACAAGCCAAATGTACTGCTACTAAGGAAGAAGAACAAGCTGTATCTATAGCTAAACAAGGACCTTGTAAACCTAAAAAATAAGACAACCTACCAGAAGCAAAGCAAAACCCGTTTCCCGATGCATCATAAGGATTAATGCCCTCGATATTAGCAGAGTTTAGTTTAAACTGTGCATAATCATTTTGACCAATCCCCAAGAAAACACCTGTTTGACTATCTTTCAATTCATTGGGTATTTGTCCAGCTCGCTCTAAAGCTTCCCAACTTACTTCCAACATTAAACGTTGTTGGGGGTCAAGACTAACGGCTTCTTTAGGGGAAATACCAAAAAATTTAGGTGAAAATTGATCTACTTGGGATAATAATCCAGCTTCACGGATGTACATTTTCCCATTTGTATCGGGATTGGAATTATAGTGAGCATCAATGTCCCATCGTTCGGAAGGAATTGGTTTAATTGCATCTTTACCTTCACGTAAAAGTTGCCAAAATGTCTCCGGGTTATTTGCTCCTCCAGGAAATCGACAGCCCATACCTATAATGGCAATTGGCTCGTTCTTGGAATACTCTATTTTCTCTAATCTAGTTCTTGCTTCTTTGAGTGCTAAAAGTACCTGTTTTGATGAAGAGATTTGTTCTGGTTTCTGGGATTTCATAATTAATTGATTAATTATTTCCTAATACTGTTTGTAATTCTTCAAGCTCCTTAGCAATTAGGGATTCAACATCATCTTCTGCAATTTGTTGTAATTTTTCTAATTCTGAGGAAAGTTCTACTTCAATTTTGGGTGAATCAATTTTTACCTCAGTTGATTTCCATCCCATTACTTCCTCAGCTAAATAGTCAGATAATTTTTGAATGGTGGGATACTCAATTGCTAATGTTGTGGGAATAGAAGTCTCTAGGTTATTTTGGAGTTGGTTTTTTAGTTCCATCACCATCAACGAATCCATACCAAGCTCAGCAAAGCCCACATCTAAATCCAGTGACTCAGATGAATCAAGCCTTAGTACCTTCTTGACTTCTGCTTGAATATAATCAATCAAAATATTTTGGCGATCGCGATCGCACTTGGAAGCAGATTCCAATTTATCCAAAAATCGCTGTTGATTTTGATTTTTTGTTGGTTTACTTGGGGTTACCAATTCATTAAGCAACGGTATTTGATTGCCAAAATTGAATTGCTGCTGGAACACCGACCATTCCAATGGTAAAACTCCGACCTGTGATAAAGATTGTTCTAATAGCTGTTCTAGAATTAATAATCCCTGTTCTGAAGCTAGAGGAGTAATTCCCATAGCTTGCATTCTGCTAAGATGTTGATTATCCAAGCGACTTGCCATACCTGCTTCATCCCAGGGTCCCCAATTAATGCTCAAACCAGGTAAACCCTTGGCACGACGATGGTAAACTAAACTATCCATAAAAGCATTTGCCGCAGCATAGTTTCCTTGACCTGGTGAACCCAACAATGAAGCCATAGAAGAGAAACAAACAAAGAAGTCCAAGGAATAACTCTGAGTTAAGGTGTGTAAGTTCCAAGCTCCTTCTACCTTGGGAGCCATAACCTTCTTCAAGCTCTCCGAGGACATCTGTTGTAATAAGCCATCATCTAAAACACCTGCAGCATGAATAATACCTTTGAGGGGTGGTAAGGATGACTGAATTACTTCTAGCATCTGAGCTACATCTTCTGACTGAGAAACATAGGCTTTGTACAGAAGCACTTGAGTCCCTTGGTGCTCTAATTTTTTAATTACCTCTTGTGCTTTTAAAGATGGCTCTCTACGTCCAGTCAACACCAAATTTTTTGCTCCCTTCGATACCAGCCACTCAGCGACATGTAGCCCTAAAGCTCCGAGCCCCCCTGTAATTAAATATGTACTGTGGTTATCGAACTCAACTACTTGTGATGTTGTTAAAATTTGCTTTTGCAAACGAGGTACATAGGTTTTACTTTCTCGAAATGCAACATGATTTTCTTGAGTATGCTGAATCTGCTTCACCAGCATTTCCACTTCATTTGTGGGTGCTGATGGGTCTAAATCGACCATTCCACCCCAAAATTGAGGATTTTCTAGAGCTAAAACTTTTCCTAATCCCCATATGGGAGCTTGAGCTACTGTCACAGAGTCAGTGTCAGGTTTTACTGTTTGCGAACCACGAGTAATTAACCACAATTGAGGTAAAGTGGATAAATCTTGCTTGAGTAGAGTTTGCAATAAATGTAAGACGCTAGCACAACCTAGTTCCTGACTTTGCTGTAAAGCTGAGATTTGCAAATTTTGTGGGGAAACAGTATCTAAACTCCACAAGTGGATTATTTGCTTTAATGGTAACTGGCTGGTTTTAAGAATCTCTTCCAGCAACAGCTTAAAATCTTCTGGTTGACAAGGATTAATACAGTAAATTCCAGTTTGCAGAATCTTGTAAGTATCTCCAGGATAAACCAAGGTACATTGATGACCTTGCTGTTGCAAATTCTCAGCTAAAATCTTGCCGATATCTGTAGAGTCTGCAAAAATTAGCCAATGACTTGGTGGCTGGTTTTCGGTGTTTAAGAAACCAGTTTTTGGGGAAGATAATGCTTTCCACTCTACTTGATAGAGCCAATTTTTGATATTTTCTGCATTAAGTTGGGAGTGATGCTCTTTGACCAATAAATTTAGTGCTTCTGGTAAGATGTTAGCTTGTTCAGGAGACAACTTACCCAATTGTTCTAATTTTTTCGTCAACTGTTGAATATCAGCATCTTTAATTAATTCAACAATGCTGCTAATTTTACTTTCGACTTGATTTTCCGAGTCTGGAGTCTCAATCCAATAACGTCGCCTTTGAAATGGATAATTAGGCAATATCACTTTACTACGGGAATAATCTTTATCAAAGTCCAACCAGTTAACTGCAACTCCCCTTAGATATAGCAGAGCCAAACTTTCTAACATTTGCTGCCAGTCTTCCTGACCTGCTCTTAAAGAAGGTATCCAAACTCCATCGTCTTCTGGTAAGCATTGTCTTCCCATACCCAATAAAATTGGTTTAGCTCCAATTTCGATGAAAACTTCACATTCTTCTTGCTTTAAGGCTTCCATACTATCAGCAAAATTTACCGGTTGGCGGATATGATTTACCCAATAACTTGCCGTGTTAATACTATCATCTGCCTTTTCTCCCGTTACATTTGATATCAAGGTTATCCGGGGTTGATTGTAATTAACTTGGCTTGCTATGAGTTTAAATTCCTCTAGCATTGGTTCCATCAAATGTGAGTGGAAAGCGTGGGATACTTGCAGTTGCTTATTTTTTATACAAAGTAAATCCAATTTTTCCTTAATTGCATCGATGGCTTCTGCTTCGCCGGAAATTACAATGCTTTGGGGACCGTTAACGGCTGCAATTGCAACTTTTTCAGAATATGATGCAATTAATTTATTTACTTCGTCCTCGGATGCCATTATAGATAGCATCTTACCGACCGGAGGCAACTGTTGCATTAATCGTCCTCGATGGGAAATCAATTTCAAACCATCTTCTAAACTAAATATTCCTGCAACGGTAGCTGCTACATATTCACCTACACTATGACCCATAACTGCATCTGGTTTAATTCCCCAGGATTGCCATAATTGGGCTAGGGCGTATTCTATAGCAAATAAAGCTGGTTGAGTATAAGCAGTTTCATTTATTGGTGAAGTAGCTGCTGATTCTGGATAAAGAACATTTAAAATGGATACTTGCAGATAAGCTTGTAAAATGCGATCGCATTCTTCTAAAGTTTGACGAAATACAGGTTGTGTTTCGTAAAGTTGTCTTCCCATATTCACATACTGAGAACCTTGCCCGGTAAACAGAAAAGCAATTAATGGTGGTTCCCCAGTAGCAGAACATTTTCCTGAAAATATCTCGTTAGCAACTTCTTCTTGCTTCCCATAAATTGCTAATTTATCCGCTAAATCTTGCTTATCAGAAGCAATAATAGCTAAACGATGATTAAAGTGCGATCGCCCTATATTTGCACTAAAGCAAATATCATCTATCGTTGCAGTGGAATTACTACTTAAAAATTCTTCATAATTTCGAGCTAACTCTTGCAGGGCTTGTTCGCATTTTGCAGATAAAGTAAAAATATGACGAGGACGCTCCCAGACATTTTCACTTTTAGCTTTTAACTTTTTACTTTTGACTTGAATTGGTGCTTCTGACAAAATCACATGAGCATTAGTACCACCAAAGCCAAAAGAACTAACACCAGCTAATCTTGGTTTATTATTAACAGACCATTTTTGCAGTGTAGTAGGAATTTTTATAGGAGTATTTTTAATTTTAATG
>NZ_FYBH01000105.1 GCF_900185595.1 Calothrix rhizosoleniae SC01
ATCGCTACACGCAAGTAATAAGTAATAAGTGTATTGTTCATAGGTTTGATGCTTCAACAATGTCTTAACCTATATGCGTAGTGCTATAACTGCAATCACAAATTAGCAATAAATATGTAAAATTTTATTTGCTAAATTTTATATATCTTACTATAGCTGCTATTGTATAAATAGTAGATAGATTTCTTCAAAAATCAAGTTCACATTTGTTGATGATTCTAACTTGAAAAAAGCAGGGGGTAGAAATCAGGAAGCAGGAGGGAATAGGTATTTTTATGTTTGGTTATTGACAAAATATTGTCCATGAGTGACTGACTATAAATTAAGTATTAATAATCTATCTATAAAAGAGAATAATATGATGAGCTGGAGGGAAATAGTTTTAGAAAATTAAAATTATCCTATCTATATATAAATTAATTTTTATTCCCAGACATAGTTTATAAGACTGAATTATTTCTATTATATTATGAAAACTCCATTGTTTATTGTGTGTAGTATAGCTCTGTTAGTTGGCTTAAGTGCATGTGTAGAAGAAGAGTTAGTCAATACTAACCAAAGTAGTCAGAATAACCAAACTTCTGTTGTTCAATCTAATAACAGTAGTCAAACTAGTCAAACTAGTCAAAATAGTCAAACTTCTGTTGTTCAATCTGATGATAATAGCGACATGAATAGTAATTTCTCTGTTTCTAGCCAACAATCCACTAGTTCATCTAGTTTTCAGAAAAGTTCTGTTGGTTTGAATGCAGCCAATTTAGGAAAACCTCATATTCTGAGTATCCAAACTTCAGGAAATCAGCTAAATGGGGAAATTCGCATTGATGGTAAAGTTGTCAAACAAATTCGTAATAAAAAAGTTGATGTTAATTTATCTCCTTATCTATCGGTGGGAGAACATCAAGTAGAAATTTCAGCTCGTTATACTCCTACTGATGCAGATGTAAGTATAGAGTTTAATGCTCCTGGAACAAGCAACAATCAGCAAACTAGTGGTGATGGAGAACTGAAGTATCAAATGGATGTTATTGTACGCTAGTATCGCTACAGTCATTTCAGTTATCAGTTAGCCTCCTGCTCCCTCCGGGAGAACTGCGCTAACGAAGGAACTGCACTAACAGTTATCAGTTAACCCATCGATAAATCGAGAGGCTTGTATCCAGTTTCTTTTTTTAGTCTCCGACTTCCGACTCCCGACTCCCGACTCCCGACTCCCCACACTCCCCATTTTCTAGATAGAAGCTAAAAGCCAAAATTAGTTTTATTTTCTAGCTTTAATGTTTTATTGGCAAACCCTATTGTCAACTACTTGTATCCCTGACCTTCTAGAAGGTCAGGGATATTATTATTAGTGATTGAAAATAATACCAGTATACAGAACGAGTCACATGAACACTGACAATGAAAAAACACCAAAGTTTATACGGAAAACAAATGTCATCTGGTGTAGTTATAGGTGTTCCTCAAAATAAAAAATACTTCAGGAACCAATGATGACTGCATAAGTCAATACCATTGAACGTAATTTATATGTAGAAAGGCTTACCTACTCACTATCTAAGCCTTAATTAAATTTACCACTTATATATTCCCAGGTAAGAACTATGACTAGCTTTTCCCAAATTCAACACCACAGAGATTTTCTATCTCCTATCCGTCAATGGTTAAATTCCCTCGAAATTCATAATACTAAATTAGCTCATACCTTGTGTAAACTGATTCCCGCTCAATGTCCATTTGAAAAAGATATCGTTATATTTGGACGCACATTATTTCACATCCCTCCCATGTGTAAGTTAAACCCGTTGTACGAAGAAGTTGTCACTCTGCGCTTTAAGGCTCTCTGCTATTTAGCAGATGAATGTGGAGAAGATATTACGGTTTACTGTTGATTACACAAGGGGAGTTTGACTGTGACTGTAGTACCTTCACTCGAATTTGATTGAATCTCTAATTCGCCACCATGAAGCTCCACAATCCTTTTACAGATTGCTAGTCCCAATCCAGTTCCAGAGGTTTTTGTTGAGAAAAAAGGCTGAGTTAGCTGAGGTAAAACCTCTGGAGGAATGGGTTCTCCACTATTATGAACGTGAATACATATTTGATTTTTTCTCGCTAAATTGCTAACTAATAATTGCACAGTATTTCCTACAGATGTTGCTTCCAATCCATTGCGTACTATATTAATTAATATTTGCTGTAATTTATCTTTATCTACTTGGACTATAACAGCATTCATCCCTAGAGAAAATTCGATGAATTTATCTGTAGCTTCTGGCATTTCTCTTAGAGGTGGCAATATCTGGGAAATCCAATTATTCAGATTAATCTCTTCTAGCTTTAGTGTCTGAGGCTTGGCATAAAGTAAGATTTCTGTTAGCAATCTTTCTAAACGTTCCGATTCTGAGAATGCCAAAGATAATCTTTCTTTCCATACTGCTGATAAATCCAGTTTTTTAAACGAATTTAACCCCATTTTAATTGTAGTTAAGGGGTTACGAATTTCATGTACAATACAAGCAGAAAATTCACCAATTGCTGCTAAACGTTCTTTCTCTACAAGTTTAGCTTGAGCAGTTTGTAATTCTTTTGTTCTTTTCTGTACTTCAATTTCCAGGATATGATTAAATTGCAACTGTTGTTGATAAAGCTGATAGTTATCAATTGCTGTTGCTACCCGTTCGGCAAATAACTCGGCAATTTCAATCTCATCTGAAGTAAATAGACGGGGTTGTTTGTGAAAGCAACAAATTGTTCCCACTATTTTACCTTGAGGAGTACATAAAGGAATTCCCAAGTAGGCTTGATAACCTGGGGGTGGACTACCATATTGACTACAGCTTGTAGCATCTGTGATTGCTAGAACTTTCCCTGTTTCCACGACAGTACCAGTTAAGCTACCATGAAGAGAGTAAATCTTGTTGCCTGCATCTCCTAGTTCAATATTACTAGCTAGGATTTTGTAACCCTGATCATATAAGGTAACTACAGACCAATCCAATTGCAATAATTCACTAATACTGAAAGTTATTTCTCGTAGATAATAGTTAAATTTATCTGTACGATAACTAAGGTTAGATAAAATTGTCAGAGCGCGTCTTCCTCTTTGTGAATCACTGGAGGAGAAAGATGGGGAATCTGTTTGTGTCATCTGGTACTATCAGTATTTACTATATTTAGTATGTACTATTACTCATGAGTTTAATTCACGGCTTCCCGTTATTAGGGGGAAAATGCAACAATTCTTATCAGCATTTATAGCACTACGCGCAAATAATAAGTAATAAATAATAAGTAATAAGTAATAAGTTTACTGCTTATAGGTTTCAGCCTTCAACAATGTCTTAACGTATATGGGTAGTGCTATATTAGCCCATATGTATTGTATAATTTAGTCACTAAAATAAATAACCAGGAAAATATTTATACCAATATAAACGGAACCAGACTCAAAATGTGAAAATAACTCTTTCCTAATCTTTAACCATAATCCCTATAGTTCAAACAGAGTTAATAAGAAATAGTGATTTTTATTCATGTCCTGAAATCAGACTGCGGTAAAACAGATAATTAATAACTGATAAATCAAATGACCAAAAAATAGACTGGATACAAGCCCCCGGATTTATCCGTGGAGAGTCAAAAATTTTTTCTGAGTTTCAAGCCCCTCGATTTATCGATGGGGTAACTGATAACTGATAAATGATAACTGATAACCGAAATGACCGTACAAATTTTACTGGTAGAAGATGAAGTTAAGTTAGCTCGATTTATAGAGTTGGAATTGACTTGCGAAGGCTACCAAGTGACTATAGCTAATGATGGGTTAACAGGGCTGACAACAGCAAGAGAATCCCATCCCGACTTATTAATCCTAGATTGGATGTTACCGGGGATGTCTGGTGTAGAGATTTGTCGCCGTCTGCGTAGTACCGGGGTGCAAGTGCCAATTATTTTACTAACAGCAAAAGATGAAGTTGGCGATCGCGTGGCTGGATTAGATGCAGGTGCAGATGACTATGTAGTTAAGCCCTTCAGCGTGGAGGAGTTGTTAGCAAGAGTCCGTGCTAATTTGCGTCGTACCCAAGAAACAGATGCAGATATACTAGTATTTGACGATTTGCAATTAAACCGGGCTACTAGGGAAGTTTATAGGGGCGATCGCGCCATAGAATTAACAGCTAAAGAATTTGATTTACTGGAATATTTACTCACTAATCCCCGTCAGGTTATTACCCGCGATCGCATTTTGGAAACTGTTTGGGGTTATGATTTTATGGGAGATTCCAATATTATTGAAGTTTATATTCGCTATCTGCGCTTAAAACTAGAAGCAAATAACGAAAAGCGGCTGATTCAAACCGTGCGTGGAGTCGGTTACGTCTTGCGTGATTAACCCTCTTTTTTATTATGATGAGAATAATTAGGTAAATACCCTTCTTCTGTCATTCTCCGAAAATTTTTATCATTTCTGAATTCTAGGGTTATTATACAGTAGGCGATAGCAGACTTTTTTATTAATATAAATTCCTGAGAACATGGAATCTACCAAAATTAAATGAGTAAATACTGTATTGCTTGGTATACCTTGTGCTCAGAAATTATTAAGAATACGAAAAACCGGAAAGTGACAGAAGAGGGGTAATCTCAAACGTATATCAGGACAGTGCTTGAAAAGCATAAGCCCAAACCTAAAGAAACTCAAGGACTGCGTCAGCTCATTCTATTAACATTTATTTATTAATGTAACGCAATATTCCGATCTAATTAGCATGAATTGCTCGTCTAGATACTGGACTCTTTGTTGCATAAGTCTTTGTAGTGAAGGGAAACAATACAAATGCTCTTTGGTTCCAGAAGCACAGGAATTCTTTCAAAATTTTCTGGCTGAATTATTATTTAATTCTGTAACTCCTCTGAATCAAAAAAGGATTCAGATGGCTTTACATTCTAAATTTCATCCTTCTAGTTTAACTGTTTCAGATAGTGAACGTGCGCAAGCAGGACTTTGTTTAAGATGTTATGTTTCTCATGCTATCCTTAAAGCCTGTAAAAAACTTGATGGGTCGTTTGGTATAAAAAAATCTTTTACTTATCAGGATTTATTACGTTTTGTTCTTGATGACGATGGAAAAAAGCTAGTTATTTTGGATCGAGAGTGTAAAACTAAACTCATTCTTAATGAAGATGGGCAAACTAAAGAATCTGATTACTCCTTGTTTACCGTTGAGATTTTGCGAACTTATCACCCTTCTGAGTCTAGCATGAGCCTAGATAACTGGGCTGAATTAAAAACTAGGCAGAATCAAGACTTGAAAAAATTTTTGTCAGAGTTTGGTCTTCAGCATCTAAGCGACTGGGCAATTTTAAATCGAGCTAGACATAGACAACTGGAATGTTTATCAGTGCGCGATCGCTATCTAGTAAAAGTTTTTCATGCTGTTTATCGACGAGATAGATGCCAGGAGGGGCAAAGAAGAAAATGTCCAGACCCCAATGAAGCACAATTGCAAGAAATGCTGGCTCTTTTGCAAGAACGGGAGGTTGTCATCAATACCTCGGATCAGTTAATGGGAGAACTCAAACAGGTAGCAAAACAACTGAGGCAGTATGACGTTTGGAGTAATATAGAACCTTTAGAAAAATATGACCCTGAGACGGAAAATTACACTATCAGAACGGATTTACCCCAATCTTCTTTAGAACTATCGGATATAGAAGAGCAGGAGTTTCTTGAGTTTTTGCATGAGCAGTTGAGGTTGACTTTAACTGAGGCAATGGAACAGGAAATTCAAAACCGTCTCAGAGAATTAGCCAATAGTAGAAGGTATAGTCCTCTAGTTGAAAGATTTATTCCTGGTCTGCAACTTTATTATACTGAGGGACGATCTTTAAGAGATATTGCTTCTAGGTTTGGGATGACTAGTCACGACCAAGCACAGAGGCTCTTGAATCCAGGGGGGTTACTAAGAGGTGTTCGTACTCTAATGGTACAACAACTCCTCGACAAGACGTTAAATAAGGTTCAATCTATGCAAGTAACTGAGAATCCTCCTCCCCCCAATTATCTCAGAACTTTAGCTGAACAAATAGAAGCTTTTGCGGATGAACAAGTTTTTCAAAAGGCAACAGCAGAAATTAGAACAGGACGAAAACGTTCGATGAATAGTTTATATGCCCAGCAACTGCTTCTGTACTGTCAACAATATGTAGATTTAGACAAAGAATAAAGTGATTATGAATACCCAAATTGGTTTAACAGATTTAAGATATTTGCAGCCAGAATCGATTTGGCTTGAGCCGGAACAGGTTGAGCAAGCGAAGAAAATTAGCCAAGCAGGGAAGGATGAGGCACAACAGTGGCAAAGCTATCTGAATGCACTGGCGTTAATTGGTTTTGAAAAATGGCTAAGGAAGAGAAAGCCTGAATCCACAGTTGTTCGGAATTTCAATTCTATTGGAGATGGTTATCATCTGGGGGTTGATGGATTCAATATCTATTTGCTGGTTACTGAGCATCTTCTGGATGAAGTTGTCCGCGTGTCTCAAGATGCAATTGATTCACCGGAAAGAGTAGCTCATTTCTATGTAATACTTGAGGTCTCAGAAGAGCAGCAATATGTCATTGTTCGAGGCTTTCTGCGTTACGATGAACTTGCTAATTATCTCCAGAGGAGTAATTGCCACCCTTCAGCAGACGGTTGTTATGCAGTACCTCTGTCAGAATTTGATGCAGAACCCAATCATCTTCTGTTCTATACCCATTACCTAGAACCCAGTGCAATTATTTCTTCTTTTGCTTCTAAAGGTGTAGCTGAAAAAAACAAAGAAGATTTACTAACGCATTTAACAGAAACTAGAGTCAAATTAAGCCAATGGTTACAGGGAGTATTTCAAGAAGGGTGGCAAACCATAGACTTGATGCTTAGTCCAGAAGCCGAGTTAGGGATGGGTCTTAGGGGTCCCTTAGAAATAAAAGCAGGCAAACTCATAAATCTAGGAATGCAATTGGGAAATCGCTCCTTGGCACTGCTATTGACGGTTACAAAGGATGCTGAAGCTGAGGAAAAAGTGCGGGTTCAAGTTCAGTTACATCCCACAGGTGAAGAAAAATATTTGCCATCTAATTTGCAACTTAAGTTGTTATCTAAGGCTGGGAAAAGCCTTCAGGAAGTTGAATCGAGAGATCAGGATAATTATATTCAACTGAATTCTTTTAGGGGAGAACCGGGAAAACGCTTCAGTGTTGAGGTTGGTTTGGGTGATGTGAGTGTCAGAGAAGATTTTGAATTTTGACAAATGCGTCAGTTAATTTGGCTGGCAACTATTAGAAAGTAGAATTCAAACTTGGTATTAACGATGCAAAAACTATGGCAAAGTCTGACATTTTTCTTGAGAATAGGAATTGAAATCTCAATTTTGTTTTTTCTGTTCCGTTCACTTCCTATCAGCACCCAAATCTTGTTCTCTATAGCAATCTCTTTCTCAGTTGAATTTTTGGTATATCGATTTGCGTCAGTGCGTCTGAAGCAAAAGATTGAGAGCATAGATTTTGAAAACTTACAGCAAACACACAAAAACTAAGGTTTTTCTGATGATTTTTGTCATTATCGAAAGCTTGGTAGTTAAAGGACTCATTACTACCGGTAAGTTTCTTGCTACTAAAGCTGCTTTAGCTAAGGCAACTGCGTTAGCTGCAAAAGTTGCTATCTCTCACTACGGTCTAGGGACTGTTTTATCATTCACTTTCACAACTGGACTTGTGGTAGGAAAAGTTGTCTGGACAAAAGAAAAAGTGGATAACTTGAGGGACGCAATCGAAGCACTTCAAGATGGCGACCATAAAAGAGTTATCTGGAAGTTTGCAAATCTGGCACGTTCTTCCAATACAGAGATAGAATTTCTGCCTGACGTGATTGAGGAATATTTGCTCAAAATTAAAGTGCCTACTGATAAAGCAGAAGCGATTGCTAAAACCATTACTAATTTTGAGTCTGAAATTACAGAACAAGTACAAGAGCTAGATCAGTGGGGTAAGTATAAACCTTACTACTAAAAATGAAAAAATCAAGAGTTGTTTTGAATGAATTTTGGACTTTCTTCGATTAGTCACAGCAATAGGTAGGACTAATTGCCTGAATATCATGAATCAAGTCTATCGTTACCTTAAATCTTTGATTACTCTGGGCTTAATTTCTGGAACTTTTATCGGTACTGCCAGTGTTATAGCCCAAGAACTTCCTCCACATAATCTAGCTTCTTCAGGAAAAGAATATGTCACTCATACCAATGGCATTTTACCCATAGTTCAGCCCTACCGAAATGTAGCTAATATTAATGATGCTTACCTGGTTCTTAACGGGAAAACTATACCAGCACAATATGACTTTATTCTTCGAGCTTTAGTATTTCTTCCGCAGTATGAAGTTGATATAGCAGATGGGTTACAGCAGGGAAATATTGTTATTGATTCACACTCTGGTGATTTAATCCATCAACCAATTCAGTTTTATTTTGATGGCAGCGATCCTATTCCTACAATTTACAATGAAGGAGGTTTATATAGAGTAGTTGTCGAAGATCCTGATGGTTTTACCTCAGTAGAAGTGAAAGGATCTGGGATTCGCATTCCACCAGTAATGACTTGGGAAAAACCTCAAACTAGGGTTGAATTTAATGTGGAAAAAACTTCTACTAAAAATCGAATTGAGGTAATTGCGAAGAAACCTGTACGTCGCTTTGACCCACTTTTATTAAATCTGAATGAACATCGGGCTAATCTTGTAGATATTGATAGTCTTCCTTTTAATCAATTACGCAACGAAGCTATTAACGCTCAGGTGTGTGAGAATGAGCAAGAATGTCCCCAGGATAATGTCGCAACGGTACTAGCTAATGTAGCTGCTAATATTAATGCTCTGCTAAATCGCTTTGAAAGACTACCAACAAGGAATGAAACAGCTTTTAACTATGGAATGAAGGACACGCGCCTTCAAGAATTAAGGGATTTTCTTGGACGGGTTCAAAACAACTTACAGGAAAAAGATTTTACCGAAGCAGAACGCCAGAGAATACTAACGCAAATTCGTCAGATAAGTA
>NZ_FYBH01000148.1 GCF_900185595.1 Calothrix rhizosoleniae SC01
TTAATATCTTTCTTAACCTCTTCTTTGAGTTCCTGTCTAGTTTCTTCCCTAACTTCTTGATAAAAACGGGTTTGTTTCCACTCACTTAAATCAAAAATTACTTCCAACTCCTACCAAATATAGCTAGTGATTTCTATTTTTGGTGTTGCATAAATACCGGATGAATTTAGATTTTTCGCCCAAAAAAATATTGCTCCTTTGCGCCTATCCTGCAGAAAGCAGCTCTGCGTCAATGCGTGAGATAAAAATCATCCCCTTAATCAACAAAGTCCTATTTTTCACTATTTTGCTTATTAGCAGCCTGATGTTATTAGTCTCCAGTACAAATCCTCATCTGTCTGAAACTGTACCTCAACAAAATAAATTGGCTCCCCAGGAAAGTCAGATTTTGGTAAAAAGACTCCATCAATGCATCGTGCGAGTTCTTTGACTTCCACAGAAGAAAACTCATAACATGATGCTAGGGTTGCAGGTTGTTCTAATAGTTTAAATAGAACACTGGGAAGATTTTGTGGCAGAGTATAGAAAATTGTATCTGTTTTCATCTTTCAAAGCCCATAATATCCTCTGCTCGTAGATACACTTGCTGGAATCTAAAAAAGATAGTAGATTAAACACCGGAAAAAATATCATATCCCTCTTTCGCTACAAACAAAATACATTAACTACAAGTCATCTATCCTTGATTCCGCAAATGTAATCATTCGTAACATCCCCACATATTACAACGAGTCAGTTCGGTTATTACCCTAGTTTTCAGCAACCTTAAGCAAGGGTTTAACGTCAACATATATATAAGGGCTACTGACAACAAGTTCATATTTTTTTTAAGAGAAACCATTATGTACTATAATTGAAAGTTTTATCTAAAACACTTTACTATCACCTGAATTTGTCGTAATATGAAATAAGTGGAACTCATACTGACTTCACATTGAGTCATCACCGCTAGGGAGTGAGAACAAGAAGAATTATCAAGAACCAGCGGAGAACTCAATAATTACTAGTATTTAGGGATGTGGGGGGAACTGAACTCCAGGATTCACAGTCTTAACAAGTTCTATGGAAAGAGAGTATCTTTGGGGGTTTTAAATTTTACGCAAGATTTATACTACCTTATCCCAATCCGTTCTAGTTGAAAGATTCATCATGTTTACGGAGTAGAGGACAACGCACCAATGCCTACTGTTAAAACCCAAACCGAAAACCTAAACACCAAATTCACGGCTGATATGGTGCGAACCTATCTGCGGGAGATTGGTCGTGTACCCCTGCTAACCCGCGAAGAAGAAATTGTCTTTGGGAAGCAGGTACAACAAATGATGACTTTGCTGGATGCCAAGGAGGCTCTGGCAAAGGAATTGCAGCGTGAACCCAGCTTACAAGAATGGGCTGAAAATGTAAACTTGTGCGAGACAGAAGTCAAACAAACTGTCAACCAAGGCAAACGGGCAAAGCAAAAGATGATAGAAGCGAATTTACGCTTAGTGGTTGCTATTGCCAAGAAATACCAAAAGCGTAATATGGAGTTTCTTGATCTAATCCAGGAGGGAACTTTAGGATTAGAGCGGGGTGTAGAGAAATTCGATCCAATCCGGGGCTATAAATTTTCCACCTATGCTTACTGGTGGATTCGCCAAGCGATTACGCGAGCAATTGCCCAGCAAGGACGTACTATTCGCTTACCAATCCATATTACCGAAAAACTGAATAAAATCAAAAAGGTACAGCGAGAGTTAGCTCAAAAGCTAGGTCGTTCTCCTTCTCCAACTGAGATTGCTAGAGAATTGGAATTAGAGCCAGCTCAGATTCGAGAGTATCTAAATATGGCACGTCAGCCAGTATCTTTAGATGTACGAGTTGGTGATAACCAAGATACTGAATTGCAAGAAATGTTGGAAGATGATGGTCCATCTCCAGAACATTACACGATTCAGGAATTCTTGCGCCAAGATTTAAATACGATGATGGCGGAATTGACACCTCAACAGCGAGAGGTTTTAGCCTTACGCTTTGGGTTAAATGATGGTCATGAGATGTCTTTGGCGAAGGTTGGTGAACGATTAAATCTCAGTCGTGAGCGCGTGCGTCAGTTAGAGCATCAAGCTCTTGCTCATATGCGTCGTCGTCGCGCTAATTTCAAAGAATATATTGCTAGCTAAAACGTGAAATAGCTTTTATTATTCTGCCTCCTTATGTTAGGGGGCTATTTTTTTGTGTAAGTAATAAGTAATAAGTTTACTGTTAAATTGAAGATATTACAGATTAAAGATGTTGCTTGGATAATAATGTGTTTGAACTACATCTCAAAAACAACAACACCCAACACTCTACTAGCTCGGGATTTTCCTCTCTTTCTTCAGACTACATAGGGGTGAACTGAACTCAAATTACTTCACACTCGCCATGAAGTACATGCTCAGTTACATAGCCCTCTTCTTACCATTAAGATGAGGAAATATCAGCGTTCGATGTGGGTGTTGCCGTTTGTTGACGAGACAGACAATGAAACAGCTTTTTTACCTCTTTCACTATGTTGAACATCAAGGCTGTTGAATCTGCCAGGGAAGCTTATTAGCTTCACTTACTAAGTTATCACTCCTATTTCTAAATGTGCTATTTTTGCAATCAATCTTTACTTTTCAATAGTTACTTACTTTGACTTTTTGTATATTTTGTCGTGCTAATCCTCAAGTGCGTAAGAAAATATATATAGGAGAGTGTGGAGAAATATTTCCTGATATTGCTTAGTAAAAACTGACTCCTAAAATAAAAGGTATAAAAAAACAGAATCAAGAGCTAAACAGGTAACAAATCATTGGTGTTACACACTTAAAAGCAAACATCCTCTGAGTCGTTTGATGGTGGTAATTTAACGGAAACTTTCAGCATTTAAGCATCGGCTGAAACGAAGAAAAAATTACCAAATACAAAATCCCTACCCATAAAAGAACCCCATATATAAATATAGAAAATATAGAGAGCAGTGTGGTTTTGAGGTCTCCCCAATTAGAGCAACTGCGGAGGGCTTGGGGAGGAGAAAAGGAGAAAAGGAGAACTTCCACGAATAAATTTGCAGAGAAGTGCGGTCTTGTGGATTTCCCTCCAAGAGCAACTTCGGAGGGTTTGAAACCTTGTTTCGCAAAGCTCCACAGCAAGGGAAAACGGTATTCCCCCCAGCAAGACTGCACCTTTTCCCCTACTTCTTCTGGTCAAACTTATTTGCAAGCGAGAACACTCACAGAAAAAGCTGCTGCAATCTTACAAGTTAATCAGACAATTGGACGTTTCCGGGATTATGCTGCTATCAATCCTAAACTGCAATCATCTCAAGTGTTTATCAATCTCCAGTACGAGCTGACTGGGACTGAAAACTGCATTGCCGTGGAAAGGATGCGTTACAATCGGTTGGTACAAGTGTATGACCAAAAAATTCAAACATTTCTCAATACCCTATTTACTAAGACTTTTGGTTTAGAGAAAAAGCCTTTCTTCCAAGCAACCAAGACTGAAATTTCTAGATTTGCCAATTAACATAATTCAGTAATCCCCTCATCATTCAGGAACAGCGTCAAACTGATTTGTGTAACAAGTAGTACCGCGAAGATCTTCGGGCTTGAATTTATCACACTGTTTGGGGATTTGACGCTGTAATGACCATCCATATGGTTTATCAGAAGTATCAGAACCACTAGGCATAATTGTCAGCCGGAAGTTTGCTCCCCGAAAATTGGTAAACATTACAGTTGCTTCTTTGAGATTAGCTGCTTCTAAATTGGCACCCATAAAACCAGCCAAAGACAAATCACTATTTTCTAGGGATGCTCCTTTGAGATTGGCACCAGTAAACGAAACTCCTTTGAGGTTTGCTCCATCTAGCTTGGCAGATTCTAGATTAGTTCCGGTCAGGTCGGCATTTTCTAAATTAGCCTTGGATAAAATTGCTGATTTTAAATTTGCATTCCGTAAATTAGCCCCAGATAGATTCATCTCACTCAGATTAGCGCCGCTCAAGTCGCAGCGAGGGCAGTCTTTAGTTTCCTTTAACTTTTCTAAATCTCCTTGATTAACTGCCCAAGCTTGGGGTGCTATTCCCAGAAAAGTTAATAGGGTAATAGAAGCAAAAATTTTCAACTGCATATTTTTTAGGGATAATTTCATATATGATAATTAACACAAGTATATATTGATATACTTAAAATATACGATTCCGTGAGCAACATCTCCGTATAAAGTACTAATAAAGCAACCATAAAACTATGGTAAATAGTTATTTTCATGGTGGTAGAAATCTCATCCGCTTCATAGAATAAGGATATCAAGGCTTATACGGAACCCTCTATAGTCAACGATTTATGGAGTCCCCCCTAGCTCAATCACCAGAGTAGCTAGGGGGGACTATTATTTGTCAATATTTTCCAGGAGGTGCAAGTATAATTACTTATGTAATCTTCTCACTGAGCCTCTTACCGCCAACCTATAAGGCGTAATATTGGTACTATGAGATAGTAGCTGACGGCTAACCAGAAGCTTATAGATATTCCAACTAGACCAAAAAAGATAAAATCTCCCCATAAATTACCCCATTGCAGTGGTACTACGGGGAGATTTAAGCTAATGCCTAATGATAATGTGATCGCGGTTCCATAGGCCGCAATGATGGCATGAACTATGTAGTGGCTAGGCAGCCCTAAACCCAGTGTCAGCAGAGAAATTGCCACTAAAATTCCTCCTAATATCCCTGCTTCACCATATTCTATTTGCATCAATTGCCCCACAAAGTATCCCAAGCCATAGCCAGTAATCCCCATTAGGGATGCGACTAAATAGCGCCTTCGCTGACCAAAGACCCCCGCAGTTGTTAATCCCCATGCAGTTCCCAAACCAGCACTCATGAACAAAATCATTTCTGAACCAAGGAAGGTTTGAGTCCCAGTTGCTAATGACGGTATTGTTTGATGCACGAAATCCGTAATTTGTTGACTCCACAAAGTCCTTTCCGATACTATAAAACCAGAAAATATACCAGTCCCAGCACCTATAGTGGTGAGAATTATTGCCCAAATAGTATAAAAAAATGCTTTAATTATTTGCAGACATGTTTTTCCCAGATTAAAACTAACTTTGGCGATCGCCTGAATCAGGTTAGCGATCGCTGTTTGTAAATCTGGTTTGATTGCGGTTAATCCTTTGTTAACTGGGACTTGTTTAACTATCTTGCTTAAACGTCTATGGAGCACACCAGCATTTGCAGGACGCAATTTTACATCCTGCTGCACCATGTCATTCAGTAAATTTATCAATTTATGATTGATATTATCGTTACCTGTTTTTTGTATTTCTGGGAGCCAATTAAATTCTCCATTGAAGGGATTTTCTAGTTCAGAAGGTTGTTTACCAGTCAGCAATACAATCATTGTCCTTCCTAGGGCATAAAAATCCGCTTGAACTCCCACATGAGCGCCATCAATTTGTTCCGGTGGACTATAGCCAGAGGAAAATAGGCGGGTAGAGCTATTTTGTCGCTTGAGTATTAATTCTCGAAATTGTTTGACCCCACCAAAATCAATCAGTACTAACTCCCCACCCAATCCAGATGAGGAAGAATTACGCAACATCAAATTAGATGGCTTAATATCACGGTGAATGATATGACGTTGGTGTAAGTGTTGCAGAATATCTACTGCTTGCAGCAACCAATTTAACACCATTTCTTGGGGACAACCGTGAGGATACTGCTTTTGAATTTCCTCTAAGGTCAAACCATTAATTTTTTCCATCACCAAGCAAGGTAAGTTTATCTGTCCTGAGGGGTCAGATAAATGTACCTGAAAATACCCATCCGTATCAACATGCGGTACTCCGGGATGGTTAAGATTGGCTAAAACCTTTGCTTCTTGTACAAATAAATCCAGTGCTTTAGCGGAATTTTGCAATAAAACTTTGAGTACCTTCTCTGTTTGTGTATGGGAATCCCACACAGTATAAATTTGGGCAAAACCACCAGTTCCCAATTGCCTTAATGGAATATAGCGGTCTACAAGTTGCAATGGTGAGCCACAGCTACTACAAAACCGATTTCCCCACGGTTGGGGATAAGGACGATGGCAATTGGGATTTATGCAGTGAATCTCACTCTGATTGAGGTGGGACACAACCACTAACATACAAAGGCTTAGTTGATTGTACACAAATTCAAGACCCATTATCCTCTCAATAAGTGCCCATGTGGAAGAAGGCTACGGTGTACACCTGAGGACAGAGGTTAAACTTATTACTCCTTTGGAGTTTACCATTTGCTTTATGCCGGGGAACCCCTACGGGTTGCGCCAGTTGCTTTATGCCGGTAAACCCTTCCACTGCAATGGCTTACCGTCCACCGCAATGGCTCACTTATTACTTGTAAATCCATCACTTCCCAATCCCCCACCACCAGGAGTTTCTATCACAAAAATATCCCCAACTTCCATCTCTACTGTGGCTGTACCATCTAAATTCTCACGAGTTCCATCTTGACGTTCTACCCAGTTGCGCCCAACGTTTCCCGGTTCTCCACCATGTAAACCAAAGGGAGGAATCAACCGATGGCTGGAAAGTATATTAGCTGTCATCGGTTCTAAAAATCGCAGGCGACGAATCACCCCATCACCACCTGTATATTGCCCTTTACCACCACTATGGGGACGCAAACTAAAACTTTCTAAGATTACGGGGTAACGAGTTTCTAAAACTTCGGGATCTGTCAACAGGGAATTAGTCATGTGGGTATGTACCGCATCAGTACCATCAAACTCAACTCCTGCGCCGGAACCACCGCAGATAGTTTCATAATATTGATAGTGGTGATTACCAAAAGTAAAGTTATTCATTGTTCCCTGGGAAGCAGCCATTAAACCCAAGGCACCATATAAAGCATCGACAATTGTTTGGGAAGTTTCCACATTACCGGCAACAACTGCTGTAGGGTAAGTTGGATTTAACATACAACCTGGGGGAATAATAATTTCTAATGGTTTTAAGCATCCAGCATTTAGGGGGATACTATCATCAACTAAAGTGCGGAATACATATAAAACTGCTGCTTGAGTAACTGCTTTAGGGGCATTAAAGTTATTATTTAATTGGGGAGATGTGCCAGTAAAATCTATTTTTGCGCTACGATTTGCGCGATTAATTGTTACTTTAACTTGAACTTTAGCCCCAGTATCCATTTCATAAATAAATGAGCCATCCTTGAGAACATCAATAGCTTTTCTGACCAATTCTTCGGCATTATCTTGGACAAAGTTCATATAAGCTTGAACTATATCTAGTCCATATTGAGCAACCATTTTTACTAATTCTTGTACCCCTCTTTCATTGGCAGCAATTTGGGCTTTAAAATCAGCTATATTTTGTTCGGGATTACGGGCTGGATAGGTATGATTTACAAGTAATTCCCTGACTATATTTTCCCGGAAATTACCCTGTTCTACTAAAAGAAAATTATCAAACAAAATACCTTCTTCTTCTACTGTTTGACTGTAGGGAGGCATAGAACCAGGAGTAATACCACCAATATCAGCTTGATGACCGCGAGAAGCAACGTAGAAGATGGGTGCTGGAGATTCTTCTTCCCCTTTCTCTAATCCAGAGGACGGGGTGATGTTTTCCATCGGTTTCCCATCATGGTTATTTATCGTTAGGAATACGGGGGTAATAGCTGTGACATCGGGGAGATGTGTACCGCCATTATAAGGATTATTAGATAAATAGACGTTGCCTGGTTTAATACTGTCGCCTTGATCATGAATTAAACTGCGGACACTTTCACTCATTGAGCCTAAATGTACGGGAATATGAGGAGCATTGGCAACTAATGATCCGAAACTATCAAAAATTGCACAGGAAAAATCTAGACGTTCTTTTATATTTACTGATGCTGCGGTATTTTGCAACACAATTCCCATTTGTTCCGCGATGAATTGATAGAGATTCTTAAATATTTCTAGACGGACTGGATCGGGTTTTAATATTGCTGGCATATTTATAGGGCTATGTGTAAGGAATAAGTAATAAATTTACTATTCATAGGTTTGGTCGGGATGTGAAAAAGTCAAAGGGTGTGGAGTCTCTTTTATTGCTAGGGATTTTGTATTTGGTAATTTTTTCTCCGTTTCAACCGATGCTTAAACGCTGAAATGACCTAACCACTTTAGACGATTGATAATTTTTTCAATTATTTCTGAAATTATGAAAACCCTACTCTTGAAAGAGTCTGGGGTGTAGGGTTTAACAAGACTTTCTTTTTTTCCCTACACCCCAAACTCTATCCCCTAACCCCTCTTCCCGTAAAGCTGGCTACACCGTTTCCTTGCTACCCTACTTCCGATTCAAAGGTAATTTGCTGGGATTGATAGGCGGGTGGCTCCACATGAATTAAAATTCTGGCAGGACTGAAGCGTTCTTCTAAAATCATTTCCACTTCCTCAGTAATGCGGTGAGCAGTTTCCACATCATGAGCATCTACAATCAGATGCATTTCAATAAAAACTTGACGACCTACCACACCACGGGAAGCAATATCATGACAATCTATTGTCCCTACTACAGAAAGAACAATACCATGAATTACTTCCGGTGCGATCGCCATTTCATCTACGAGCCAAGGTAAATTATCTTTTAAAACTGACCAACCACTCGAGAATACCAATAGAGCAACAGGGAAAGCTAACACGATATCTAACCACTGATAGCCCATCCAAACCCCTATCAATCCAACAATTACAGTGATTGTTACCCACACATCACTCATGGTATGTTTGGCATCAGCAATCAAAATTGGGCTACCAACCCGGTGACCGACATGACGCTCGTAAAACGCCACAAAAATATTTATACCTAGAACAATTAATAGTAGCCACAATTCTGATGCAGAAACTTGAACAGAACTACCACCTTGAATAATTCGCCCCACAACTCCTTGTAAAATTTCAAAGCAAGCTATACCTAAAAAAGCAGCAATTCCTAAAGCTCCTACCGCTTCAAATTTCAGGTGTCCGTAGGGATGCTCGCGATCAGGGTTTGGTGAAGAAAATCGACTAGCAATTAATCCTAAAATGTTGTTAGCACTATCGGTGACACTATGTAAAGCATCTGCTAATAAGCTTAAAGAACCAGTCCACCAACCAATTACTGCCTTTAATACCATGACAAATATATTCAGCAGCAGAGTAATTATTAAAACTTTTCTGACAGTGGTGCGGTTGTCGGCAATCATTGGTTATATTTCGGACTAAGTTCTTAGATTTATACTGTAGAACTTAATGCACCAAGTAATACTAACCAAAGTTGTATAACTATTACCTACTAAAGATGTTATTTGGCTGTAATATAAATAAGAAATTCAATTTTATTGAGACTATTTATAAATAGCTTGAGCTATAATATCTGTACAAATTGACTTTTAACCTATTCTTTACATTATATTTTTTTGCATTAATACTAAGGCTATTAAAATTACTTATATTTTTCCTGGATAAAACTTACACCAATTCAAATAATTTTTGCGATAAATACATTTTTCGTAAGGGCACGGCATCCATAATCCTTTAGTGTATCAAATTATCACTCTAATGCCGTGTCCCTACTCATCTATCCCATTCTTTTTTTAATGGTATTACACCAATTTGAAAAACAATTGCGACAGATGGAAAAAAAGAAAAGCTTATGTAGGGCTTGCTGAATAACGTAAGCTTACCGTCCACCGTAGTGACTTACCGTCTACAACGCTGGATCCCCAAGACCACACTATCCTCAAAATCTAAAATAGTATAGCCTTGGATATTATGCACCTACCAAGGAAAATAGTACTTGTAGCAATATATTTCTGATAAATCACCCATGTCCTCGACTCATCTCACCCTAAACTTGGTAGAAGGTTCCGTTTCATTTAGTTTTTCCCCAGCAGCGGCTCAGGAATTAAAAGCAGAAATCAATTCATTAATGCAAGGTTTAAAGGCTATTGCCACTCATCCAGCTCCAGGAAAAAGTAAAGTTAATCCTCAAAAAAGTATGGAGTACCAACATACAGGGGAGGTTTTTTTAGAAATTTTTTGCAACCCCAATATTTGGCCTACACCCTTTGCTGCTAAAGTATTAATCACAGTCCGCGATTCTCATATTCGCCTAACTACAGAAGCCGAATTGACGCGGGTGATT
Organism: Calothrix rhizosoleniae SC01; assembly: GCF_900185595.1. Lineage (GTDB taxonomy): Bacteria > Cyanobacteriota > Cyanobacteriia > Cyanobacteriales > Nostocaceae > Calothrix_A > Calothrix_A rhizosoleniae. The sequence continues at coordinate 10,201 of NZ_FYBH01000148.1, forward strand.
GACGATATTAATCAATACTTAGAGCAAAATTCATAATTAAAGCCTATGGAGAGGGTAGAAACAAGCCTCACATCTACCCAATAGCTCAGGGGGTGGCAATAAGCTTGAAATACAGACAGGGTTTGGGGGTTGAGTGTTAGGTGATGAGGAAATCCCATCTTTTCATATTGCAACCTGTGAATAACCTCCAAGTAGTTAGACCTGTCAAGAAGAGACGAGGAGACGCGGAGACACCGATGTGGTGGGGCTTGAACCGCCTACCAATCGAGAGCCATCAAATCGCAGATTTTGATGGAGGACTCAGACCCTTGGGGCTTATCGCTCAGGACACTGGGCTTGGGACACATCCCGCTCCGCGTCCCCGTATCCCCGTGTCGCCTCGTCATCTGGTTGAATTAAGATATTATTTATGTCAGATGTGATCTAACATTCAAAGGGCAATTAGAGCTTATTTCTCCCTAACCCCTGACTCCTCAACCCTAACCCTAGTCATCATTTTATCCTTGTTGTCACCTGTTAAGACCCAATGGGGAGGCGGTGAGATCAATAATTAAATGCTTAGGTAATCACAGTTGGCTTTTCCCGTCCTGTCATCTGGCGAATTTGAGCAATTTCATCACTCAAGGTAATTAAATCTGCCAATGCTTGTTGGGGATCGAGATTTTGTTTTGCCACATCTGGTTCATAGCTTTCCAGGTAAACTCTTAATGTCGCACCTTGGGTTCCCGTCCCAGACAGGCGAAATACAATCCGCGAACCATCACTAAAACCAATACGAATACCTTGTTTTTGGCTGATACTACCATCAATGGGATCGGTATAACCGAAATCATCAGCATACGCTACTTGATACTGACCAAATTGTTTACCCTTGAGAGTAGACAATAAGGAACGCAAATTTGTCATTAAGGTGTTGGCTTTCTCAGTATCCACCTCTTCATAGTCATGACGAGAGTAGTAATTACGTCCATAGCTTTGCCAGTGTTCCTTGACAATTGACTCTACAGATTGTTGCTTTACAGCCAGGATATTTAACCAGAATAATACCGCCCACAGTCCATCTTTTTCCCGGACATGGTTGGAACCAGTACCAAAACTTTCTTCACCACACAGGGTGGCTTTACCTGCATCCAAGAGATTACCAAAAAATTTCCAGCCAGTTGGGGTTTCATAACAATCCATCCCCAGTTGTGCTGCTACTTTATCAACTGCTTGACTAGTAGGCATAGAACGGGCAACTCCTGCTAAACCAGAACTATAACCAGGAACTAGCTTGGCATTTGCTGCCAGTATAGCAAGGCTATCACTAGGGGTAACAAAGAACTTACGCCCTAAAATCATATTGCGATCGCCATCTCCATCGGAAGCTGCTCCAAAATCTGGTGCCCCCTCCCCGTATAAAATATCAACTAGTTCATGGGCGTATACTAAATTAGGGTCTGGATGTCCGCCACCAAAATCTTCTAAGGGTGTACCATTTTGTACAGTGCCAATGGGTGCGCCTAACCGTTCTTCAAATATCTCAATAGCATAGGGCCCGGTAACAGCGTGCATGGAATCTATACACATGCGGAAGTTGCCAGAAGCAATGAATTTGCGAATTAGGTCAAAATCGAACAGGGATGCCATTAAATCGCCATAGTCAGCCACGGAATCGATTACTTCTACCTGCATGGAACCTAGTTGAGATGTTCCCAATTTATCAAGATTTACGTCTTCAGTAGCCAGAATTTGATAACTGGTAATTTCCTTACTATAGGTATAAATTGCTTCTGTTACCTTCTCCGGTGCCGGGCCTCCATTACCAATATTATACTTGATCCCGAAATCATTATCAGGGCCACCAGGGTTATGGCTGGCAGAAAGGATAATGCCCCCAAAGGCTTGATTCTTGCGAATTACACAGGATGCGGCGGGAGTAGATAAAATACCACCTTGACCAACTAAAACTCTGCCAAATCCATTTGCAGCGGACATTTTCAGGATGATTTGGATGGCTTGGCGATTGTAGTAACGACCATCACCACCTACAACTAAGGTTTGTCCTTGATAGCCTTCTAAACTGTTAAATATTGCTTGGACAAAGTTTTCTAGATAATTGGTTTGTTGAAATGCTTTAACGCGCTTACGCAATCCGGATGTGCCCGGTTTTTGGTCTGTAAATGGTTGTGTAGATACCGTTTTTATGCTCATAACAAATTCCCAGGCAAGGTAAGAAATGGCAGTTTTGCTACTGACAATTTCACTCTAGTGGATTTTTGGACACTTCATCTACTAGTGCTTGAAAAAGCATTCTCACAGCCTTTGCAGCCGTGCGAGATCGCGCTAGTTGAACGGGCTTCCCCTCACGTTTTTGTGTATCCAAATATTTGCCCAATTCTTCGCCGATGGGATTTTTTAAGCGACAACGTTTAACTTCTACACGGGTAAATATCCACTGCCATAAGGCTTTACGACAAATAGAACTACCACCAACAATTTTTATTTTCTGGGAGTCACCAGATGATTCTTCT
>NZ_FYBH01000020.1 GCF_900185595.1 Calothrix rhizosoleniae SC01
GTGCTCTCCCGTGCGTCGCTTCGTTTCGCTTCGCTCTCTTGAGCACTTAATCAATATATCTAACCTTCCCAGCCTTGTCAACCATTTTTTCAGAAAAATCTGAAAAAAATTTTGGGTGCCCCGCCTAAATCTATATATATCAATCCTTTAAGGAGCTAAAATTTTTTTTAGCGTTTTAGATTTAGATGAGCCAATGATAGATATTTTTGGGATTTTACCTCCTTGGTTAGTAGTAGATCCTTTATTACAAGGTTGGTTATTGGAAGATATTGGTAGAGGCGATCGCACAACCCAAGCTTTACTAACCGAAGATAATCAGGGCGGACAAGCTAAATGGGTAGCTAAAGCACCTGGGATAATAGCGGGTTTACCATTAGCAGCTAGGGTATTTCGGTTATTAGATGAAGGAGTAAGTTTTGTCCCAATGCTAGGGGAGGGAGAAAGATGTGAGGTGGGACAAGTGATCGCACAAATAAATGGTTCCCTAGATGCGCTGTTAATCGGAGAAAGGGTCGCTCTAAATTTAGTAATGCGTTTGAGTGGGATTGCGACATTAACAAGTAAATATGTAGAGCAGATTGTTGATTTACCCACTAATTTTGTGGATACTCGCAAAACAACACCAGGGTTAAGAATTCTGGAAAAGTATGCAACCCAAGTGGGAGGAGCAATTAATCATCGCCTGGGTTTAGATGATGCAGTAATGATTAAAGATAACCATATTGCAGCAGTAGGTGGAATTGGTAAAGCGATCACTCTGATTCGTTCTCGCATACCTTATCCATTAACCATAGAAGTGGAGACGGAAAGTTTAGCACAGGTAAAAGAAGCTGTGGAAAATGGTGCTGACATTATTATGTTGGATAATATGCCATTGGAAATGATGGGCGAAGCTGTGCAAATAATTCGTCAGCATAATAATCGGTTAAAAATAGAAGCTTCTGGAAATGTAACTCTAGAAACTATTCGTGGTGTAGCAGAAACTGGTGTTAATTATGTATCCAGTAGTGCGCCGATTACTCAGTCGAAGTGGTTGGATTTGAGTATGAGAATGGATTAAAGCGAATTAGAAATTTGGGTAATTAGAAGGGAGTATTAGTTTGTAAATGCAATTTTTTATTTACATATGGATGTTGCAAACACAATTCCCTAGCATGAAGGTGTAATCTATCTGTAGATGTAAGATTGCCATACAAGCGATCGCCTAATATGGGCATACCCAATCCTTGGGGATCAGCAGCATGAACCCTGAGTTGATGGGTTCTACCAGTAATTGGGATGAACTCTATACGAGTATAGTTATCTTCTGCAGCGATCACCCGAAAATGAGTAGTACAATTTTTGCCATACTGCCAATTTACTTTCTGATAGGGGCGATTTTTAAGATTTCCCCACAATGGTAATTCGATTACTCCTTCATCTATATATATATGACCTGCAAGTACAGCTTCATAAACCTTGTGAACCTGGCGTTGATGAAACTGCTGATTTACTAGGCGATGGGTTTGGTAATCCCGTGCAAAAACTAAAATCCCCGATGTGTCCATATCTAGACGATGTATTGGGAATAAATTGTGCGCATCAGGTAACAAATTACGCAAACGACTGAAAACACTATCTTGATTATTCAAGTATCGCCCTGGAACTGAGAGCAATTCTGGTGGTTTATTGACAGCTATTAACCATTCATCTTCATAAATGATGGGAACCTCTTGCTTAACTCCTCCAGAAGTTATATATCCATTTTTAATGACAGATTTAGATGGTAAACCTGACAGTAAGAAACCCATTAATGGCTGACACCTTTCCACACAAGCACCATAAAATTCTCCCTGGATTTTCTCTGAGGAGGATGTACCCCACCAAAACTCAGCCATTGCTAAGGGTTTTAAATTGTGGGTAGCTGCATAATGTAACAATTTTGGCGCACAGCAATCCCCTGTTCCTGTGGGTAAGCCTTGTGGTAATAATTGTTGTAGAGTTTGCGATCGCCCATAAAAATTCATCAGAGAATAAGCTGCGTGCATTTGTGTTTGCAGTTGGCGGGACAATTCTTTTCGCTTTCGTTTCAGTTCCCGTATCTGTACATCTGCATCTGCAATTATTTGCTTTAGAGGTTGTAGTACTTGATTTCTTTCTCGTTTAAGTAACTTACGTACAATCCCATCCTGACGACTTTCTTCATCAAGTTGGGTAATAGCTGTGTTTAATGCTTCCCCTGTCAGGGTTTCCGTGAATATCTGTCGTTTTTTGTGGCGTTGCTGTTTGCGATCGCTATGATTTTGATTCATTTGTTGCCAACGCGCTACAAATTCTTGCTCTAATTTCTCATATTTCTGGCGTTCGGGAATTTGTTTCAGGGTAATT
>NZ_FYBH01000308.1 GCF_900185595.1 Calothrix rhizosoleniae SC01
CTTACCACTGTATGATAACTGCCAAGAAAATTACCAGTAGTAAAATGCCCAGCCCTCGCATTCCGCCTTCCAGGCGGAACGCCGATCAACTCTTGAGTTTACCAAAAATATATTTAATAGGGCTGGGTATTTCATTTTTTGGCTCTCTCCAAAAAGATATAAAGGTCTAATTACAGCTACTGGCATTCGGCGTTCAGAAGCGTACAATAAACATGAAGCATTATTTAATGCTGAATAAATGGGCATATTCCATTGGTGAAAGCCCTGGATAGTAAGAATCAAGCTGTTTACAAAGTTTTGGAAAAAAAACCAATTAGAGCATCCTAACCTATGAACATGAAAAATACAGCCGATACAGGCGATACAGCACTCGAAACAAATCAAAGATTTGCCAAGAAAGTAGAAATTGCTATTCGCTTAGATTCTGAGCTACTAGAGCAAATTCAGCATTTAACTAACGATCCCAGTAAAGTTATTGAAGTCGCTATTCGCCAGTGGTTGCGAGGTGAAACCAACAGAGATGATGAGCTAACTCGTACTCCTCGAAGAATGCATGTACCACCCCGAGGTGAATGGAATGATTGAAGTTTTCAATTAAGTAGGTACTAAAGTATGTAAAGAGTATAAAAAAAATCGTGTATACTCTAAAAAAGCTATTAGAACCACAAAAACACTCATAAAATAGTGGCACTCTAGTAACAAAACATGCCATCATCTAAGTACAGATGCACAATAATGCTTTGAGCGTCCCTTTGTCTACCACACTCGAACCATGAGTATTACTGCCAATTCCCAAATATCCAATGTATTATTTTCCAAAAACCTGGAGTCTATGACCAGTAACACTAATAGTTCATTACAGAATTTGGGAGCTGAATTGGTATATACTCAGGATGCAACGGGACGCTATCTAAGCTTTTATTGGCAGCAAGACAATGTCCCAAAACATGAAGAAGTATCGTCTCCGATTCAGGTATTAAATCTACAACAAGTAGTCAATGACTCCCAAGATAGTGAAATCTTTGTCCCGGTAGAACAAGTTCTTTATCTACAAAGATTACAGCAAGTATTGACAAATTTAGAGCCAGATAAATGTAGGTGTTGGTTTAGTTACCATCAATATTTACTGGAATTTGAGCTGGTGATTAGCCCCATTATGCCCAAACGAGGCAGTGCAGCGACACAAGTTTTAGTAATGGGGCGGCTATTGCAAGTTGGTGACGATACATCCCATGAGAACCTGGGGACAGAACAAACCCAGGAATTAGATGTGGTTTTACGTTCCCAACAAAATCAGAAATTAGTTCACCAAATTACGAAAAATATCCGACGAACTCTAGATTTAGAAATTATTTGGCAACAAACAGTTGATAGTTTGGGCTCGGCTTTAGCACCAGAGCATTGCATAATTTGTCCCTGTCCAGCTGATAATTCTACTGTGAAAGTAGCAGCTGCGTATCAGCAATCTACAGCAAATTCAATGTTAGGTGTAGAAATAGATATCGCCTCTGAGCCTGTATTTACCCAAGCACTGACAACATTGGAACCTGTTTTTAGCAAAAAACCAATTCATCCTCTGTTTAGTAAATATCAATTATTGGTAGTTCCTACTTGTTATCAAGAAAAAGCTAATGGGTTAATTGCTATGACGATGGTTAAAACATGCTACCCTCCGAATAATTTAGAAATGGAATTAGCCAAGGAGGTAGGTGAACAATTAGGAACAGCGATCGCTCACGCAACATTATATAAACAATTAGAGGATGCACGGCAACAGGCAGAAGAAGCAACCCGCCGCAAAAGTGAATTTCTTGCCAATGTTTCCCACGAATTACGCACACCCTTGAATGGCATGATTGGCTTTTTAAAGCTAATTTTAGAGGGGATGGCAGAAGATCCCGAAGAACAAATGCAATTTCTGCTAGAAGCTCATAAATCATCCCTGCACTTGTTGGATATTATTAACGATATTTTGGATATTTCCAGAATTGAAGCTGGCAAAATGGAGTTGAAACCACAGTCAGTGACATTAAATGAATTATTCTCTGATGTTGAGAATTTTTCCCGCCCCCAAGCTGAGACAAGAAACCTCAGTTTCCAAATGCACACCCCTGATACCTGCGATGAAATCATCATGTATGGGGACTATCAGCGCCTGAAGCAAGTCATGCTCAATCTTTTGGGTAATGCCCTCAAATTTACCCATGAAGGCGGTATCACTGTTAGTGCCGATGTTGTGAAGAAAAAAGTTGTATTTCAAAACCAGGAATTCCCTGGCATGGTAAGGGTAAGGGTTGCAGACACAGGTATTGGTGTTTCTTTAGATAAGCAAGATAAGCTATTTCAATTATTTTCTCAGGTAGATGGTTCTAGAACTCGTCAGTATGGTGGGACGGGTTTGGGTTTAGCAATATCCCAAAAACTAATTGAAGCTATGGGTGGAGAGGTCAATTTTTACAGTTTAGGGGAAGGTTTAGGTTCTACTGTGACATTTACCGTACTTTTATATCAACAGCCGGTGTTGGTTTTGAAACCTGAAAATGAGTCATGACAATTTTGGATTTTGGATTTTGGATTTTGGATTGATATCAAGTTCGGGAGATTACTTATTATTCGGCTCGTGGTGCTCTCTATCATTTATATATGGGGTTTCTCCCCTGCTCCCTTGCTCCCTAATCCTCTGCATCTTCGTAACCCATGTCTAAATTTATGGGCTTGTATCCTTTTATTTTTCGGTCATGAAATTCATCTATGTTTCAGTTGAGGTTTCTTATTATTCTGACATGTAATGGCGACACAAAGGAAGTCATCCAAAAAGGCAAATAATTATTACCAAAACTTTACTTGTATTTCATAAATATTTGATATTTTGGAAAGTAAATAAGGTTGTATTTATATTTAAAAAAATACAAATTTATCAATTAATTCATATTGATTGTGGCTATTTACATAACTTACTAGCATATGCATCTGAAATTCTCGCAAGATATTAAATTGCTATTAT
>NZ_FYBH01000368.1 GCF_900185595.1 Calothrix rhizosoleniae SC01
GTATCCAATAATAATGCAGCCATTTCTAAGGCATGGGTGCAAGAAGTAGTTAGTAGTACTTTGGGAACTTTGAGGATATCTTCCAATAGACTATGACATTTCTTGGTAATAGCCCCATCTCCAGAAAGATCCATATTTTCGATGGTCTTTTGGATATATGCAAATTCTTTCCCCACGATCACAGGGCGATTAAAAGGAATAGTTGTTAAAGGAATAGTTGTTAACATTGATTTCTCCAATGGTAATCCAATCAAACTAGTTCGATTTGCAAGTAATTAAAGCTTTAGGGTGTTGGGCTGCAACTAAGTATGCTCGTTATCCAATAACACTATCCATAATCCGCCGTTGAATACCGATAACTTGTACATCCTGCAAAATCATACTATTTTCTATATCTGCATCGATGAAGGTTACTCTATGAGTAATACTGCTATAGGAATTGATATTGATGATACATGGGGTCACAGTAGCTGTAATCAGCTACCAAGGGATTGATTTTTGTTTCATGGTACCCATTTTCTTGGTACTAGTATAAGTTATGAGTCCCAGGTCTGTTCTCTTTGCAACTGAAAGTGTAAGTGCTTTCATAATTATTTTGGCATCAGTGATGATGTATATTCCATTTATCGCATATTTTATTTTGTATCAGGAGATAATTATGAATTACTTGCTAAAAATTCAAAATCTAAGAGCTTAATGTAAAAATTACGTTATTTGTATCTCAATGTCCTAAGTAATAGCACTAAGACTAGAGAACAATAAATTTCCCTTCACTAAGCCCCATTGGGTCGGGGTGTAGGGGAAAAGATAGCCCCATTCTCTAGGACGATTGCGAAGGGGAGGGGTTTCAAGCTCTGACCAGCGCCGTCTTTCCCCTACACCCCACACCCTTCTTCCTGACCTTATTTCTTCATAGCTATAACTTTAGCTGGAATACCTACAGCAGTTCTTCCTGATGGTATATTGATTAAAACCACGGCATTGGCACCGATATTGGCGCGATCGCCAATGGAAATATCACCAAAAATTTTTGCTCCGGCACCAACATTGACACCAGTTCCCAATTTTGGTGCATCAAGTGGACGTTCAAGATAACGATTACCCAAAGTCACACCTTGACGGATAATACAATCATCACCAATGGTACAATTCCCATGAATCACAATCGCTCCTTGATGTTCAATAACTACTCGGCGACCAAGTTCAACAGTATAAGGTAATTCAATTCCGTAAGTATTACGGATTTTACGATATAAAGCCCGGTATAAAATACTAAATGGAGCCCGTAGGATTTTGGGTTCAATCTTCATCCTCCATGCACCAAAACGATGAACGGCAACTGCTCTAAATCCTGGCTTTGTCCAATCACATCCATGAGCAATCCAGTCTTCTTTTATTTGTTGCCAAAGTCCAGTTTTATTACTTATTGCTACCGTAGAGTTTGATACTAAGTCTGGTTGTGTAACCATAATCTATTGTTACTGATAAGCAGTCAATTATCTAAAATAATGAAGTTGGGTTATTAATCTATCTACATTTATTGCGGGGATTGAACAAACACTTTGACTATTACGCTATTACGGAGGAAATCAGTCAGAAATTGTGGGGGATCCACAGACTGTTGTCCCATAATTAACCAGCGCAATTTAGTCAGAGCAAAAGTAAAGGCAAAAGCAGCATCAGCCAGTAATCCATATAGCCAACCATGATTTTTGACAAAGTAACGTCGTCGAGAATTAAACCAGTATTGCGGACGACGTTTGGGTGGAGCTTTAGGGTCGGTAACTCCAGAACTTTGACCAACTAAATGTACAATTCGGCTTTCTGGGACATAATAGCAAGTCCAGCCAGCCCTATTCGCCTGTAGGCAGAAATCAGCCTCTTCGTAGTACATGAAGTAACCTTCATCCATAAAACCGACACTGTCAAAAACTTGACGGCGTATAATCATACTGGCTCCAGCAACCCAATCAACTTGGGTAATTTCCTGAGGAAGGGTTGGGGGCACAACAGCCCAACGTTCTTTGAATTTTTTGCCAAATCGCAGACGTAAGCCATTGTCTAACTCACTCAATATTGAATGAAATCGAAATGCAGAAACTTGAACTGTACTATCAGGATCTTCAAGACGACTACCAGCAATTCCCACCTGGGGATGTTTATCCATAAAATCCACAAGTACCTTTAAAGCATGAGGATGAACAATTGTGTCTGGATTAAGTAAGAGGACATAATTTGGAGGATGATGGGAATTTAGAGCCGGGCGGATTGCCTCATTATTACCAAAGGCAAAACCACCGTTTTTTTCCAATGGCATTAGGGATGCCCAATCTTGCCAACCTTCAGTTTCAATGGCAGTTTGAATTTTTGCAACTGAATCATCACCAGAAGCATTGTCGGTAATTACAACACGAGTTCCAGGAAGCGATCGCACTTCATCCACAAGGGAGTGGAGACAGTCGATGGTTAGATCGGGTGTTCGGTAGTTAACAATGACTACAAGTAGAGAAACTGCTTTTTTGGGCTCAATGATATTAGTATTAGACATAAAAATTATATTCTCTAGAACCTATCAAATATGAAGGTAGGCAATAGTATTACTATTAATATTAAATTTATTGGTATTTGCCCTGGAATGTAGATTATGTAAATTATAAAACTTGGTTTAAATAATTTTAAATGCCAGGTTAGCTAATGAGCAATAATTGTCAGTGAATCAATCCATGTTCCTTAACTATTACCTAAAGTATTAACTTAGAATTTATACCTCTTTTTTCACTTCATCAAATATTCAATTTTGTCGAGAGTTCGCGCTAAATCTTCCAAATTAATCATAAATCCATCAGGAGAATTATTTCCGACAACAAAAGCATAGCGCATATCTAAACAGTCTGTATAATCTTTATAAATACCATGAAACCTGTACGGTGGTTGTAAAGTGAAAATTGTTCCATGATCTGCCATTGTAAAGATTCCATGGGCAATATGGCTCCCTTCAGTTCCCAGAATAATTTTTGCACCAAGTGTTTGATGCACAATTTCTTTAGCTGGCATGTGCTCGGGATTAATGATAATAAAACCCCGAGTTTCCAGAAATTGTGCAATCTCGTCTTCGTTTGTTAGTACCCGTGAAACACCTGATTTTCCACGGCGAATCATGACTCCATAATTTGGTTGAAGGGGCGTTAAATTCTTTAAAGCAGAACGTAAAAGCTCGTAGCGTTGGCGTTTGAAACTATTTTGTCCAACATCATTAAGTATGATTAGCTCTCCGCATCTGATTTGAGTAATTGGGCGCGATCGCAGGTTAAAAAGACTTAGGTACTCAGATTCATGGGCATAAGGTTTTTTAACAACAGTAATCGGCTCTGCTAATTGTTGTGCGGCAAGATTCAAGGGCAAATCGTCTCCGATCCAATGACCAAAAAAGCGATTCCCAGCAAAAGTACAGGAAAGTGCAGCTTTAGGGAGATAATCAACTACCTTCGGACTGAAGAAAGATTCAGGTGTGGAGACAAGTGTATACTTCATGGCTCCCTTATATACATACCCATTGAGAATCAATGCATCCCTAATATGATAAGCAACCGTCGCACTATGCTCTCGCATAGTTCCCGCAAGTCTGTTTTTCTCGATATCAAGGTTAACACCTTCAATAAAACCAGTAACTTTATCTAGTTGTCCTTCCAAATAAATTGCTGGTAGTGAAGGAGCTTTCTCACTTGGACATAAAATAGAACATTGCTCACTTACTTCTTGAGAATCTTGAGAACCAATTAAAATACGCTTGATTAGCCGCCTCAAGGGTGTGGTTTCTATCATTATTTTTCAAACTGCTTTATCATCAGTACGAGATCAAATTACTCGGCAAGATTCTTTATATGCTGCCTCTTGCTTCGACCTAAAATATTTGATGACTTTACCGAAAGTACGCCATTGAGGTGGAGCTTCATTTTGCATGGGACCAAGAGAGGATAGCCACTCTGCTACATCTGGATGGGTATCGTAGATACATTCCATGAATGTTGGCCAGAAATGTGGCCACATGGAATCATGATAGTGGATTATTTTTGCTGTCTTGAGTTCTTCTTGTTTGTACCATTGAGCATGAATTTTACTACCCATACTATAGTTATGAGAATGAGGTAAACTTCTCCAAGATAAACCCATTTTTGCCATAGTTAAACCAAGAACAATCTGATCAGTAAAGAAAATCCCATGCATCTGATTGGTTATAGAAGAATGGAGTAACTGGTTGCATGATTGTAAATAATGGTTAGCAAAATCAGTTAAGCGACGATAAACAAAAACCCCACTATTAAAGTAAAGACGAATACGTTTATCTTCCAATTCTGTTTTAATCCAGGGTAAGTCTTCAATTTCTATACCGATACACTTACAAGTCTCCTGCCAGTAAGTTTCCAAAGAATCCCCCACACCACTTGTTGCACCAATACTGTCGGGGGTACAAGCCAGAAAATCTTCTTCCTGATTTAAATTGAGTAAATCTGGTTCACCTACAAACAATAAATCACTATCCAACCAGCTAATACATTCAGACGTGCTACGCTCTTGTGCAGCTACTAAGGCAAAAGGCTTATTCATGAACTTGTTCCAAGAGTATTTGCTTTTTGCCTGAAAACGAATATACTCCACATCCAGCCGCTTAAAAGCTTGATAGGTAGAATATGCAAGAGGAGGACCAAACCGGGGAGTAACTGCGAATATGGGTGCATTAGCCAACTTGCCTCCCCATCGACGTAGGCTCTCTATCATGCGTACAGTTTGAGTTTCGAGCCCTCCAGATTCAATACAACAAACAAAAGTAATTGGAGAATTTGCAGTCATAATATTCTGTTAAAGTAATAGGCTGTAAATTATAAACACAGTTTCAAAATTGGATAAATATACTTAATTTTAGTTTGTTATTTAAAATTGATAGAACATATTAATCAAACCCTAACCTTCTTGTTGGGTTATGTGAATTTCTCCTTTGTCTAGATATCGATTCTCTTGAATTGCCAATAGGATAGATTTGAGTTTAGCCCCCCAACTTTGTGAAGTATCATAAAATTGTTCTTGTAAACCCAGACATGCTTGTCTCTTTTGGTCATAAAATTCATGATCATCACATAACTTGAGTAAGGCATCACCATATGCCTTGGTATCATCAGGTGGGACTTCTACAACTGCATCCCGTACATAAGATAAGGCTGGACAAACAGCAGAGGTAACTACTGGTCGTCCTGACAAAATGCCTTCAACAACAACTTGGTTGAATCCTTCTACAAAGTCTGTTCTTGTTGGCACAATTACAACATGTGCACGATTAAACATTTCTCGCATTTGTGATTTATTGCAGTGACCATGACAAAAAAAAGAAGAATCTAATCCAGCTTGGTTAACAGCTAAACGTAAAGACTCCAGTGCTGATCCATTGCCACAAATATCAAACCTAATATCCTGTCTGTTCTCCTTGGCAAAAAGCTTAGCAATTTCCAGAACATTGAAAACACCCTTGTTTGATTCGATACGACCCGCAAATAAGATTCTAAACGGTGAACCTTGTTTATCTGGTTCGCCTATACCCGCAAATTCTGGACGACGATAGGTAGGTAAGAAAGGCACCATTGGTCTATGGTGAGCACGTGTTATTTCTAATACTTGCTCACGGATATCATCCGATGCAATTAAAATGGTACTACAAGCATTAGCAAATAGATGGCGATTAAGGGTAGAGATAAATCTCTGGATCTTGCTTGGGTGAAAGTACTTAGGCCACAAGACACAGTGTAAAGATGGTATAACTTTCACACCTAAAAAAGGTAGTACGGACAAAATAAACCATTGTGTTGTGCCATCAGCGACTACAGCAACATTAGCTCGGAAGCGGAATGCTGATATAATTAATCCTAATCCATACCAAATATTATTTAAGTAATACAGGATACCCGATGCTTTGGGTAGGGGAACTGGACGATGTTCTATGATGAATTGACCTTCATGCAATATTTTCTTATCCCTACATGATGAAATTACGTAAGCCTGTGCATCTAAATCACGACATACATCATAAAACTGACCAGAATAGGTGAGTGAAACTTGTGATGGATCCTCTTGTCCTTGAATCCAGTGTTGATAAGTTCCAATCACATTTCCTGGACCAGCTGCGTATAGTATTCTCAAAGGTTGAGACATTTCTTTTCCTTATTTGTTAATTCTGGGAAATTTAAGACTGGCTGCCGAGACAGATGAAGGTTGCCTTGCCAGGGATGAGTGATTACTTAATTTTTTAGTTTCTGATTTGTTGAGCGCTAATCCCGCAATACCCCCACTAGCAAGGGTAAACACTGGATTTGGCATATTATTTAAGGTGCAGTCTAACATGTATAAGGTGATAACTACAGATAACAATGCTGCTGGTGCAATTTCGGGTTTAAACCAGAATCTAGCTGGATACCGTAGCCAAAAAAAACTTAGACTAGGTAATAATGACGAACTAAATAAAGCAATCAGACCCACTGTTCCATTAATACCAAAAGCAATAATCCATAAACTGTCGGTAATTGCTACATCTACCAGTTCGCCCTCCCAATTTTCTTCTAGTATGCGGTTTCTTCCCCATCCTCCCCAACCAAAAATTGGTCGGTGTCGTGCTTTTTCTGAAAGTAGTTCTTCATTACTCATTCGATACCCTAGGGATGAAGCCCGACCTGGTTCTACTACCATTTCTAAAGCTGAAACAATACCATGAATCCGTTCGCTATTAAATACTCCAGTTGCTCCCATATACAAGTAGGAAGACATAGCTAGCATTACTAATAACATTACCAAAGCAGTACGAAATTTTTTGGCAACAAACAGAATAATGCATCCCAATAATAAGTATAAATACGCGCCAGTTGACCTTACTAGTATAAATGTAAACAATAATCCTATCACTAACCACATGATAGGAATGCCCCATATTTGCTTAACGACACCAGTTTGCCATAGCCAGATGCCAATGAGTGTTGCAGCCATCATCCACATGCCAACGGCAAGACCATGTTCCATAAATACTGTCGGTCTAAATGAACCATAACGAAATCCTTGAGCAAAGGCTCTCACATCAACATAGCCGTAAATCAGTTGATGGAATACTGGACTCATACGACTTTCATATAAACAGAAAGGAGCATAAATAAGTCCACTGGTGAATATGGCAATTGCGAGATGGCGGAACCCAATTAAATTATTTAGGTATATACGACCCAAAAAATAGGGTATTCCATAGGATACAGTTTGTTGAAGGGATTGAGCTAATCCATCATAAGCCCCTAGATCATTACTCATTGAAGAAGCAAAAGGACATAAGCACCAAATTAGCATTGGTAAATCAAGCCAATTAAATTGAAAGGAACGAAAGCGTTGAACATCAAAAATGAAAGTAGCTAATAATATACCGTAACAAGTAGCTGACATCCGTTCATAATCTGGAAGACCAAGAACTGAGAATCCTGCATTTTGTGGTAAAAAAAGCCATGCGGCGATAAAACTGATAATAACTGCTCTTTGAGCTGTAAAACTTGTAAATAAGTAAAGAACAACTGGCAACCAGAGGAGCATGACAAGTTGTGCTTGAAGGCTCATAAGCTTTGTTAAGTGACAGTAATTAACTAAAAATGAATCAAGTATGGATAGGTGTGATTGACCAAACCTCTTCGAGGTAGGGGATGGGTTGTGGGGGATAGGGAGGAAAACCCCGAAGTGAATGGATGCAAGCCCCTTTTTTTAAAGAGGGAAAACAAGAAAGATGTATTTTGAGCCACTGCGGTGGACAGGTTCCCCGGCATAAAGCAACTGCTGTCAAGTGGCGAACCCAGAAGGTGAGGCACGTAGTGCGATCTGCATACTGAGTCCGCCCTTAGAAACCTCTAATTTTAATTATGGGGTTCCCCAACCCCTAACGCCTTTCATTCTAATCACCTGAAATAATGTAGCTAATATTCAGCTTAGTTTTTTAATAAAATGCCATCAATGGGGAGTCCAAAACCCAAAAAATAGCGACTCGATAGAAGAATAGTAATTGTTCCAATTAATACAAGGGTTGCTATAACATCTTGCTCTATACCGATCAATTTTTCCTTCCATAGGCCATAGTTGATAGTTATATAAATTGGCAGATCATTAAATGCAATCACAATTACAGCCCCCAAGATTCCTAATAGAGAAAATCCTAAAGGTACTCCAATTATCATATAAATAAATTTAAAAAAGTTGCCGCTAGCTGAATACATGGGCTTACCAATGGCTATAAGAGAACTAGACATTGTCATCTCCAATAGAGCAGGCCAAGTTCCTAGAGATAGAATTGGCAGCATCCAAGCAGCATCATTGTATCTGCGATCATATAGTGTCAAGATTAAGATATCCCCAAAGCAAACTATTACAGATAAGCCAAGTGCCATACCAACAACTAATAGCCATCGCTTCTGGAGAATTTTCTCTCGAAGTTGCTTACGAGGTAAATCTTGAAACTTGGCAACTATAGGAAACATAACATTCCCACTAATACCTGCAATTGTTTGTTTGGGCATTTCTGCCAGAGCAAGTGCAATACTATAAAAAGCCAACATTGGAAAAGCCAATTTCCCTAAAATTAGTCTGTCTGATTGCATTGCTAGAAATGTCATTGCCGTGGATATAAATATCCACTTACCAAAAGAAAGGATATCTTTAGCGGCATTTTTATCCCAAGTAAAACGATTAGAAATTTGAGGGATCAGTTTATGGCTCCGAAAAATATCTATAAATCCTGAGATTAAGCTACCACCAACAATTGCCCAGATTGTAGGATTTAACCAAGCCCAAAAAATAATTATTATTGTTTTGTACAAGTATCCTAGCATTCCAAATTTACTCAGTCGAGACAATTCTAAGTTTCGTTTGAGTGTAAAAATACTAGTAGATTGCAAACTAGCAAGCAATGCGTTTAACCCAGCTATGGGGATCAGCCATAGCATTCTTTGTTGCTGATAATAAATTGCAATTGGCCAAGCAATTAAAATGCTAGCTAGCCATAGTCCCAACCCACGCATAACCTGTATTGTCCAGGCTGTGTTAAAAAAAACTGGATTGTCACCATGCTTATTCTGGATCACACTGGGAGCAACACCAACATCTGAGAACATTTCTAACCCAGATATGAAAGTATTAATTAAAGCCATCAGGCTAAAATATTCTGGAACTAATAAACGTGTGAGGATTAGATTAGATCCAAACCGGATTATATGACCTCCAAACTGTTCAATAAGGGTCCAGATGGTAGCACGGATAGCTCTCTGTTTAAAGGTGTTTGATGACATGGTTTTAGAGGTTCATGAAAATATATTTTCATGATTGTGTGCAGTTGTTAAGTGCTAAAGTTTACTATTATTCAGAGTGTTGATAAAGCTTTGATCTGAAAAGCCTACCCTAATTTAATTAATGATTGTTTCTGCTTTGACGAAACATCCTCTAAGGGAAATTGCTCAATCCCATTAGACCGAAATAGTGCCGCCAATTTCCCTGTTTCAACAGTAATATTATGCCGTTGAACAACCAGTTCGTTCCCCATCTCCCCCATTTGCTCAAGTTGTTCTAATGGCGATCGCAACACTTTAGCCATAGTTACTGTTAAATCCTCTAAGGATCCAGGTGTTATCAGCCAGCCGCACTTACCATGCTCAATTAATTCAGGAACTCCAGCGACACAACTACTGATGACTGGACGACCTAAAGCTAAAGCTTCCATAACTACCACTGGTAAACCCTCAGCAAAACTAGGTAGTACTAAGGCTCGTGCTGCTAAAATTTGCTCCCGTACTTGGGAGTTACTAGCCCAACCGGTAATCTCAATGTGGTTGTGCAAATTCAATTGAGCGATCGCAGTTTCAATCTCACTTCTCAAAGAACCATCACCAACAAATACTAATTTAAAATCTAATCCCTCGGCATTTAACTTAGCTGCTGCCTCTACTAACAGTAAATGTCCTTTTTGTTCGTCTAGTCGTCCAACACAGACTAAACGAGGCTCTTCTGATATCGGAGTATGATGTGTATTTAAGAATTTTGCATCTAAACCACAGTGAATTACATGAATTTTTGACCAATACTGGCGATCGCACCATCGATACAATTGACTCTTGCCAAAAGAACTGATAGCTACTACAAAAGATGCTTGTTTGACTTTCTCATCTAAAGCAAGAACAGTAGCTCGGTCAAATTCTTGGGGCCCATGAATAGTAAAACTATAGGATGGACCACCCAGAGTATGGCACAACATAGCTACTGTAGTTGAATTTGTACCAAAGTGAGCGTGAATGTGGTTTATTCCTAAATCAGAACATTGACACAAGAGGACGCAAGCTTCAACTAGGTATGCTAAGTTTCTCACAAGTCCTCGGTCTGAATGCCAGCCAATTTTCCCAGCTAACTGTAAACTTTTCAAAAAATGGACGGGTTGAGTGAGAAAAACTCGAATTACAGCTAAGAGTAAGCCGATAATCCCAACTCCTAGAATAGATTGAGTTTTGTCTAGTTCCAGTTTGTCTGCTTCATCAACTAATTTAGAGATGCAAGGACGAATAGAAAACCGAGCGACTTCAATCCCCCAAGCTTCAATACCGATAATTTCTCGTCGGATGAAGCTATGACTCACATGAGGATAATGATTAACTAGATAAGCAATTTTCATATATGCATATAAATCAGAAAATTTATCTCCTGATTGGCAAGTTGTAAATACTTTTTATAAATCTGCAACATATAAAATGCAGATATTTTAATCTATTTTATTAAAGTTTTGGTGTCCTCGATAGTTCATTGTCCGTGAATTGCGGCTAGTAAATTCACCCACGGAAGGGTTTCCATGAGGATAAGCAACCTTCATTGCTCGTTGCCAAAGTTCTGGAGATGCGACTGCAACTTCATAGGTGTTAGTGGAAGATTTATGGATGTGATACCATTTTTTTTGTTGACAATCCTTACACCAGAAAGCCTCTAACCATTCATCCTTCAAAGTAACTGCTGTTTGAGAAGTGATTAATATTAATGCTTCTCGTCTCCTTACTCCTCTTTGCTGCAATTGTCCTGGACGATTGGCAAACAGTGGATACTTTTGACTAACACTATCTAAATAACATTTATGAATTGGACAATATATTGCTCTTCGTTTTGAACGTTTCCGATTTCTGTCACACCTTCTCTGCAATTCGACCTCCTCTCACAACAAATAAGGGTTAATGACCTATTCTCCACAGACTTAACTGTTTGGAAACAAAGTGTATTTCCAAACAATAATCTAGAAGATCAAGAAGGTTACGTTGGAGGGGCTGAGATCAAATGACCATCGAAGTCCAGCTCCATCAATTTATACTTAAATATTCAGTTTATATTTTTATGAGATATCAGTCTTTATGTATTTTTATTCACTGCTATTTATTATATATCAGTCAAATATTGAAAGATTTTTGGTTAAAATAGCATTTATTATTTAGAATAGGCAGAAATAGATATTTAAACCTAGTGATAATTACGATAAATTATCTCAGTTTCTTAATATCTATAAATAAGAATCAGATATTTTCAGGATGGTATCTAGTTAAACATAGATACAGTAATCATATTTAATCATATGCAAAAATTTAGATTTATAGCTATTATATTGT
Organism: Calothrix rhizosoleniae SC01; assembly: GCF_900185595.1. Taxonomy (GTDB): domain Bacteria; phylum Cyanobacteriota; class Cyanobacteriia; order Cyanobacteriales; family Nostocaceae; genus Calothrix_A; species Calothrix_A rhizosoleniae. Next base: position 11,691 of record NZ_FYBH01000368.1, read on the forward strand.
AAAATAGAGATTTTAATCTAAAAGATACTTCGCAGAGAAATATGATAGATGCTTTTTTTTGAAATTACTTTTAATTTTTTCTCAGTTACATTAATTGTTATCGCTCCATAAAACGACATCTAAACTCTATAGTTAAATTGGATTTTATTGAAAAGTAACTTTATTTACAAAATATCAACTTAACTATGGGTAATATTTTATCCTCACAAGAAATAATATAACTATAAATATTGGTATATGTAATGACTTTAAATAAACTTTACCTTTAATTTAGATTTTCAACATATATAACTTAATCAATTAATATAACAAACAACAATGGTATATCTACTGAAAACTGTTACAAGCTAGATATTGCCTTGATTTTCAAGAAAATGTAGGCTACCCACAGGAATATCCGCCATTTTCACTAATTTTTAATGTATCTATTGTTTGAGTCTATATTAAGTGAATAGCACTAAGCAAAATGGAAACGAAACATTTGTGGTTTAAACAATTTGCAATTGCTTGGGTGATATCATGTCCAACTAAATACTGACCATTACATAAAGTCTAAGGCATAGCTAGGCTCAGATGCCGGGGTTTTGCCTTTAATGGGTAAGTTTTTGGGTGGCGTTTCCAAGCTCCTACTTCCGTTCTGTCAGGTCAATATTTGGTGATAATTTTCCCAATTTTCTGTGGTGACTATATCCCAATTTTACCAGAAAGTCGCCCTAACTTATTGATTGAAAACTTAGTACTACTTCCATTACCACGGCCAATAGCATCATCAGTTCCAAAAGTTACATTGACACCAGTAATCTATTTGAGTTGATTATTTCTCATATTGTTACAGATTTGATTACAAAATAGTTACTAAACAAATAGTTCAAGAGAACAATGTATATACTAAGTAGGTTGGCGTAAAAAATTATCGTTTGGATAAGGCAGGGGGCAGGGAGCAGGGAGCAGGGGGAACAAGGGTTTTAGGCTTATTTACTATTCTTCACATAGTTTGGTTTTATTGTGCCGACTTACTTAGTATTATCAGTCATCTGCTATTTATATAGCAGTCCTAAATTACTTGTAGAAAGTTATATTGAAAGTTATATCTATGGTTATTATTTAAAAATTAAATTATGACTTCTAGATGACTGTCTCGATTTGTATAGCAAAGGTGATTGATTGTAAAACTAGATGAATTTAAAAAATACATAAGTTCAAGAGAAAGTAATAATGAAAACTATCAGAAGAGACGCTTTATCACAGTTACGACCTAGTTTATATTTGGGCGGAGGGATTGCTATTTTATTTGCGTTCATTCTTTTTCGCCCTTTTGCAATTATCAATGCAGGGGAAAGAGGGGTGGTCATGCAATTTGGGAAGGTACAAGAAAGAATATTAGATGAAGGAATTCATCCTATTATACCTATTATCACCTACGTCAAAACAATGAATGTCAGGGTTGCGCAAAATAGTTTCAAAGCCGATGCAGCTTCGCGGGATCTGCAAAGAGTATCGACAGAAATTGCGATTAATTGGCATATTGACCCGACAAAAGTTAATCGAGTTTTTCAGCGAGTTGGAGATGAGCAACAAATTATTAGAGGAATTATGACTCCTGCTGTCTCTGAAGTCTTAAAAGCTGCGACATCCAAAAAAACAGCAGAAGAAATCATTACTAGAAGAAATGATCTCAAGCAAGAAATTGATGAACAAATGAAAACTCGTATGGCTGCTTATGGAGTCATTATTGATGATGTTTCACTAGTTGATTTTGCCTTTTCTCCAGAGTTTAGTAAAGCCATTGAAGCCAAACAAATTGCTGAGCAGGAGGCAAAACAAGCCTCATTTACTGCTAAAAAAGCTACTCAAGAAGCTCAAGCGGAAATTAATCGTGCGAAAGGTCATGCTGAAGCACAAAGATTGCAGCGTCAGACATTAACACCAGAACTATTACAAAAGCAAGCGATCGAAAAATGGGATGGACGTTTTCCTACAGTGATGGGTGGTAACAATACCCTACCACTGATTAATATTAATCCATCCAGTGTGTCAAAAAAAAAGGGTAATAACTAATAGTAGATAGATTGCCAAAGTGCAGCTTGCAACTAATTTTGTATTAAATCAGCATCTCAATTTCTAGATTGGCTGCAAAAACACCATGATTCTACATATTAGAGTTGATCTGCATTAACGTATCTACTAAATTTTCAACACTTTTTGCAGATAAATCAGGCATTGCCAATGATTGTTCCCCCTGGATATAATTAGTTTGAGTAGACTTTAAATATGCGGGATCGTAATGAGATTGGAGGATATTGTCAACAAATGTGGGAAAATTACCAGATTCAATTAGTTGATTCCATTCATTAATTTTCTTACTTCCATAGCGAGATTTTAATCCTGCAATTTTAGTCTTGAGAATATCGGGATGATTGGTGAAATGTGAATACTCTTGTATGATAAACTGTACCCTCGCTTGTATAGGTACTTGAATTTCTATACAGTTAGACTGCTTCATCTGTTGCCACAAGCTGCTTGGTAAATAGACTTTGCCAATTTTATTGCTTTCCGACTCTACCCATACTATGTGAGCTGGGTTAAAATTTTGTAATTCCTGTAAAAGTAAAGATTCAAAGTATTTTTGTGAGGGTTGCGGTAAAGATTTATTTACCCATACTTCACCTAGCAGGGAACCGCGATGATTAGCTAAATCTTCCAAATCTAAAACTTGAGCGCCACGCTGAGATAATTGACGCAATATATTAGTTTTGGCGCTACCAGTTAAACCAGATATTACATGGTAAGTAAATTTCTGTGGTAGCTCTTCAAGTTTTTCACGCACATAGGTTCGATAAGTTTTATAACCACCTTCCAAGATTGTTACTTTCCAACCAATTTGTGATAGAACAGAAGCCATACTAGCAGAACGTTGACCTCCACGCCAACAATAAACTAAAGGAGAATAATCTTTGTCTTTGGTGATGAAGTGTTGAGTTAAATGTTGAGAAATATTTTTTGCAACTAAAGCAGCACCAACTTTACGAGCCTTAAATGCTGATACTTGCTTATATATAGTCCCCACTTCAGCACGCTCAGCATCATCTAGCACGGGTAAATTAATTGCACCAGGAATGCAATCTAGGGAAAATTCATTCGGAGAACGAACATCAATGATTTCACTGTAAACTTTTCCCCAAGGATTGTTGGTATGTTTTGGAGAGGGTGGCATTTGAGTCAATTACTATCCAGCACTATTGTGACATTGCCATGATTAAGTGCCCGTGCTAAATTAATCTAACATTTTTTCGGGTGTGAATAAGGTAGAAAAAGAAGAGTTTCTATGATTCGGGAATAAATATATTTAGTCTGTTAGCAAAACCTCATTTAATTTGAGAACCTGAAGTTTCTCATTAGAAATGGGAAAGCAGAAACACTGCATTATGAATACACAGTTTTGCATGTAAACTCGTTGATGATTCTCCAACGGCTGAGAGAATTTATGTAAAACTTGCAGTGAATGGGTTATCATTATTTCAATACTTGATCGAGCATTGCTCTGGCAGGTTGTGCTTTAGTCAGTGCTGCTTGATGATCACTGTAAGCACGAACAAGACGAGAAAGACTACCTACCCCTGTCTTGAGCTGCTGAAGTTCTTCACCACCAAGTATTTCTCCATCAAGCATTCGCTCAATTAAAGGTTTGATATCCCCCACTTCCTGGCGAATTTTTTGTAGTTTTTCGACTGTAGTTAATAACGCTTTAAGTGAATTGAATATACTCTCAATATCTTGGGTATCTTCCGGAAATTCAGATACATCTTGAATTTCTACCACATCTTGGGTATCTGAAACTGAAGTTAATTCCTTTGCAGATGCTTCACTTTTCATTCCATTTGTTCTTGCCATTAACCCTTCCTCTAAAATTTTTCTAATCGGGATTTAAACATTTTTGAGGATAAAATAAGCCTCAAACCTAATATAGGGTAAGGAGATACACCAAATAACAAAAAAAGATGTCAAAATCTCTCTGCATGTACATTTGAGTTTTTCCTGGCTTGTTTTTGTCTCAGTCCCATTATTTAGTTTATAACCTATTTGATCTATTGAGTTTATTTTGTTGGGTAAAGCTAGATGAATCAAAGTGTAGAAGCATAAACAAAAATAAAAAAATGCTCATAAGCGTTTTTCTATGCATTCATCTTTGACTACTTCACCTTACCACCTGTTCTTGTTGCTTCTATAGCTTTTTCGGTACGTTGATGAGGCTTCACCTTTGGCTCCCAAGTGGGAAACATACCCAAAACCAAATTATTGATTGCAGTGCGAGTTTGCAAACTGGCATTATTTAAGGGTTTTGGGAGAAAACTGTCGCCAAAACCGATAAATATCAATAACAATATTATAAAAAGGGCAAAATTTCCTTTGTTAAACATTATTGTAAGACTCACGGGTATTTGAGTGCTGATAATGAGTAGATATGAGTATTATTAGTATTACTGGACTTTATAACATTACCAACTTACTAGTTGGCATCAGCATTTATTGGGATTTTTTTGCTAAAACAAAATAAAAATATGTGACTAGCTCTTAAGTGCTTTCGCTGAGTAAGATATATAACAATTAAGATGAAAATGAGGCTAGATATGAGTACTCCATCGACAAAATATTGCATTATGAGATTAGCAATTTTATTACCCTTTGCCATTGTGATGCTTGCGATTCAAGCTAAGGCAGAAAAAAACGATAAATTTATACCTTTTTTTGATACTATAAATAATCCTGTTCCAGTAGCTTTTCCTTCTGGGAAAAATTTAGATATTTCACCACCACCACCAGTGTTAAACAATTTCGATCAAGCTATCCTAGAAATTTGTGGTCCTATAGGTACAAGAGTCGAATCATATAAATTTAAACAGCTTTTATCTAATTATCCAGATGTTGTCAAAAAACTACAACAAGTAACTGGAGGTGAATTACGTCCAAACCGTCGTCGCAGATCGGAATTTATTCAAGATTTAACTAATATTTGGTTTCAACGTAAAGGCTTTGAGCATATTTTTTGTGGAGAGATTTACAATACGAATGATATTGGTGGGTTGCATTTTTATGGTAGGTATTTACAAATCCAAAATCAAGGTATTGGTGGTAGATTACCAAATAATTCCCAAAGAGAAGAAGTTGTTCCTGGTGTAATTTATACGATGGGCGTAGTATTAAAGCAAGAAAATCGCTTAGTTAGAGATGTAATTAAAGGTTATCCCTATCTCAGCAATGCCGAAGAGATGTTGATAGATGCTACGCAAATATTTAAACTCCAAGGAGATACAGAAGGAGCTTGTATTTTTGATGTTAAAGATAAGGAAACGGGGAAAACTTTCCCTTCAGTATTTGTGAGACGTAATCGAGGAATAATTACTTTTTATCCTGATGCAACACCCAAAGGAAGAAAATGTAAAATATAAACTTAAAATTGCTCAACTTAGAAGCTGCCGGAGTTAGTTTAATTAAATTAAAGAAAAGTATTTTATTGTTATAATCACTGAACACAATCAAAATCAATTTTAGAGCATATTAGAGTATACTCAAAAAAATTCAATTACTATTTATTATTGATCTCTATTTTCTGAACTTTAGCAAATATTTGCAAAGCTATTATTTGTAAATCTCCCGCTCTGACTAAAAGAACCTAAGACTTCAGGATGACCAAAATAATATCCTTGAGCATAGTCTACTCCCAGTTCCCTAATAGTATCAAGAATAAAATCATTCTCCACAAATTCAGCAATGGTGCGTAAACCCATGACCTTAGCTATCTGGTTGATAGCTTGTACCATTGCTTTGGCGATTGGATCTTTATTAATATCATTGATAAAAGACCCGTCAATTTTCAGATAATCTACTGGTAGATTTTTCAAATAAGCTAGAGACGACATACCAGTTCCAAAATCATCGAGAGCGAAGTGACAACCTAGTGTTTTTAAAGAGTTAATAAACTCACAAGCTTTGGGCAAATTAGAAATAGCTACTGTTTCGGTAATCTCAAAGCAAAATATGTGAGGAGGAAGGTTATATTTGGCAAACTGTTGACAGACAAAATCTAAAAAATGGTTATCATTGAGTGTTGCTCCTGAAAGGTTAATTGAAAACCAACAGTTTTGCAAAAATTGGCAATCAGATAGTGCTAAATAAGTAAGTCGGCACAATAAAACCAAACTATGTGAAGAATAGTAAATAAGCCTAAAACCCTTGTTCCCCCTGCTCCCTGCTCCCTGCCCCCTGCCTTATCCAAACGATAATTTTTTACGCCAACCTACTTAAGCAAAAAGATTCTCAATTACCCAACGATCAATCTTAGGCATTAGATGATAACTGTCTGCTATTGAAAGAAAATCTGTTGGTAAGATCATTTTACCGTCATCGTCTGATAATCTTAATAAGATTTCAAAATGCTCAGTGGGAGTATTTCCTTGCAAAGATGTAATAGACTGAGCATATAAACGAAAGCGATTTTCTTCAAAAGCTTGACGTAATTTCCTAATCCAGGGAAGTTCGTAATATTGTCTTGATTTTTCTGGTGACAAGTCATCTTCATACAGTTCTATACAACCTCTACCTTGGCTTTTAGCCAAATAAAGAGCTTTATCTGCTGCTTCAATTAACAAACCATAATTATATTCTTTACTGGGAATAGTAGTAGCTACTCCCATGCTGAGGGTAACTGTCGATCCTACTGAAGAATGAGAATGAGGTATGTTCAAATTTTGAATTTGAGTAGAAATATTTTCTGCAACTTGATGGGCTCCCTGAATATCTGTATCGGGTAAAACTACCACAAATTCTTCTCCTCCATACCGAGCCACAAAATCAGCTGTTCGCTTAACAACATGAGATATGGTTTGAGCGATTAGTTGCAAACATTCATCTCCATCTAGATGACCATAAGTATCATTATAGGCTTTAAAGCAGTCCACATCACACATTATTAAAGATAATGGACTACCACTACGTACAAGCCTTAGCCATTCACGGGTAAGATGTTCATCAAAGTAACGACGGTTGAAAACTCCAGTTAAGGGATCGGAGATAGCAAGTTGTTTGAGTTCTTGGTTGGCTGTTGCTAATTTTTGATATAGTGAGCCTTGGACAAGAGCAATGGCTAACTGGCTTGCCAAGCGCTTGAGTAAATCAATCTCTTGGGAATTCCATTTTCTAGTACTTCTACAATGATGTAAAACTAGTAAACCCCACACTCCATTCTGTTTGGAATTTTCTGACTCATTTGTGAGTATAATAGGCATTACTAAAGTCGCTTTTGCCCCACACTGTTCCAAAAATTTATTACAACAATAGTTACCATCAGCTAACTTGATGTTTTCAATAGCCTGAATTTCACCTTGTTGATAGTTCTCGTATTCTTCTGGTGTCAAATAGTAGTCTCGTTTTACCCAATCTAAAACAGGTTCAATTCCATCAGCAATAGATTCCACTTCTATAAAAGTATCACCATCTTGAAAGCGATTAATCAAAACGCGATCGCAATTCAAAAATTGCTGGACTTCAGTTGCTGCTGTTTTGAGAATTGATTCTATATCCAAAGATTGGCGAATACGTTCCGATAAAGTAAACAGAAGCCTTTCTTCTTCCGCTTGTTTCTGTAATTTTTGGTTCTGGGTTTGGAGATGCTGACGCAGAGTTTGGAGATGAAGATGAGTTTGAATACGGGCTAAAACTTCTTCTTGTTCAATAGGTTTGGTAACAAAATCTACCGCCCCTAGTTGAAATCCTTTGACTTTATTGACTGTTTCAGAAATCGCAGTCATAAAAATAACCGGAATATCTTTGGTTAATTTTTCTACTTTTAATTGGCGACAAACTTCAAACCCGTCAATACCAGGCATTAATATATCTAATAAAATTAAATCTGGAAGTGCATATGCTGCTTTTTTCAGAGCACTTTCTCCATTTTGAGCTACTAAAACTTTAAACCCAACATCTTTTAAATACGTAAATAATACTTGCAAATTGCTCAGAGTATCATCCACAATCAAAATTGTATAATTATTGATAGATGTATAATCCATTTTTAATTTCCTATATATTCTTGCAGGCATTGAAGAAGATTCTGTTCCTGAAAACTTTCAGATAATAAGCGTATTTTTTGAGTAAATACAGCAAATTGATGGTTTAGCTGTTCTAATTCCGCAATTTTTTCTAGAATCCCTCCAATATCACCCTTCATTGCTAAGTCTAATAAAATAGCAATTTCCTGCTGAGGAGGAACAATCATGAATTCACATACAGGATAAGCATAATCTTGATGTTTTTCTAGTTTCTTTGTTTGTATTTTAGAGTCTTTTTCATAAATCCATTCCAATTGCAAATGAGTCTCTAATAACTCTAGAAGTTGCTCAAACCGAACGGGTTTGGGCAAGAAAGCATGACAACCAACCTGATAACTTAAAGACTGATCTAATGGCAGTACACTAGCAGAAGTCGCAATGATAACTAAGTCTTGGAAATTTTGGTCTCTTTGTAACTGTCTGACCATTTCAAAGCCATCTAAAACAGGCATTACTAAATCTAATAACACTAAATCTGGTTTATTGAGTTTAGCTATTTGTAAACCTTCCTCACCATTGCTTGCTTCAAAAATAGTAAAACCTAAAGATGTAAGGAAATTTACTAGTACAACTCGATTGTTAGCTTTATCATCTACCACTAAGATTTTGGGTGGTTTACCTCTGACACCAATTCGCCGAGCATTTGACTGAACTTGTAGTGACTTCCTTGGCATTTTTACTTCTGGTAAATGTAAATCAAACCAAAAGGTACTTCCTTTACCAATAGCGCTACTTACCTGGATTTCTCCCCCTAAAAGTTGAACAATGTTTTGACTGATGGTTAAGCCTAGTCCTGCTCCTTCGTTTGGTGATTTACTCTCAATAGATTGCTGGAAGGGTAAAAATATCTCTGATAATTCAGTTGTAGGAATACCAATGCCTGTGTCTTCTACTTGAAAGCGAATTAGTTGATTTTCGTAGTTAACCTTAAAGACTACACCGCCAGTTTTAGTAAATTTAACGGCATTATTAAGTAGGTTCAGTAATACTTGTCGTAAACGGGTTTCATCACATCGGATGATATCTGGTAAGCAGGATTGAGGTTGGTAATTAAAGGAAATACCTTTTTGCTCAGCACTAACACGAATAATCGCGATCAAGTTCTCTAAAAACATAGGAAAGTGAAAATCACTGAACTCTAATTCCAATTTCCCAGCTTCGATTTTTGACAAATGGAGTATGTCATTGATGAGAATCAGTAGATGTTCCGCAGAACGATGAATAATGTCAACAGCATTACACTGATTTGCTGTGAGATTGGGATCACGCTGCAGGATTTGGGTAAAGCCCAAAATGCCATTTAGGGGTGTTCTGAGTTCATGGCTCATATGAGCAATAAAAGCACTTTTAGCCTGATTGGCAGCTTCTGCTGTTTCTTTCGCAGTTACTAATTGTGCAGTGCGCTGCTCTACCCTCTGCTCTAATTCTATAGAAGTTTTCTCAAGTAACTGCTGAGATTGCTTGAGTTCTTCGGCAATTTTTTGACGACACTGAATCTCCTCTTGTAGTTGTTGTTTCTGAGCTTGGATACATCGGTACAAACTCTGGAGATGGAGATGAGTCTGCATGGGAATTAAACTTTTTTTTTGCTCAAAGGGTTTGTCAGAATAGTCTGCACCATTTACCTGAAAACATTTGACTTTGTTGGCAGCATAACACGGAGTTATAAAATTTACAGGAGTAGTTTCAGTAATTGTTTGTACCTTCAAATAACGAAAGGTTTCAAATCCGTTCATAATTGGCATAAAAATATCTCAAAAACTTAAAATTAAATCTACTGGGGAATATACTGGTTTTTTGATAGTACTTTCTTCACTTGGAGCTACTAGCATTCTCTAGGGGAGCAAGTAAAATATAAAAATTAATGGGTATCTCATCAACGATTAAAATCATCAAACCCCGTTTCATCAATAATTCAGATTAAACTTGTTTGAATAAATTTTTAACGTCTACAGAAACCTAATTCACAGATTAGAAACTATAGGATGTTGATCAGGACAGTAATTTTGTCACTGACAACACATTATAGCGTTTCTTTGTCTGCTGGTTTACACTCTTGAAGTTGAAAGGTTGGGTTATTCAGACCTTATGCTTTACCTCATTAAAACTGGAAACCACCATAACTTAATATCTAAGAATATACCAACAAAAGCTTCAGTACTATCTCGTAGTTTCACGCAATTATTAGTAATATTTATATCTGTATGCATTCAGTATTAATGAAATGATTATTTGCAGCAATAAATAATTCCCCGGAAGAAAAATTTTAACAAAATTTAGCTTTGTATTGCTAATAGAAACAATAAGTAAAATTAATGCCTGTTCTTGGTTCGCTGTATCAGCTAATATTGCAGCTAATGCCTTTGTTTACAAGACTTACATGTAAAGAGAAGTGAAGTGAGAAAAAATTTACAACTCTTAATTACATATTTGATCATGATTTTTTTAATTCAGACTGCCTTGTTGATTACAAGCAATCATTACATTAACTAATGGTAATTATTAATAAATTCTATGATTTTTAATTCCTGAAAGCTTTCTGCAAATTTAATAATTTCTCTCGCAAAAGCTAGGTATTGAGTATCTAACTGTTTTAAGCGATGGGCTTGTTCAATAATGGCTTTAATGTCACCTTTCATTGCTAGATCCAATAAGATATTAAGCTCTTGAGATGGTGGAGGAATTATAGAAATGTAATAATCTTGGTCTGGTTTATGGTCTTGAAGTGATATTTTACTGTTGGCAGGAATCTGATGAGGATTTACATTTAACTGAAGTGGCATTTTTTCTTCTGGTAAATGTAAATCAAACCAAAAGGTAGTTCCTTGACCAACGGTGCTATTAACATGAATTTCTCCTCCTAGAAGTTGGACAATTTTTTGGCTAATGGTTAAACCTATCCCCACTCCTTCGTTTGGTAATTGACTATCAATATATTGTTGGAATGGTAAAAATATGTCTGATAAATGGGTTTCGGGGATACCGAGACCTGTGTCTTCAATTTGAAAGCGAATTGTTTGATTTTCATAACCAACCTTGAAGACTACACCGCCGGTTTCCGTAAATTTAATTGCGTTACTCAGCAAGTTAAGTAACACTTGTTGCAAACGGCTTTCATCACACCGGATGATATCTGGTAAGCAGGATTGGGGTTGGTAATCAAAAGAAATACCTTTTTGTTCAGCACTGGCACAAGGAATCGCCATCAGATTCTCTAAAAACACGGGAAATTGAAAATCACTGAATTGTAATTGCAATTTTCCAGCTTCTATATTTGACAAATGTAGTAGATCGTTGATAATAAATGATAATTGTGTACCACAATCGTGAATGATATCAATCCCATGATACTGGGACGAATTCAGACTCGGGTCGCGTTTGAGGATTTGAGTAAACCCCAAAATGCCATTTAAGGGTGTTCTGAGTTTATGACTCATATGACCAATGAAATCTTTTTTGGCTTCCTTGGCAACTTCTGCGGAGATAATCAGTTCCTCAACAAATACCTTGAAGTTTTCACGAGTTTGTCGGAGTTCATATTCCAATTGTAAAATTCTTTGTGCGGCTTCAGTATTTACCTCAAAGCGTTCGGCTTTCTCTGAATCATCAAGTTGTACATCCTCACCTCTCCTATCAGTAGTAAGATTTGTGTCTTTTAGTGTATCATTCCAAACCTGGTAACTATATGATTTAGGAGCATACATAAAATTAATACAAAGCAAATATACTGATCAGCATAGTACCTCTCGGTTAAGTAAAATTATCCATTGCTTAAGCCTTAATTAATATTTCAAGTTATATGTAAGGCGAAAATTAACAGTAATATAACTGATGTGAATCACAACGTCTCTTATGTTATGGCAATGAAGCTGTATTTTCTATGAACAAAAGATAAATTAGATACAAGCTCATGGGATGACTCTTGGCTCAAAGTTTGTAGGTTTAATTGACAAATATGGGACGCTTCTCCATCCTTGGTATTGCTGCTGATAATTGTGCTGCCAGACGAATCAAGGTAGCTTCTGCGGCTGGCTTTCCTATTAATTGTACGCTCATAGGTAAACCATTGTGATCAAAACCAACAGGAAAAGCGATCGCAGGTTGTCCGGTAGCATTAGCAATGGGACAAGGAGCAATCCAATGAATAATGTTTTGGAATGTTTCTTCTGGACTCAGATGTGCCCATTCACCGACTTTGATGGGGGAGTGTAGATATACTGGTAATACCAATACATCTATATTGTCGAAAAAGGCAACTATTTGTCTGCATACCACTTGCATTTGAAACACCGCCTGTAAGTATTCACTTGCAGAGCCAATTCTCGACAATAACCAGCGATTTAAGGGTTGTAATGCCTCCGGAGGAATTCCAGCGGCACCTACCCCAGCTTGCCAAACTGCTTGAAATGGTTTAACTAAGTCACTAAAATCTGGGCATTTTTCTTCTACTGTATGACCGAGTTCTGTTAATAGCTTAACTGTATCTAAAACAGCCTGCTGACAAGTGGCATCGGCATTACCCAAAGGAGGGATACTGGTACCATAGGCAATGCGTAAATTACCTGGTGACTCCTGAGTATTACTGAGAAAAGATGTTGGGGGAGTAGGTAGCCAATAGGGATCCCCTGTAATATAACCAGACATCACATCTAATAAAGCTGCTGCATCAGTCACATTTCTGGCAAGGGGGCCATTTACCGCTAGTCCACTAATGCGATCGCCTGCGGGAGCTTGGGAAACTCTCCCCCGTGATGGCTTAATTCCCACCAAGCCGCAACAAGCTGCAGGCCCACGAATGGAACCACCACCGTCTGAACCTTGAGCGATCGCACACAAACCAGCAGCGACAGCCCCAGCTGCACCCCCACTGGAACCACCAGGGGTATACTCTAAGTTCCAAGGATTTCTGGCTGGGGGAAAACACGCAGGTTCTGTGTAAGGGAACGAACCTAATTCTGAGGTTGCTGTTTTACCTAAGATAATAAAACCTGCTTGTTTAATCCGCGTTACTACCCCATCATCAAAATCAAAGATATTGTTGAGTAACGCCGGATTACCCAGGGTACAAGGAACACCAGCCACCGAGTTGAGGTCTTTGATGGAAATTGGTACGCCAAAGAAAGGTGGTAATTCTTGGGAATTATCTGCAAGCATTTCTGTTTTGGCTTTAGCATCAGCAACAGCAAGATCTGCCATGACTGTAAAATAACTGCCTAACAGGGGATTTAAATTTTGAATCCTTTCTAAGTATACTTCCACTAACTCCAAAGGTGATATTTGGCGATCGCGGATTAACCGGGCTTGTTCTAAGGCTGGAGTAAAGGCTAAATCTTCTTGATTCATAAATTGGTTAATCAGTAGTTGTATTTATACCTACCATTTTTTCTACACATTTAGTCATCTTCCTGAAGGGGTGACAAAAAATTTATAGATTATATGTAGCAGGAATCTGAGAAGATAAGGTGGCAAAAAAATAGGGGAAAATTTATCCCCAACAAAAAAATAAATGTTGCCACAATCATACTAAACTCTATTCCACACTAGCTTTCAGAGTAAAATCTCCAGCTCCACGGTAAGAATGAACCATAACAAAATATTCACCTGGTTCTGAAGGTCGGATACTAATTTTCTCGTCAGGTAAACTGGTGTAACCGCGATAGTCAAACTCACTGATAGTTGGCTGCAATGCCTTTCTGACATAGAGATCGAAGTCTACACCATCCTTTCCATCTAGTTCAAAGCTCAATGGAGTGCCGACCATCACCCGATATGAGCTAGAATCATCAGTTTGGTTCAAATGTCCTGAAACCATTTCCCCTACTTGTAATTCCGGTATTTCTATCCGCTCTAGGGCATGGAGGATAGCGGGAACATCGATCAGCCCAAACCCATGATCATAGTCAAAACCTATCGAACTCAAATCTTCGGCAGTTCGGTGCAGCAGTTGACGAAGTTTGGCGGGAGAGAGAACCGAAGGAGGATACTTAGTCCGAATTGCTGCTACAACACCAGCAGCAACAGGACAAGCTGCTGAGGTACCGCTATCTGGTAATTCATTACCAAAGAAATCTTTATAAGCTCCTGAGCCAGCAAAATGAGTATAGGTAGAAAGATCGGGTTTTTGCGGATCCAGATGTCCAGGTCCTTGACTGGAATAGCCAAGTCGCTCTTTATGAACAGTGACACCAGCAATGCTGAGAACACTTGGATGAGAATTTGCACCATAAATGGTGCTGTTTGTGAAGTTTTGGCATCTTGTATCGGGACATTCTGCACCACAATTACCGGCAGCAAAAAGAATATCAGCACCAGCATCCTCTAAACTTTCAACAATGAGGTTGAAAGGATGGTTGGGATTATCACTGTAATTGCCAGGATCACCTACTGGGAAGTCCCAAGATGGATGAAACATTCCCCAACTGTTATTAACCACCAAAGCAGGTTTGGGTTCTGGGGCTGTTGAGAGGATTTGCAGTAAGTTACTGAAAGCTTTGATAGCATCACTCAAAAACCCATCCATCACCGAACCACCCTCTGCTTGTGATTGCAGAAGGGCATAATCGAGAAGGGTACTGTTTGGGGCAGCGATGCAGACATCAAAGGCGCACATTGTTCCATGATCGACAGGCATATTTCCTGGGGTAAATCCCAGTACTGGAGTCCAGCTTTTACTCCCATCGAATTGAGGAGTTTTGCCCTTACTCTGTAAGTGGGCTAAATTAACTCCGCTATCAACGATCGCCACCATCACGTTCGATCCATCCATTCCTTTTGCCTGAAGTTGTGGCAATTGCAGTAAATTCTCCACATCTCGATGATTTCCAACTGGATTGCCGGGACAAATAGCGATCGCACTAATTCGCGGATCTGAAAACACACCAACCCCATTAGGATCTTGTTCAACCGCCACTTTTAAAGATTCTAGTGCTTCATCTGCCACTTCACCTCTTACCAGATAAGTGGAAACTTCAGGGCGAGCATCAAAGGAAAATAGTCGTCCTACTTCTCTGGCTCCAATTTCTTCTCGTCTTTGTCGATTAGGTACTAAAACAGGTGTATAACTTTGATCCAGTGAAAAGCCATCAATAGAAACAGCCCCTGTTGCCATCGTGAAACTCTCGGCAGTCATTGCAGCACGGAGTTCCGGCATAGATAGCATCTGAATTAATACACGCATATTATTTATCCTCTTCTTGTTGAGATTCTGTGGGAGCTATTTTCATATCACCGTGAACTCCCTTGATTAATGGTTGTATTGCCATCAGTTTTTGAGAATCTATGTCACCCGATACACGGATGACATACAAATCCCGCTTCGGACTTATGAGAACTAGACCATAATCTTCATCAATCTCTAAGTCTTTGATCCCATCAAGTTGCTTAACGTAATTCAAAGAATTGTTAGGAGGCTGTAGATTGAGTGTAATTAAGTAACGCATTTTTCTAGCTTGGTTGGCATTCAAGTGGCAAGCTACTTGAGGTGTCTCTAAGTGAGCAATCAATGGATATTCAAAGTAGAACATATGAATCAAAGCTCTTGCGCTTACTCTTTGAGTATTATTACTTAGCTTGTTTCCGCGCAACAGTACCATGAATTACTAATTGCGCAAAACGCTTGACTCATTTCAGTCTTCCTAAGTAAGGCTTGCTGAAAAACAATACTCCTCGCACACTAAATATTTACGATTAAATTTAAAGATTGGTCATAAATATTTCACAAAGTCCAACTACTTGTAGGGTAATTGAAGAATATGAGATTTTTGTGATGTTTGTACTTTTACTTTTTTAAGAATATTAAATATAAATTACGGAATTTTAAGAACAGGGTTATAACATCCTTGGTTGTTTACAAAAATTAATGAGAGACTAGCTAGAAAAAGGCAGGAGGCAGTCCCGATGAAAAAATTTTCACCATCAATTATCTAAGTAGAATTTTTCCTTCCCCCTGCTCCCTGCCCCCCTGCTTAGAAGTCAGGAGGAAAGAACGTTTTTCATCCTTGGTTGTGTACAAACGTACTCTACGAGAAGGCTGCGCCTACATGAGGGACTAGCCAGAAAGAGATGATCAGGTGAATGAGGTGAATAAACCTTTTATAATTTATGATTGGGGTGATTCTAGTTTTTTGACTCGCTTTTCTAATGTTTGAACTTGCTGTTTTAATTCAATGAATAAAGTTGCCAATCGATCAAACATTCTATCCCTTTCTCGTTGTGATAAACCCCTTCTCCGGGTCGATTGTCTGGGAATCGTTGGTATTCTTCTGTCCCTACCTGTCCTACTAATCTCTGACTCAATCCGGCTCAACCGCGATTCTAAACGATTCAAGTCAAATTCTAGATTGTTTAACCGAGATTCTATTCGTTGAGATACAGCAGGGTAAGTAAATAGTCCACCCCACATTATGACAATTAAAAATAGGGTAAACACTAATTTAGTAATTGTGGTCACGTGTAATACCCATAACAACATAACTATTAATTAAAGATAGTAATTTTTAATTTGATTTTAGTGGAGAAAATAAATTTTGCCAATCAATATCATTTACTTTGTTTTCTCCCTCTTTCACTTCCAAGGTAACATTACAGGCTGGGGACTGTTGTAGGGCAGCTACACATAATTTTGCCACATCCTCACGGCTGATTTTTCCCCTCATATTATCCCCTTGTTCGACAATTAATTCCCTCTCACCTTCTGATTCTGTCAACGCACAAGGTCTAATAATTGTGTAAGGAATACGACTAGCTCTTAAACTATCTTCCCCCTTCAATTTCCAGGTAAGAATCCCCCCTAATTGGTCATTTAATCTGACGGCTGGTGGTTCCTCATCTAAATTAATCCCTGGACGATGGGGACGGGTGACACCGGCAGAACTGACTAAGACAAATTGTGGTAAATTAGCACCGTAAGCTTTGATAGATTCTAATTGTAAATTGAAACTGCCAGGAGAAAAACGGGGGTTTAATTCTCCGTCATATTCAAACTTACTTAACATTAATTGCAATGAACAAATATTACTAGCATCAATTGAGGGACAATCTTTGACAGTTTTGGCACGAAATACAGGGATTAAATCAGCAAAGGGGATGCGAACGGTAATCCAAATATTAGGTACTGTATCAAAGGAATAACTATAACCAATCCCATCCCATTTAGATTCAGCACGGACAAAAAATTTATAGCGTTTACCATCTCCTTTGACTCGTAAATCTATGCCTTCGTAATCAGATAAATTTAAGCTAGGGGAGAAATTCTTAGTTCTAATGGAAGCAAATCCCCCAGAATTAGCGATAGAAACATTACCTGTAAATAAAGCACCATCAGATATTAATCGGATATTGCTCTCGCTAACACCACCCATAACTACATCATCTAAAGCGCCCCAAATATCACGTATTTCTGTGGATGGATTGGTAAAATCAAAAAGTAATTTGTCGTTGGATTTTGGTAGATATTGGCTGGCAGCTTCTACCAAATTTTTCACCCCTTTGTACTCTACATTTTCTGGGGTATCACCAACAATTTCTGGTTGATAAAATTTCACCCCTTGATAATATTTTTCTCGATTAGGTGTATCTCCAGAAATAGGTTGTACCCGCACAGCAGTACAACAAATTACTGCCTGAATATTACTCATCACTAAGGATGTTAAAGTTTCAGGTTTTGTAATATCTGCAACGACTAAATCCGTATCATTACCCAATATTTCCCTAGCTTTATCTAAATCTCGTACTAGCGATCGCACTTGATAACCTTGTGCTTGCAATTTTTGTGCTACCCGCTTACCAACACCACCAGTAGCACCTGCCACTAATACTACACCCATTTGCTTGCCTCCATTTTGTTGGAATTGCTTTTGGTTGGGTTGAGAAAATAGTTTTTTGACCCAGCTAATAACAGGAAAAATTTCAAAATAATTAAGGGTCTGGAAAAACCGACCAAAATCCCATTGAGAGCGATAACTTTTTCCACCATCGCTATTTTTCATTATCGCCTCCTTAACTATATATTTTTGATACGTAAAAGTAAATAGCTCTGGTAGATGTTCGTAAAACTGAACATCAATTACGCTGCCTCTGACAGAAGTAACTTTACCTAAATGAGTTGTATTTATTTCTTGAGCTATATACATATTAGCATTCTTTAATTATGAGAAATTTGACCAGAGCAAATTACATATAAAAATCATTTATAATGATGATATAAGACAATAAATAGACTAGTAAAGTACTAAATATAGATTTTTATTTATATATCACTAATCTGAGGAAGTTATGAAGAATTTATTTATAGCTCACGAATGCAATTTATCTATGTGATAAACAATAGTGAGATATTTATAATTTTTTACTAATTAAACAATAGAATGGAAAAATAAAAATGCTGGCGATCAAAAAATATATACTATTGATATCATTTAATTATTACTAACAAAGGAATCTCTAAATAAATATTTTATTGAATAATTTTTTTGGCATTAGGTTTAGTTTTGAAGAAATTTGTACTATACTCACAAGTTCCTCAAATTTTCAAGTTAGAATTCTCCGCAGAGCCTCTGCTATTTGATACTGATGTCATGGTTCCTAAACTTGAGCTTGATTTACAAAGGATTGTAACTATTCTATTCCTTGTGTAGTTAATTTTAGGTTTACCATGTATGCTCAGATGATAAGTATGTGCGACTATCAACCTTTATTAAATTTCAACTGTCACAAGCGATGAAAATTTTAATTGTAGAAGATGATGAACTTGTTGCTCAAGTGCTGAGTAACTTACTAACTCATCAAAATTATGCAGTTGAAGTTGCTCATGATGGAGAAATGGGTTGGGATTTAGTTCAAGCTTTTGACTATGATTTAATTATTTTAGACATAACTTTACCGAAACTAGATGGTATTAGCCTTTGCAAACAAATCCGTTCTGGTGGTTGGTTAATTCCCATCATGCTATTGACAGGATGTGATAGCCCTCATGAGAAAGCCGTTGGTTTGGATGCTGGTGCAGATGACTATGTAGTAAAACCTTTCGAGGAAGAAGAGTTTGTAGCTCGCATTCGAGCGTTATTACGGAGGGGAAAAGTAAATTTACAGCCCATATTAGAATGGGATAAGTTGCGACTTGATCCTACTAGTTGCGAAGTAGATTATAATACTAAAAATTTATCTTTAACTCCTAAAGAATATTCATTATTAGAACTATTCTTACGTAATAGTCGTCGTGTATTTAGCTGTGGAATGATTCTCGAGCATCTGTGGTCTTATGAAGATATTCCTTCTGAAGAAGCGGTTCGTACTCATATCAAAGGATTGCGAATGAAGCTGAAAGCGGCAGGTGCACCTAGTAATTTTATTGAAACTGTATATGGTATTGGATATCGTTTAAAACCCCAGGAAGAAGAGAAGAAGAGAGGAGGAGATGGAGAGAAAAAGAGACAAGAGGAGAAAGGGGAAATACAGAGTTCTCAAGATAGTTCTTCACAAACTCTCTTAGCTGTAGCTGGAATTTGGGAAAAATATAAAATCAGGATATCTGAGCAGGTCAATGTATTACTCAAAGCAGCACAAGTATTACAAAATAATCAATCTTTGTCTCCTGAATTACATTCTCAAGCTGTCGCAGAAGCTCATACTTTAGCTGGCTCTCTGGGAACTTTTGGTTTTACAAATGGTTCTAAATTAGCACGTAAAGTTGAGAATTTATTCAAAGCCAATCAGGTCTTAGAGCAAACTGAAATCCGACAATTAAATGATTGGGTAAAAACTTTATTGACTGAAATTGATAGACCTAATCAAACTACAGTTAAATCTGCCAATCACAAACATATACTAGATGAGCATCCTTTAGTTTTAGTCATTGATATACATCAAGAAATACCTAAAGATCTAGTCCAAAAGTCTGCCGATATAGGGTTACAAATCACTATTGTGAATAGTATTGCCGACTCTAGAAAAAAGCTCTACCAAGAACATCCTAATGTCGCAATAGTTGATGATCATATTTTAGAAGATGATGATAGTTTAAGTCTATTAGCAGAGTTCAAGAACCGTAAGCCATCAATTCCCGTCATAGTTTTAACCCAAGAATCACAAGTAAGTGAGCGGATGCAAGTGATTGGCAATGATGGAAACACTATATTACAAAAGTCTGCATCTTCAGCACAAATTTTAGAAATTGCAGCGCAATTAATTAAAAAGTCAGAAGATGCACAAGCAACTGTGTTAGCCGTAGATGATGATCCAAAAATTCTGGAAATATTGCAAAATTTACTCAAATATTGGGGAATCACGGTAAAAACCCTAGCAGAACCCCAAAAATTTTGGGAAACCCTACAAGCAATACAACCAGATTTACTAATTCTAGATGTGGAAATGCCTGGAATTAACGGTGTTGAACTCTGCAATGAAGTCCGTAATAATTCACACTGGAGTGAACTACCAGTATTATTTCTTACAGTTCATAGTGAAGCTGAAACTATCAATCAAGTTTTTAGTGTGGGTGCAGATGATTTTGTGAGTAAACCCATTGTCGGACCAGAATTAGTTACCCGGATTGTTAATCGCTTGGAACGGATTAAACTGATTCGGCGGATGACAAGGGCTCAGGAACAACAGCATAGTAAGGAATCGGAACGCTGGCAAAAAATATTCAATACATCCCCTGAATGCATCAAATTAATTGCTGCGGATGGAACCTTATTAGAAATTAATCCTGCCGGTTTGGCAATGATGAAAGTGGATCAAACTGCAATTGGGAAAAATCTTAATTACGTAATTGCACCAGAATTTCGTCAGACTTTCGCAGATTTTAATACAAGTGTTTGCCAGGGGAATAAGGGGAGTTTAGAATTTGAAATCATCGACTCTGGAGGTAGTCGTCGTATTTTAGAAACTCATGGGGTACCTTTACTCAACCCAGAAAATGATGAATTAGTACAATTGGCGGTGACAAGAGATATCACTACATGGAAACAAGCTGAAGCAGCAAGAGAAAAAATGAATCTTTTACTTCAAGCCAAGGTTCGACAACAAGCAAGTGTTGCACATTTGGGACAGTCGGCTTTATTGAATCAAGATATATCTGCTTTGATGGATGAAACTGTTGCTTTAGTTGCTCAAAGTTTAGATGTGGAATTTTGTCATATTTTAGAAGTTTTACCATCAGGTAATGTTATGCTTCTACGTGCAGGAGTTGGCTGGTACGAAGGATTAGTAAAACGAGCATTGCTAAGTTGCAACGATTGCCAAGCTAGCTATACATTGGTGACAAAAGAACCTGTAATTATTGAAGACTTGCGCCAAGAAACCCGATTTAGCAGCCCGGCTTTACTGGAAGAACACGGAATTATTAGTGGTGTCAGCGTACCAATTTTCGGAATTGAAGGTACTTATGGAGTTTTAGGTGTTTACACTCAACAAAAACACATCTTTCATCAAGATGATATTTATTTTTTACAAGCCATTGCCAATGTTCTCTCAGGTGCTATAGAAAAACAGCATACAGAAACTACTCTGCTGAAAGCGAAGGAAGAATTGTCAAACAGAGTCACAGAACGTACAGCAGAATTAGTGAAAATGAATGAATGCTTACAATTGGAATTAGGAGAGCGTCAGCGAGCCCAAGCACAATTTGCTGGAATTCTAGAAATTGCCTCGGATGCAATAATTTGTATTGATAGCAATCAGTGCATTACTTTATTTAATCAAGGTGCAGAGAAAATTTTTGGCTATTCAGGAAGTGAACTACTGGGAAAACCTTTAGATTTATTACTACCTGAACGTTCTATAGAAGCTCACCGTCAACATGTAGCTGATTTTGGTAAGTCATATGTAAAATCACGTAGAATGGCTGAACGTAGGGAAATTTATGGTAGGCGCAAGGATGGCAGTGAATTTCCCGGGGAAGCCTCAATTTCTAAATTGAATTTAGGTAATAGAACTGTTTATACTGTTTACTTACAAGATGTGAGTAACCGCAAACAAATTGAACGCATGAAGGATGAGTTTATTTCAGTAGTCTCTCACGAACTCCGCACGCCTTTAACTTCAATTCACGCTTCTTTAGGAATGCTGGCTACAGATTTAATTTCACCTAGTTCTGAAGATGGCAAACAGTTAGTCAAAATTGCTGCCGATAGTACTGAACATTTAGTCAGACTGATTAATGATATTCTTGACATTGAGCGGATTAAATCGGGAAAAATCACAATGTCCAAGCAAATGTGTCAGGTTTCTGATTTAATTACCCAAGCTATCAATGTAGTTCAGCCTTTAGCAGACAAGGCACAAGTCAAACTATCAATAGAAAATTCACCCCTACAACTACGAGTAGATGCTGATAGGGTGATTCAAACTTTAACAAATTTACTTAGTAATGCAATTAGATTTTCCTCATCAGGTGATACCGTGTATTTAACCGCTTTTGAGCAGGATTCAGAAATATTATTTGCAGTTAAAGATACGGGAAATGGTATTCCTGAAGATAAACTGGAACTTATTTTTGAACGCTTTCAACAAGTAGATTCTTCAGATGCCCGCAATCATGAAGGGACGGGCTTAGGTTTAGCAATTTGTCGCAGCATAATAGAAATGCATGGTGGAAGAATCTGGGTTGAAAGTACTATGGGAACTGGCAGTACGTTTTATTTCACTCTACCCATGAATGGAAACAACTGTGAATAAAATATATAGCAAATAACTAAGAATAATAATTTAAAATGATATTGGTATGAGCAATGATAGCAAAAAAGATATTAGTAGTTGATAATGAAGAATATATTCAGGAAGTGACTAAAATTTGTTTGCAAACTACCGCTAAGTGGCAAGTTATAACAGCAAGTTCAGGAACTGAGTGTATTCAAAAAGCAAAAACAGAAAAACCAGATGCAATTTTGTTAGATTTGATGATGCCAGAGATGGATGGTATTACCACTTTCAAGTATTTACAAGCAAGCTCAATAACTAATCAAATTCCAGTAATTTTACTCACTGCAAAGGTTCAGAATTCTGATCATAACCCTTATACTGATTTGGGTATTAAAGCCACTATTGGTAAACCCTTCAGCCCCTTAACTTTAGCAGCAGAAATTGCCCAAATTCTGGGTTGGAGTCACGAAAAGTAAATGTCAATTACCCCTATAGCAGAGGGCAAAAGATATAATTTCTTCTATCTTCTGACTTCTAAACAAGGGGGCAGGGGGCAGGAAAAATTATACTTAGATAATTGATGGTGAAAATTTTTTTTCATCGGGACTGCCCTCTGCTTTTTATATGATAAATTAACCGCTACACCAAGCATCATACACCCGCCCTTCCATTGCTTCTGGAAACTCTTCGCAATATTCCTCAAAGGCAGTTTTGTCAATTCTCTTAGCTTCTTGATGAGCTAACTCTGCTTGTAGTTCATCCACAACATCCCAAGCTGCGGCGCATTGTTCAGAACGTGGAGAAGTTTGGCTACAAACAGTGCGAGCTTTTTTTATTGCATCTTGAATTTCCTGTTCTAGTATAACTACCCGAGGTAACTCAAGAGACTTACTTTTATTCATGATATCGACAAGGGAAATAATACCCATTAATTCTCCTTGAATTACAGGTGCTCTGAGTAAATGATATTCGGCAAACAAGCGTGCTACATATTCCACGCCTAACTCGGGATTAACTACTATACAGGGTTTACTCATGATTTCATACACACGTACTTTGGCAGGATTTTTACCAAAGGCAATCACTTTGTAAACTATATCTGCTTCAGTAATAATGCCATAAGCATCTTGGTCATAACGACGTTCTACAATTAATGCGTGCCAACCTCTGGCTTGCATTAATTTCACTGCTTCTGCCACAGTTGCAGAACTACGAATAGTGGCAACATCTGTAGTCATAATGTCTGCTGCTTTCAACATAATCCACGTAGTATTGACGGCTGTGAGGATGGGGAGGTAAACATAAAAATTTTATCGATTCAACCTCTGAATACTCTATTTTTGTTATATATGAATAACTTGAGGAAGTTGTGAGTATTCTTAATACTGCTTCCCACTCCATACCGTAGGAACAAATTGATATTTTGATTGATTTAATTTACTGGTAAAAACTAGAAAACCCTATGAGCTAATGTCATTTTTTTGATATCCTCTT
>NZ_FYBH01000102.1 GCF_900185595.1 Calothrix rhizosoleniae SC01
CTTAGGGCCTTAGAAGAATGTAGTAAAAGAGGAGGCTCCTGCACAATCCGTCATGTCGTCTGTCCCGGTAAATAATATTATATTCGGTTAAAAACTTAAGATTAAGAGTACAAGGGTGCAGGTAAGCCACTGCGTTGCACGGTAAGCCATTGCGGTGGACGGGTTTCCCGGCATAAAGGAGGCAGTGCGGTGGACGGGTTCCCCGGCATAAAGCAACTGCCGTCAAGTGGCGCAACCCGTAGGGTTCACCGCATTGTAGCAAGTGGTGCAATCCGAAGAGGTGCAGGGGGAGAAAGAATTTTAAGCTGTTTGCACCATGAACCAAATAATAAGTAATCTCCCGAACTTGATATAATTCCTCCCAACAATAACTCTAAGCTGAAATGATAAGTATAAGATCCTCAACTTCTTAAAAAGTTGGGGGTCTTGTTTTTTATTATTTATAGTCAATAACTATTACCATTTGTACGTCAAGCAGTATGTTTTCTGCTGTTATTTAGATTGACCTAAAAAGAAAAAGATACAAACCCCCAAATTTATTTGTGTCAGCTCCCCTGCTCCCTGCTCCCTGCTCCCTGCTCCCCTGCCTCTTCCTGCCCTATTTTTTATATCTTAGTTATCTATTACAAAATGTAAAGAAAACAAATTCATTTCAGAAAATGGGGAGGATGAATTTGATTAATATATCAGATAAGCCAAAATTGTCAATTTGCAAGCTTCAAGTAGAACCGAAATAATGCCAAAATAATCAAAGGAGTATCTGATATGACATTAATCAAGTTTAAACAACTAGCGACAGCAGTTGCCTTGTCTATTCCCTTCATCGTTGTGGGTGCAGAAACAACCCTAGCTGGATCTGCAAACTATGGTTCCATCGCCTATTCTAGAAGAACAGGCGGTATGGGTTGGTCAACAAACTATGCCACGCGCAAAGCTGCTGAAAGACGCGCCACAAGAGAATGTGAACGTTATTCCGGTTCGGGAGATTGTAAACCAGTTGTTTGGGTTCGCAATGCTTGTGCTGCTTTAGCAACAGCTAGTAATCGAGGTTATGGGTGGGCATGGAACACTCGTCGAGATCGAGCAGTGCAAAGAGCTTTAGTAGAATGTAGCAAACGAGGACGTTTTTGCAAAGTCCGTCGCGTCATCTGTCCCCGTTAATTTTACTAATAATTGGATGTGATTTGTGTCTGCGAATTGTAAACATGAGATCCCCGATTTATAGACTCAGGGAAGCCCCTAGGGCATCTAGAATAAATCGGGGATCTGGAAACAACTAAATTTTACAATTCAAAGGAGATTGGGATCTCATTCCCCAGTAATAGAAAGCCCCTCAATCCAGATTTTAGGACACACTCCACCAGGGGTTAACTCAGCTTCTTTTTCTACAAACACAATTGACTTCAACAGTTCCATAAAATCTCCTGCAACCGTTGCTGACTCAATACTAGTTTTCACACCTTTATTGATAATCCAACCATCAAATGGTAGTGAGAAAGAACCTTGTAAAGATTTGACACCTGCATGGAGAGCTTGCAAATCATCGATGAAAATCACATTTTCCGCAGTTTCCAGACTTAATTCTTGTTCTGCGGGTGCGCTAGAAAACACATGGTAAAAGTTAGGGCTGACGGTAACTTTAGCACCAATATTGGCATTACCAGTGGGTTTGGCATTCATCCTTTTTGCTGTTCCAGCACTGTGAAGAAAACTAGCTAAAACCCCATTTTCAATCAGGGATGTTTTGCGGGTGGGAGTTCCTTCCCCGTCAAAGGTTTCTGCACCTACATTGGCTGGATGTAATGCATCATCGCAGACTGAAATTAAAGGAGAAGCGATTTCCTTACCTATATCATCAGGGGTGGAAAGACTTTGCTTATCTAGAATGCTTTGAGCATTGAACAAATTAGAAAAAGCACCTAAAAGACTTAAAAAAGCTTCGGGGGAGAAAACTACTGTATACTTCCCAGATTTAACTTTTTCATAATTTAAGTGGCTGATGGTTTTCTCTGTTGTTTCTTGGATACAACCATCAATATCTAAATCATTTAAACCCTTGCTAATTCTGAAAGCGCCCGCACTCCTGGGCTTTTTCCCTGACTCTTCAGTTTTACTGAAAAGATAAATCGATGCCAAAGAGTGGGATTCTGCCCTCATTGCTCCTTCACTATTGAGATAAAATCTATCAATATCTCTTTGTGATAAGCCATTATAAGGTACACCTGCGATCGCTGGATGAGCAGCAATTACTTCTTTCTCTGCTGCTAACAAGTTTTCTATGACTTGGGAAATAGGTACTTGGGGAGTTTTTTCTTCTGGTGTGCTGTCAATTGGAACTATTGCTTCAGGACTAAAATCAGGAACATTTTCCTTCACACCAAAGAAACTAGCTTCATATGCAGTTTTTAAAGCTAATTCCAGTCCTTTAGCATCTACATCCGTAGTGCTGGTGATACCCATAGTATTTTTTTCATTCCACACCCGCACAGTCACACCAGAAAGGTTGGAAGCCTTGACTTGCTTAGGTTCTCCTTGGTCTACTTGTACGCTGCTAGAATCAGCAGTAGAACCATAAATATCAAATTTGTTAATGCCAAGCTTGGCAGCGCTTTCCTTGGCAGCAGTTGCCATTTCTTTAATATTAGCCATTACCCGATTTTAGATTTTAGATTTTGGATGTTGGGTTGAGGAACTATTCGATTTTAGATTTTGGATTGAGGAATTAATCGATTTTAGATTCTAGATTTTGGACGTGATGAGTGCTGTTTTTGTCGTAGAGTTTTGATAGAAGCAACAGTCATAGCTAAAATTTCGCTTGTCTCTTGTATCAAATCTTGGAGTTTCTCTGAAGATATTAAGCTCGATTCAATCAGAAGTTCTAGCCAATAAATAGTTTCATCAGCTTCTTCTTCAACAATACTGAGTTTAGCTATCAGATCCACCGTAGATTTTGCTCGACATGCTGCTCGATAATTTGCGCCTACAGAAGTAGCAGAACGCAACAACTGCTTACCAATTACATTAGCTGTTATATTGTTTGGAAGTGCTTCAACTAATCGAATCCCTCTCAATGGGAGTTGCTTCGTTCTACTTTTAAATTGCTCTTCATTCACAATCCAAAATTTTTACCTTCCGCCAACTGTAATCGAATCAACTTTAATATGAGGTTGTCCAACGGTTGTATAAATACTGCCACTAACAGATCCGCAAAAACCAGGGGCTAGGGATATATCCTGGGAACACATGGAAATCTTATTCATAATTTCCTTGGCTTCACCAATCAGAATTGCACCCTTCAATGGCTTGGTAATTTTACCGTTTTCAATTAAATAGGCTTCATCCACACCAAAGTTAAATTGACCAGTAGCACCAACACTACCACCACCCATTTTCTTACAGTAAATGCCTTTATCAACGGAAGCAAATAAATTCTCTACAGAATAGTCCCCTGGTGCAATGTATGTATTCCGCATCCGACTAGCCGCAGCAAAGGTAAAACCCTGTCTCCTACCGCTACCAGTTCTGGGATGTCCGGTACGCCAAGAACCGGTTCTATCTGCCAAAAAATTCTTCAGCACCCCTTTTTCAATTAATAGGGTTCTTTGGGCTGGCATTCCCTCATCATCCATATCGATAGTGCCGAAAGCATTGTCAGTCCGTCCTTCATCCCAAGCAGTTAAGCTTTCATGGGCAATCTTTTCACCTTTTTTATCGGCGAAAGGAGAGGTATTACGCTCAATTTGAGTCGTTTCCAGTAAGTGTCCGCAAGCCTCATGGAAAATTACCCCACCAAAATGATTCGCCATAATAATCGGGTAAGTACCTGATTCCACGTAATCGGCGTAAAGCATTTTACCAGCAGATTCCGCAATTTTCTCCGCAGATTGTTGATAATCCCAGGTTTTGAGGAAATTGGGGTCACTAGTGTTCCCGGCTCTTTCGCCGATGGAACTGCGATTACTACCATCAGCACAAAGGACATTAAATCCTACGGACTGGGTAAGACGGATATCACGGGCAAAGGTCCCATCACTAGCAGCAACTAATACTTCTTGCCAATCCCGGAAATAAGAGGCGCGACGGGATTGTACATGGCTGGCTTTTTGTTGTAATTGCACAGTTCCATCTAGTAATACTTCTCCCATTTCCTGTATGGAACTACACAGGGGTAACCAGGCATCCTTACCTCTTTTAGTGGCATAATCCCGTAGTAATTCTAGATTAATTTCGGGGATAAAAGCATTAGGGCCAGGTAAATCTAAACCTAAAATTGATAATCCTTTTTCTAAAGCCGCTTTCAATCCTGGAAAAGATACATCATTGGTGCTGACATAGCAATCAGCCTTACCGCAAAATAATCTGACTCCTGCTCCTGTGGAAAGACGGGGTGTAATACTAGTAATAGTGTCCTCTTCTGCTAGACAACTAATATAGTTAACACGCTCTAAGAAAAATTCAATAAAATCTGCACCCGCAGCACGTCCTAATCCTAGAAGGGTAGCCAGAGGCGCTTCCCAGGTATCATCGAATCGTTCTGGGGTGGAGGAATATTGCAGAGTGGGAATTTGTTGAGAAAGAAGTAGAGAACTTGTAAGCATAAATTGCCTCTTCTACGGACGCGATTGGAGATTTGACTAGAAATATCCTGGTGTGATTAGTCTAACAAATCTAGAAAAACCGTAGCAGTTTACCAAGTAGTGATATTGCGATCGCTCCTATTGTTAATTTCGTGTTACTGTTCATCAGGGATGTAGGTGTGCGATCAATATCATCCCCCGACATAATCTAGTATTGAAACAGTCTATAATTCTTCCGGGTTAATTCCCAATTCTTGCAATTTAGCTGCCAAACGTTCTGCTTTTACTTCTAATTCTTCTGAACGTTGACGTTCCGCTTCTGTTGGAGTAGGCATCCAATTGCCATTAGCATCATACCACCGTAACCATAACCGCTCAATACCTTGGTAACTACCTTGCCAAAGTCCCAAACCCAATTCTAAAGTAGGCATCCAAATACGGGTTTCTTCCAGATTGAGTTCAGTGTAACGGTCTGCTTGCAGAATAAATACTTTTAGTGTATCTGTGTAGCGGTCAAATACAATGTAATAAGGAACACGTAAAATTTGTTCGTAAACCTGCCATTTAGTTGGCGGTTGCTCCGCATCTCGTAAACTTTGTCCTAAGTCTTCCTTTTCTGTACCAGGGGAAAGTAACTCAACCACCACAAAGGGATTAACTCCCTCTTGCCAAACTACATAACTTAAACGTAAATCTTTCTCTTCATAAAGTCTGGAATTACCAACCACTGCGAACCAATCAGGTCTTTTATACCACAGGGTATGGTGAGAGTCGTAGTAAAGATTTAAGTCACTGGCGACAAAAACCTGCTCTTGGGGATAGGTGGGTGGACGAAAGGTTTCCCGCAATAGTTGGGGTTGATATATATGAAATTCGTCAGGCAAACCAGGCTCCTGTGGATCTTCACTGGGAAGATCATACATCGTGGGCAGGGTTTTTTTGGGAGGTAGAGGAGGATCTGTTTGGTACATGGGCAGATTCCTGACCAATGACTTTTGCTCTCTCTAGAGTAGCGTTAAACTTTTCTATTTGTCTGTCAGGTAACGGGATTTAAATTAATTGTACATCCCAACTTAGTATATTTTAGCGATCACAATAATTTGTACTGATTAAGATGATTTCTGAAAATAATTTTACCAATGACAAAGGCGCAAGGCTTTCGTCCCTAAGGGGAATTTGTAATCGCCTGGTAATTTTAATTCTGGAAATTTCCTAATCCCAATTGCGATCGCTCAATTTTTGACTGATTACTTCAACTTCAGTCCTTAAGTAATATCAACTAACCGATGGCAACAGTAGCAACTTCATCTACTAACTCCGGTTTGATATCGCTGCGTTCCACATAATAGGAACCCAATACCAAAGCATCCATATTAGTTCTCAAAAAGCATTTGATGGCTTCTGCTGGGGTACGAACGATGGGTTCATTCTCATTCAGGGATGTGTTCAGCAGAATAGGAACACCTGTACGTTGAGCAAAGGTATTAATCAAGTTCCAATATAAAGGATTAGTGCCGTGTTTTACACTCTGTAAACGCCCTGTTCCATCCACATGGGTAACAGCAGGAATCAATTCTCTTTTTTCGGGACGAATTTTGAAGACTTTTTCCATGAAGGGTACGGGTGCATCGACTTCAAAAAATTCACTCACCCGTTCTTCGAGAATACTGGGAGCAAAGGGACGAAACTTTTCCCGGAATTTGATTTTGAGGTTGATGATATCTCGCATATCTGCACGACGGGGATCTGCTAGAAGGGAACGATTTCCCAAAGCCCTCGCACCAAATTCCATTCTCCCCTGGAACCAACCTACTACATTCCCATCACAAAGAACATTCACTACATGGTTTAAAAGTTCATTTTGTGATAATTTCTTGGGTTGTAGGTTATGTTCTTGTAGTGCTAATAAACATTCCTCATCGGAAAATTCTGAACCCCAGTAAGAATGCTCTAGGACAAATTCCCTTGGTTGTTTTAAGATTTGATTCCACACATAGAAGGCTGCACCAAAACAAGTGCCATTATCAGCAGCACCTGTAGGAGTATAGACATTTTTAAAGGGAGTGTGTTGAGTAATTTTACCATTAGCCACAGAATTCATTGCTACACCACCAACTAAACAAAGATTATCACTAGGGAAGCGATCGTGTAGATGATTGAGAATATGGAAAATAATTTCTTCAGTTACAACCTGTAAAGAAGTAGCTATGTTTTGATGTTTAGAGGTAAGCTCTGATTTAGGCTGTCTTGCGGGTCCCAAGAGCTTTTCCAACTCCGGACTGTGGAAGGGTTGAACACTGGGAGCACCACTTTCCCAATTCATAGCAATACCTTGGGTATGGTGGGTAAAATAGTCCAGGTTCAGTTCAAAACTGTCTGCTTTTGGGTAAATAATTTTACGAAAGGCTTCCACATATTCCGGTTTCCCATATGGTGCTAACCCCATGACTTTGTATTCATCTCCATAAGCGGGAAAACCCAGATACAAAGTAATGGCATTGTAGAGATAGCCAACAGAGTGGGGATAGTGGGTACGAGAAAAATATTCTAATTTATTACCCCTTCCAGCAGCTGAGAGAGTACTGACAAAATCTCCCATCCCGTCAATGGAAAGAATTGCAGCTTCTTCAAAAGGAGAGACAAAAAAACCACTGGCAAGGTGAGTGCTATGATGCTCTAAATTATGAATTTGAGCTTTAATATCTGACGATGAACAATTGCCAGCTTCGGCTAGTTGTTCCTTAAGACTGGTTGATTTGCTTTGTTTATTAAATCTGTCTAAGAGGGATTTGAGAGAAGGACGCTTTTGTAGGGTAAAAAGTAGCTTTTGATTGAGATTAGCTTTCGGATTGAAGGATACTGCAACATGTTCTAAGTCTGTTGCATTAATCCCACCAATTTGCAAACAATAGCGGATAGATTCTGCGGGAAATCCAGCCCAATGCTTGACTCTATTAAATCTTTCTTCTTCAACAGCAGCAATTAATTTACCATTTTGAATTAAGCAAGCTGAAGCATCGCCATGATAGGCGTTAATTCCGAGGATATTCATACTGATATTAATACTCCATTAATGTGTCAAAAAAATGACTTACTTATTTAAGTTGTACACTATACATGTGTTTTCTCTCATTGGGAAGAAGCGATCGCTAGTCGAATGGGTAATGATATGATTTAGCTGAGTACAAAATCCCAGATTTATTAAAACAATCGGGTATCTTGTGTCTCAAAAATGATTTAGGATCGCTATAGATAATTTTAATAATGCCTTAATAGTTTACGAAATCTCTTCTGGATCAATCCCCATCATCCGAAGTCTTTCAGCTAACTTAACAGCCTTTTGTTCGGCTTGCTCTGCTCGTTGGCGTTCTTGCTCTGCTCGTTGACGTTCCTGTTCTGTCCTTTGGGGTTCTTGCTCAACCAACTCAACTCCCCAAGGTAATAAATTTCCCGATTTATCCCACCAGCGTAACCAATAGCCTGCAAATTCTGCTTTTCTCCCCATCCACATACCCAGAAATAAGCCCAAAATTTCTATCCAAAAGCGTTGATTTTCATCTGGGGATTGTTCCTCGTACTTACCATTGACCAACTTGTAGACTGCTAAAATTGGAGTCTGAGGATGGAAAATTACGTAAGTGGGAACTTGTACAATTTGTTCGTAAAAATACCACTTGCCATAGGGATAATGGGGATTAATAGAATATTCAGTCCCTTCCGTAGCGGAGATAAATTCCATGACAATGGTGGGGTTTTCTCCTTCAGCATGGGGAGTGTAGCTACGACGAATTTCCCCTGGAGGTAAAGGCTTCACTGAGGGAACATAAACCCAATCAGGAGCTTTGACAACAGTTTTATCACCAACTGTGGCACAAATACCAAAATTGGTAGCAATAATCATTGATTCTAGAATTAAGTCAGCCAATTCTAGAGATTCTAGTAGAGCACCAGCTAGTAGGGGTTGCAGGTTACTTTCCACAGGTTCATCTGGTAGGGGGAAATCTGCTGGTAGTTTTTCCCAGGTGATGGGGGGTAGGGTATTGTGTGGCTGGACTTGCGAGAGTGTCATGGTAAAGAGCGATCGCTACAGTTATGTATTTTTCCTATGATAATTCCCTGATTTCAAGACTGATGACATGGCTTTTTACACTCCACTGCAACTGAATTAACAAATCTTCCTGAGTCCTCCACAATTGAAAAATTAGAATCAGCTGAATCGTTAAATTCAGCTCTTCTAATTTCTACAAAGCCTTGCACTTCTAATTTATATTTTAGTGACTTGTAATCCCACATCCATAAATGACCACCATTCCCTAAAATTGCCTGAGTCACTGCACTTAATCCTTTTGGTCGATTACGTATTCCTAAACCAGTTGCATTAAAAAACTCTATGGCAGCATTTGAGGAATGAGAAGATATATAATGTCTTGCAATAACTTCAAGATCTGGAACAACTAGCCTGAAAATACCATTTGGCTTCAGTATTTTGTAGGTATTTACCAATGCTACTCGAAAGTCTTCCAAAGATAGGTGTTCTAAAACATGACTGGCATAAACTCCACAACAAGAGTTTGCCTCA
Source organism: Calothrix rhizosoleniae SC01 (assembly GCF_900185595.1). GTDB lineage: Bacteria > Cyanobacteriota > Cyanobacteriia > Cyanobacteriales > Nostocaceae > Calothrix_A > Calothrix_A rhizosoleniae. Next base: position 9,157 of record NZ_FYBH01000102.1, read on the forward strand.
ATAGGTAGCCCTCTAACAATATCACCGTACTGTATATTGCTAGGAAACCTTTGGCGAATTCTTTTACCTCCCAAATTTTTCCTACCAGCATATAAACGACCAAAAACTGGAAACCTCTCTAACCAAAGATTTGGTGATGCATCAAAATTGTACCAATTATCAGGTGCACATAAGCCACAACCATACTGCACATATAAAGAATTAGACATAAGACAATGACTAATGAAATAACAAAAAATGAAATTAAAATTATATTTTGAGTTTTTCCGCTTCCATAATCCGAATTGCTAGTAGTATTTCTGCTAACATTCGTTGAAATGCATAATACCAACCATGCCAACCATCAAAGATACCACCTTTGAGAATGAGGCAGTAGAATAAGACAACAAAGGGAGCGAGAATTTTTTGTTTGCGGATGCGATCGCTTAAACTAAGTTCACTCTTGGGTGTCTCGAGCAGTTTCTTCGCCTCAATAATCATATAACGGTCTTGTGCCCATAACCAACGACTTAGGGGTTTGCGATCATCATGGTGGATGTAACCAGATAATATTGTGGACTGACCTTTAACCTCCAAAAGTTGGGTATGTCCATCATCAATGTAAATTGATTTGTCTTTTCTAAAGAGAATTTGACGAGGAGGGAGTATACTACCCCGCAATGGTTTCCCGAGGACACAATATTTGAACTTGGCAAAATAACCATCTATGTCCGTATCTTCAGCAGATAATTCCTTGATTGAATTAATTAATTCATCTGTGACTATATAGTCTGCATCCAGGGAAAGTACCCACTGAGATTTTACTTGTTCTAAACCGTAATTCCACTGGTGAGTATGGGTGTCAAATTCTCGTTGAAATATCTGTACCTGTGGATAGGAATGGAGAATTTCTAGGGTTTTGTCATTACTATAGCTATCAATAACTACTATTTTTTTTGCCCAAGTGAGATGCTGGATAGTGCGATCAATGTTGGGTGACTCGTTGTAGGTGAGGATGAGAGGGGTAATTCTCTCTAGCATTAGGACAAGAGATGTAAATGGATGATTTTGATTGAGAGATAATTAATTAAAGTAGGTTCTTCAGTAACTGTTATGCCAAACTATTAGTGAAAACTAAAATTAAGCTTTGAGATTAAAGCTTAAATGCCCAGAATGCTTAAAAAGATAGTTCCTAGTTCCTGTTAACAATTAAAGTATGTGTCCATTGTATAGCTTGAATTTTGAGTTTTTGATAAACACTTTTAGCATAATACGTACTGAATAACCTTACTGAAGAGCCTTAAAGTAAATAACAAGCTGCTATGGTTTTCTAGCTTCAATTATAACTGTATGGGGGTAATTGAAATCTGATTCTCCAGACTCCAAAGAGAGAACATCTGAATCAATACCAATATCAGAAAGATTAGTTTCTTTAGAGGTGAGACAATATTTAATATCTACAAATCCGGCATTTGTAGCTAATTCACCTAAATAACTCTCATCTAAAGCAGTTAAATGCTCTCCTCGACAATATATAAAGTTAGTGAATCTTCCACCAATACTATCTTTTTTGTCTGGAAAATCAGAAAACCAACCATAATCTTTCTCAAGATATTTACGACAAGCATTACCCAAATGGGGTACACCTATTCTAATACCACCCCCAGAGCGTAGAGCCTTAAACAGTTCCTCGAATTTAGTGGGTAAAATTGTATCAGGTAAGTGCTCAATAACATGGTTTGCGTAAAATATATCTACAGAGCCATCCTGAAATGGTAAAGGATGGCAAATGTCCGCCCATAAATCAACTTTTGCTGTGATAAAATTAGCATCTAAGTTCACCCAACCCAATAAATAATTTTCTTGTCCTGGACCAAGGTGAACTTTGAGCCCAGATGAAGGGCATCTAATTCTTTTATAAAACCAGGCATTCAAATACATCGGGTATCTTAAAGCAAAATAGTAAACAGATTTTAAGGGTCGAGGTATCATATTAAATCTCCTATTTATTATCTGTAATCAATTATTTTTTTGTAAGTTACAATTATTTTCTTTGCTATGTAATGCCAACTATATTGCTCAGCAATAAATTGACAAGCATTGTCACCCATTACTTTTCCTACTTGAGGATCATTCAGGAAAGTATCAATAGCATTTGCAATTTCATCAACATCAAGTTCTGTAACATAGCCAATTTGTTTTTGTTTAACCATATCAGCCAAAGCAACACCAGATGTAATTAAAACTGGTAAACCTATAGCTAGAGATTCCAAAACTGATATCCCAAAATTTTCTGAATAAGAAGTCAGAACAAATAAGTTTGCTCCTTGTAATAATAAATCTTTCAATTCTCCTTTAACAAATCCAGTAAAATAGGTACGTTCTTCAATACCTAGAGCGGCTATCAGAGATTTAATTTCACTTTCATAATCTGGTTCTCCACTACCAGCTAAAATAAATGTAAACCTATAATTGGATAACTTGCTTAATGCAGGAATTAAATAGTCTAATCCTTTTTTAGGGTGTAGCCGAGACAAAAATAAAATAATCGGTTCATCTAGTAGTGGTAAATTAAAGTGTTGACGCAAACGTTGACGTGCATCAGGTATTTTTGCTGGAATAGAAAGTCCATGAGGAATAATAAAACTAGGGGAAGTTAAATTTAACTGGGAAGCTTCTTGTTTTTCTTGCTCAGAAGTAAAGTGAATTCCTTGACTATGATTGAGATTAGCTTTTTCTATAAGCTTGAGATAAATTTGCTTTTTGCGTGCGCTTTGCTGTAAAGACCATTTACAAAGTTGTCCTAAAGGTCTAACTATGTAAGGAACTTTTTGCAAGCGAGCGTTCGCCATTGCTGCGGTAGAAGCATAGGAAAAAATCGCATGAACGTGTATCAAGTCATACTGATGTATTGATTGCCATAACCAAGTTGTAAATTTCCCAGAAAAAGCAAATCCTCTGACTGCATGAAGTGGAGGAGAAAAGCGAGGAAAAAACCACACAGGAACCTGTTGATATTCTGTGCGTTCTCCTAGAGGTACGTCTAATAAATCAACTCCGTTATCATTAGTAGTAGCAATTTCAGCATCAATATCATTATCCCTCAGCGCTTTAACCATTTCTAGTACTGCTTGACTGGGACCTCCCCGTAATAGTGCGACGGAAGGAATTATATGGAGGATTCTCATTGTGAGATTTTTATTCAGGTATTGTTAGATTGAAGTCCGAAAATAGTGTTTTAGATAACTACAAAGAGTATTTTGAAAACTTGCAAATCCAAATTGAGAAATAACCTTTTTTCGCAACATTTCTGGTTGATAAACAAGGGGATTGGGATAGCATTTTTGCAGGATTTTCATTAGAGTTTGGGCTATTACCTCTATCTCATCTGGATTCACAAGCGCTCCCAATTCACCATGGCAAAGAGCATCAATTGCCCCATCTTGATTACCTCCTAAAACTGGCTTGCCACAAGCCAAAGCTTCTAGGTAAACTATACCAAATCCTTCTTTTTTGCTAGGCATGGCGAATACATCACAGAGATTATAATGATCGCCCAATTCTTCGTCAGGGATGAAACCAGTTAAGGTAACAAAATCTTGAATTTGGAGTTCGGCAATGACTTCTCGAATCCGGGGTAAATCATCTCCTTTACCAACTAGAATATAATGAATATCTGGAATAACCTTACGGATTAAAGGTAAGGCATGAAGAAGTTTGTCGTAACCTTTGTATTTTTCTGTTTGAGAAAGTCGAGCAACTGTGAGGATAATGGGCTGCTCAGGAGTTAAACCATATCGCTGTAAGAGGTGAGTTGGTTTACTAGTAATTTGAAATCGTTGTGTGTTAAAAGTATTGGGTAAGAGAGAAATTTTTTTAGGATCGAGGTTTTGTTCCTTGAGCAGGCGATCGCGTGTAAAGTTACTGACTGCAAGAATACGATCTGCATTACGCAGAGCAACTTGTAATTCCGGATTTTGAATATTCCACGCTTCTATACCATGAGCAATAGTCCAATAAGGAATACCTGTTAGGCGTTTAAGCAAATGAGCAGCAACGGTAAAATTGAGGTGTGTTGTAATAATTAAATCAGGTCGTTGGAGAAGACCTTGTCCTATAATTTGAGCTGCAAAAATTGGTGTGCGAAGTTTTAGGGGCAATCTTCCAGCAAAGTGGAATCTAGTTTCTGGTAAATAGACAATATTTGGATTTGGTAAAGCCTGTATATCATGTTTAATAAAAACATGGTGCTGATCATGGGGATAGAGGTTTTGTAAGGCTTGTAAAAAAAATGATGAGTAAACTTGGATACCGCCCTTAAAACCAAACAGATTTGGTATCCAGAGATGAAACTTCATAAAACCTCGCGGTAACTGCTGTTGTCTAGTTATACTTCCTTAATATAGTTCAGTGCCTGCATTAGTCCCTGAGTTGCCTGGGTATAACTATACTGAGAAACAATACTACGGCTTTTTTCTCCCCAATTTTGTAATCGTTTTCGGTCTGAAAAAGCTTCTTTTAAAGAATGAGCCAGGCTAGATACATCTCCTGCTGGAAATTTCAAACCATTTTGATTTGGATGAATTAGGTCATGGGCACAACCTACATGGGTGCTAACAATTACTGGACGAGCCATACACATGGCTTCATTGATAACTAGTCCCCAGGTTTCACCGTAGCTAGGTAGGACAACTAAATCTGCTGTTGCGTAAGTACGGGGCATTAAGCTTTGATTTTGAAAGGGAGCGAAGTAAATATTGGATTGTCCTGTTGCTAATGCTTTCAGTTCTTGTTCAAGGGAACCACTACCAACAAACAACAAAGAGACATCATCTAGATGGGAATCTAAAAAGGCATGAAGCAAATCCAGAGGACGTTTTGTAGATTCAAATTTACCAGCAAATAGAACTACTCCATGATGCTCTGGGATACCTAATTCTCGTTTCCAAGCGATCGCCTGATGGGTTGCACTTTCAGTTTGACTCAAGAAGCGATCGTTTTCTACAGCATGGGGAGAAAAAAACAAACGCTGTTGAGCAACGCCATGATAACGGAAGTACTCATAATTTGCTTTACCCACATACAGACAAGCCGCAAAACGACGATAGATTTGAGTAATCCACTGCTGCCTTAACCAAGCTTTGATACCAGTAGTTGCAAGCAGTCGATGGGAATCTCCCCGAAACAGTAATGGAATTTGACGAGTATTCCAGCTCCATAGAAAGCGGTAGAGGCTAGCGTAGTTATAACTCATCAACAGCACAGCATCTGGATTATCAGCCCTCACCTGGGAAACTAAAGATGGATTTTGCAAACCCCAAAAATGATGGGTTCCGGGAGCGGAACTGACATTAGGGACAAATTCATAATCATACCCAGTCAGTAAAGGGATATCCCACTCAAGTGACTGTTGGAAACCGACATCAACCTGCTTTGTAACACCAAAATTCCAGAGATAAAAGACTTTAATATTTAAAGCAGTATTATTAGCTAAATAACAGAACCAGGGAGCATAGTACTGAATTGGATGGGAGATAATAATTGCTAACTTTGTCATACCCAATTAGACTTGATATGGGTCATAAGCGATCACCTGGGGTTGAGGAACTCAATAAGTTTGCATTAAAAACACTACAATGCCAACAATCACCACACTGGATTGAGCTAAAGCAGCGACATATACCCCAGCTGACCACTCAGTCTGAAAGGCATACGCCAAAAAGAGTACCGTAAACAGGGATTGGGTTGAAAGAATCGGTGCATTGATGCTCCAACGGGTAATTTTTCCATAGGCAGTTCCTAAAACAATTGCTAATCCAGTACAACCAAGTAAACCAAAGTTGGCATAACTTTCAGCTAATAACCCCCAGCCAATAGTAGTAGTATACGTTGCTTCGCGGGTCTGTAATCCGTAGTGAATGTTTAAAAGATACGTTCCTTCGTGACTGCGAATTTTCTTGGGGTTGAAAATGCGGGGTACTAATAATTGCGGGAGAATTGCGTATGTTTTCCCATGTAGGTAGGGAATAGATTCAGGACTTTTATCTTGAGCAAGAAGAAACAAGTGAATAACACTAGAACGTTCTAAAAAAGATTGTTTCTTTGAAGATGTAGATAAATCATCTTGTTTATTAAAGTAATCCCAGCTATGACCTGCCCATTTTACAAACCAGCTAGGATATTGCCAAACTTGCACATAAGCAGGTTGGTTTCCAAACCAATACTTTGCTCGCATTTCTGCTTTACCAGAGTGCAAAAATGAAAAGCAAATCAGGGCAATCACAATTGGTAAAACAGATATTTTTTGTCTGCCAATAATAAATGCAACTGTAGCAACTAAAAAAGTAGAAGCTGCACCTACTAAAAGTAAGCTGACTGCATCTGTCACCATGTAGGTAATCAGCAAAATTAAAAATAATCTAGACTTACTTTTTGATAATTCTTGAGTCCCTAATTGATATGCCAGTACAAAACTCGCTAAAACTGTCAGCCCTAAAATTGCAGCACGAACAGCAGTAAAGATACCTCCGTACAAAAATAGAAACAGCCACCCTCCAGTATTTGCAATATTAAAGAAAATACTGATTACTAAAACAAATAAGAAAAATACATCGCCCTTTTGACTGCTTAAAGCACGATATGATTTAGGTAAAGGCGGAGGAGATTTGACAAATCTAAACCAAATAATAGTTCCTAATCCCAAAAATACTGCAACAGTAAAACTAGCAAATAAATGACTTGCAGGAGAATAGGTTATAGCCTTAGGATGCTTAGTGACCAAAGGCAATGCATAAGTCCAAATATATGTCAATGCGAATAAAGGAAAAATTGGCATTCCCAATGCTTTACCAGAGCACCAAAGGTAACTGGGTAATAGTGCCGCAGCAGTGATTAAGATTGATCCAAAATTAGTGACTAGGGAACTTGTCTCAGTCCAAAAGAGTTCATATATAAACAGTCCCAGAGCCAATAGCCAAAATACCTTGAGTAATTGTCGTCGTTGCAAGTGTGCAAGATTTGGCAGGGAAGCATATTGATTTGAGGTTTGCAAGAACTGGTTCATAGTCACTTACTTTCCTTTGTGGTGACAAGACACTTGTCAAAAATATTACACTGCTGACGAGTCATTTCCTGTGCAGTATAGGGGTGAAAAGCTGACCAATTTGTTTCTGGTTGATATGCTTTTGGTATAGATAGCAACCAATTTAGCTGATAGTTTACTTGAGGTAGTAAATCTTTTGGTTGGGTGTTGGCAGTAAAAGTTACAACTCGACCAGCTTGGCAACTGTTGAGGATATCAACTACAGAACTTTGAGCATGAAAAATTGCAAAGATAGGTTTACGGGCTAAAACGCAAGGATAGAGTTTAGAAGCAGTGTAGCCAGGGTCATTAGAACCAGTTAGTAAAATTGCATCGCTATCTGTAAGAACTTTTAGAGCTTCAAAATAGGGAATGCGCTGGGTATGCTCTGTAACTAAATCCCCAACCCTCAGTTCCTGGGCAATGGGTTCTATGGTTTTTACTGCTAAGTTTTCTGGAGCATAGCTAGTACCAACAAAGTGTAGTTGCACATTTTGCCACAATTGGGGATTTTGCTGGCGGTGAGACTTGATACCTAAAAATAATCCTCGCAACGCTAGTGCCATATCATCGCCCCCCCGACCAACATATACCCAGTGACGCTTACCATCATTGGGATCGAATATTGATTGTTGAACCTGGAGGGAAGGAAGTACTTCAAAGTCTGCTGTTGAAGCACCAAAGGGCAAGACTGTAAACTGTTCTGCCTTGAGGTGAGGATATCGCTGTTGCAGGGTATTGGGATAGGCAGGTGAAACGCTAATCACATGACTGACTTTACTCAGTGCTTTGGGTTCTAGCAGTTTTGCTTGCAATTGAGAAAATCCATACTTGAAACTACCACCAGGAGGTTTACCTGCTCCGGGTTGTTTTTGATAATCACTCAGCCAAGGATCTTGAAAGTCTAAGACATAGGGAACACCAAAATTGCGGTACCATCTGAGAGCAAGAGCCATTGATGTAAATACCGTGGTAGAAAAATAGACTAGATCAAATTTTCCCTCTTGTAATAAGCTTGCGCCTACTCGCTGCAAATAAGGAAAACTTCTCAAACCCAGGCTACCTATGCCAATTTGCCGAGTCTGTTGGACTGGTAATGCTCTTGTATAAGTAACAGGGATGCGATCAGGAATTGTTTTTGCCAGTAGCAAATCTTGCACACCCTCAACATATTCTGGATTAACACTCAGAACATGGGGTTCCCAGCCAAATTCCTCAAAATAGGGTAGAGACATTCGTACCCTTTGATGATCGGGGGCGTTGATCGGAGGGAAGTGTGGACTTACTATTAAAACTCGCTGCACAATTTTTTGAATATTTTCGATAATAGCTAGATTGTAAACTTATTAAGGTAAGAACAATCCATTAGTATGATCTGGAAGTTGAGAAACCTTGTAGGGTTTACCTTGACGAGTGAGGAAATGACAGTAGTATCCAAACTCAGCTAAGTAGTCTTGAATTCTTTGACCATTTTCGTCAGCTAATTTTGAACCTATCCCACTAATAATATTTTTGCTGAAAAGCTCAAATATTGTTAAAGATAAAAACAAAAAATCAAGCTTTTCTGGAAAATTTTACTTAAGTAAATAAGCATTTTTAGAATAGTGAGATAGGTTCAAAGTTTGTACCCAAGTTATAGTAATGGGCAAAGAGATAAGATCCATACTTACTT